>NZ_LT559262.1:329357-658715 GCF_900083545.1 Alistipes provencensis | reverse complement strand
AGGCTCCGACGCCCGTCAGGCGGTTGCCTTCGGCCAGCAGCGTGAGGGTGAATTTGTCCTTTTCGGGGCTGACGGTCTCTCCGCCGAGCTGGATCAACTGCCACTGGGTGCCCACGAGCGGGCGGCGGGTCTTTTTCTGGTAGGCGCGGCAGTTGCAGCAACCGGCGATAAGTGTCCCGGCGACAGCGACAACCGCAATTCTGAGTAAAATCTTCATCTGATTTTCGTTTGTTCGTTACTGCAAATATAGGGAATTAATCGTATCTTTGGTGTCGCAACGACACTTTTATGGGTCGGGGAACGCTGTGGGGCCGGATGCGGTCCGGTTTTGCGTCTGCCCGGCTTTTAAACCTTTATACCGTATGAAAAATATCATCGCATCGCCCCATGCGCCCAAAGCCGTGGGACCCTATTCACAGGCCGTGGAGGCCGGCGGCGCGCTCTATGTCTCGGGACAGCTCCCGATCGACGCCGCAACGGGCCGGATGGCCGAAGGCATCGAAGCCCAGACGCGCCGGTCGCTCACCAACCTCGGCCATATCCTCCGCGAAGGGGGATACGATTATTCCGACGTGGTGAAAACCACTGTCCTGTTGCAGTCCATCGGTGATTTCGCCGCCATGAACGCCGTCTATGCCGAGTTCTTCACGGCGGAGATGCCCGCGCGCATGTGCTACGAGGTCGCGGCGCTGCCGATGGGCGCGCTGGTCGAGATCGACGCCGTGGCGGTGAAATAGCTTCCGCGGACAATCCGAAGGTGCGTCCCGGATGCCTGGGGCGCGCCTTTTTGTCTTTTGTAAATAATTTGTGGATAAAATAGGTCCCTGCCGTTGGTTTTTTATTGGGAAAAGCCGCAATTTTGTAAAACCGGGGTTCCCCGGCCGGGACGCTGAAAATCGAGATAATAGATAAGAATAAAGTAGTTATGTCAAAAGCCACCAAAGCTGAGGCTCCGCAGAAGGTCAATTACAACGACGCGGTTGCCGAGTCGAAAGTCTATTTCGACGGAGACGATCTTGCCGCCACGGTGTGGGTCAGCAAGTACGCCCTCAAGGACTCTTTCGGAAACATTTACGAGAAATCGCCGCGCGAGATGCACGAACGCATCGCCGGCGAGATCGCCCGTATCGAGAAAAAATACCCCAATCCGCTGTCGAAGGAGGAGGCGTTCGAGCTGCTCGACCATTTCCGCTATGTCATTCCGCAGGGCGGACCGATGACCGGCATCGGCAACAATTTTCAGGTGGCGTCGCTGTCGAATTGTTTCGTGATCGGCCACAAGAATCCCGCCGACTCCTACGGCGGCATCTTCCGCATGGACGAGGAGCAGGTGCAACTGATGAAACGGCGCGGCGGCGTGGGTCACGACCTTTCGCACATCCGTCCCACGGGCAGCCCGGTGCTCAACTCGGCGCTCACGTCGACGGGTATCGTGCCCTTCATGGAGCGTTATTCGAACTCCACGCGCGAGGTGGCGCAGGACGGCCGGCGCGGTGCGCTGATGCTGTCGCTGTCGATCAAGCATCCCGACGCCGAGCGGTTCATCGACGCCAAGGTCGACACGGGCAAGGTGACGGGCGCCAACGTCTCGATCAAGATCGACGACGAATTCATGCGTGCGGCGCTCGCCGGCAAGAAATACCACCAGCAGTTCCCGATCAAGTCGGACGCTCCCAAGTACGAACAGGATATCGACGCCAAGAAACTCTGGGAGAAGATCATCCACAACGCGTGGAAATCGGCCGAACCGGGCGTGCTGTTCTGGGATACGATCATCCGCGAGAGTATTCCCGACTGCTATGCCGACGAGGGCTTCACGACGGTTTCGACCAACCCCTGCGGCGAGATTCCGCTCTGCCCCTACGACTCGTGCCGCCTGTTGGCCATGAACCTGCTGAGCTATGTGGAGAATCCCTTCAAGGCCGATGCGAAGTTCGATTTCGACAAATTCCGCAGCCACGTCTACAAGGCGATGCACATGATGGACGACATCATCGACCTTGAGTTGGAGAAAGTCGAGCTGATTATCGAGAAGATCGCCGACGACCCCGAGGATATGGAC
The DNA here is from genome assembly GCF_900083545.1 of Alistipes provencensis. Lineage (NCBI taxonomy): Bacteria > Pseudomonadati > Bacteroidota > Bacteroidia > Bacteroidales > Rikenellaceae > Alistipes > Alistipes provencensis. The sequence goes on along the minus strand of NZ_LT559262.1, from coordinate 656,653 downwards.
GTGCGCCGCGTGGAGCTGGAGCTGTGGAAGAAGATCCGCGAGATGGCCCAAAAGGGTCGCCGCACGGGCCTCGGCATCACGGCCGAGGGCGACATGCTCGCCGCTCTGGGGCTGCGCTACGGGACGCAGGAGGCTACGGATTTCGCCGTCGAGGTGCAGAAAGCCCTCGCGCTGGCGGCTTACGGGGCCTCGGTGAAGATGGCCGCCGAGCGCGGAGCCTTCCCGCTCTACGACGCCGCCAAGGAGGCGAACAACCCGATGATCGCCCGCATCCGCGAAGCCGATCCGGCGCTCTATGAGGAGATGACGAAGGTCGGCCGCCGCAACATCGCCATGCTGACCATCGCCCCGACGGGCACCACGTCGCTCATGTCGCAGACCACGTCGGGCATCGAGCCGGTGTTCCGCACGGTCTACAAACGCCGCCGCAAGATCAACCCCTCGGATGTGGACACCCATGTCGACTACGAGGACGAAACGGGCGAAAAGTTTCAGGAGTACAACGTCTACCACCACAATTTCGTCAAGTGGCTGGAGGCGAACGGATACGATACGTCGAAACTCTCGACGATTTCCGACGCCGAGCTGGACAAGTGGGTCGCTGCGTCGCCTTACCACGGCGCCACGGCCAACGACATCGACTGGGTGGCCAAGGTGAAGATGCAGGGCGCCATCCAGAAGTGGGTCGACCACTCGATCTCGGTGACGGTGAATCTGCCGAACAACGTCTCGGAGGCGTTGGTGGCCGATGTTTACCGCACGGCGTGGGAGTGCGGCTGCAAGGGCGTCACGGTCTACCGCGACGGCTGCCGCGACGGCGTGCTGCTGGAGAAGAACTCCAAGAACAAGAAGAAGTGCGAGGAGCATCCCGGCGAGGTGCAGAAGCGTCCGAAGTCCATTCCCGCCGACATCGTGCGGTTCAAGAACGGCACGGAGGACTGGATCGCTTTCGTGGGCCTGCAGGACGGGCGTCCCTACGAGGTCTTCACGGGTAAGATCGAGGAGGATGCCATGTATATCCCGCCGAAGATCAAGAAAGGCTTTATTATAAAAGTGCGCGAGGAGGACGGCACGAAACGCTACGACTTCCAGTACACCGACCGTTACGGCTATACGAACACCATCGGCGGCATTTCGCGCCTGTTCAACGAGGAGTTCTGGAACTATGCGAAGCTGATCTCGGGCGTGCTGCGCCACGGTATGCCCATCGAGAAGACCGTGTCGCTGATCGAGTCCCTGCATCTGGACAGCGAGTCGATCAACACTTGGAAGACGGGTGTCTGCCGCGCGCTGAAACAGTATATCGTCGACGGCACGAAATCCAAGGGCAAATGCCCGAGCTGCGGACAGGAGAACATGGCCTACCAGAACGGGTGTCTGACCTGTATGTCGTGCGGCTATTCCAAGTGCGGATGATGTAGCGTTAAACGTCTGATTCGATATTCTTAAAAGGCCGGAAAAGATTGCTTTTCCGGTCTTTTGGGTCTGAAAACGCTCTTTGTGTGTACTTTTTTGCTGAAAGTGAACGGTTTTTGCGATAAATGATGTACATTTACGTCCGAAACTCGAAATGTATTACCTTAAATAAGAGTACACTATGAAGAGAATTTTTCTAACTTTCCTGATCGCGGCCTTTGCCTCGGCCGCGTGGGCGCAAGACACACCTAAGAAGCCGAGTTTCTCGGGGTTCGTTTCCAACGGATTCTGGGACAACTGGGAAATCTCGGTCGGCGCGGGAGCCGGTACGGCTTTCAGCAACGGCAGCAACCTCAAATCCTTGGGCGACCGCATCGGTTTCGAGGGCAACTTCTCACTCACGAAGTGGGTGCATCCCGTCGTCGGTCTCCGGGCACAGTTGCAGGGCGGCTGGTTCAACAACTACGACGTCGAAATGGGTAAGATGGAGTGGCCGTACATGTTCGTCCACACGGACCTGATGCTCAATGTCTCGAACTGGATCGGCGGCTACCGGGAGGACCGTGCATGGTATGCCGTGCCGTTCGTCGGATTCGGCTACATGGCCTCGAACTTTACGGACAAGAGCCAGCGCGATTACGGCGCCAGTACCAATCAGGAATTGGCCTTTTCGTATGGCCTGCTCAGCAAGTTCCGCCTCTCGCCGGCGTTCGATTTCAACATCGAGCTCAAAGGCCTGCTCAGCAAATCGGAACTCTGCCCCGCGCAGATGAACGGGCAGTATCTCGTCGGACTTTCGGCTACGGCCGGCCTGACCTACCGCTTCAACCAGCGCGGCTGGCAGCGCGGCGTGCCGGGCTATACGGCCGCCGATATTCAGGCTTTCCAAGATGCCGTGGCTGCAAGCATGGCCGCATCGGCCGCCCTCGAGGCGCAGAATGCCCAGCTCGCGCAGCAGCTTGAGGATGCCGAGGCTGCCGCTGCCGCCGCCAAGGCCCCAAGGCCGCTGCGGACGCCGCCGCTGCCAAGGCTGCCGCCGATGCCGCAGCCGCAGCCCGGAACGCCAACACGCTGAGCCCCTATTCGATCGTCTTCTACGACTACAGCATGTCGAAGCTCACGAGCAAGGACAAGACCCGTCTCGAGCTGATGGCCGACGTCATCAAGGACGGCCCGAAGGACCGCGTTTACACCATCGTGGGCCATGCCGACCAGCAGACGGGCACCTCCGCCGGCAACCGCCGCGTCGCCGACAACCGGGCCAAGAACGTCTACGACTTCCTCGTGAAGTGCGGCGTGAACCCCAAGCAGTTGACCTACGAAGGCAAGGGCAACGAGCAGGATATCTACAAGAACAACCAGAAGGCCAACCGCGCCGTGATCATCAAATAGCTCCGGAACGGTCCATAAATGAAGATGCCCCTCCGAGAGGGGCATCTTTTATTTTCAGTAGGGTTTTAGCGGATGATTACGGCATTGACCAGCCGGACCCCCGAGCGGCGGTTGATCTCCTCCCGGAGCGCCTCGCGCTGGTAGAAGAGTTCCGAGCGCAGCACGCTCGACTGGATGCGCACATAGAGGATGTGCTTTTCGAGCCGCAGCTCGGTGGTGACCTCCGCGGCGCGGTCGCCGACGACCGCGCGCCATGTGTCGGGCAGTTTGCCCTCGGCGACCTTGGCGGCGATATAGGGGCGTTTGAAAAACTCTTCCAGCAGGTCGCCCATCAGCATCGTTTTGGTCCGTCTCATGATTCCGGGTCGTTGGGTTCCGCGGCCGTCCGCTCCTGCGTCACGGTGCCGTCGGCCACCGAGAAGAGGGTGTAGTCGCCGCCCGCCTTGTCGAGGATCGTTTTCAGGCGCGTGGGGTTGCAGTCGGTAATCAGTATCTGTCCGAAGGCGTCGTCCGAAACCAGCCGGATCAGTTGTTCGACGCGCCCGGCGTCCAGCTTGTCGAACAGGTCGTCCAGCAGCAGGATGGGGCGTTCGCCCTTCGCTTCGGCGACGATGGTGTACTGCGCCAGTTTGAGGGCGATAAGGAACGATTTCTGCTGTCCCTGCGAACCGTATTTGCGCAGGGGGTAACCGCCGATCCGGAGCACCAGATCGTCGCGGTGAATACCTGCGGTGGTAAATTCGTTGACGAGGTCTTTCTGCCGGGCGGCCAGCAGCACCTCCTCGAAAGGCCGTTCGTTCAGTTCCGACTTGTAGTGGAGTTCGACCTGCTCGCGGTCGCCCGAAAGGATGCGGTAATACTCCGCCGCCACGGGCTGCAACCGCTCGGCGAACTCCTGCCGGCGGGCGTGGATGGCCTTGCCGTGCTCGCACAACTGCATGTCGTAAATCTGGAGCATCGTTTCGTCGGGGTGGGTTTTCAACAGGCGGTTGCGTTCGGCCAGCACGGTGTTGTAGCGCATCACCGAGTTGAGGTAGGCGCGGTCCAACTGCGAAATGAAGGCGTTGAGGTAGCGGCGCCGCTCGTCTGCGGCGTCCGAGATCAGCGCGCTGTCCGCCGGCGAGACGATCACCGCGGGGATCAGCCCCACATGATCCGACAGCCGGTCGTACTCCTTGCCGTTGCGCTTGAGGACCTTGCCGCCCTTGCGCGAAAATGAGCACACCACGCCCTCGCTCTTGCCCGCGTCGGTGGCGTACTGCCCCTCCACGAGGAAGAAATCGGCCCCGTGGCGGATGCTCTGCGTGTCGGTCATTTGCAGCGACGACTTGCACATCGACAGGTAGTAGACCGCATCCACGACGTTGGTCTTGCCCGCGCCGTTGTCTCCCACCAGACAGTTGATGCCAGGGCAGAGCGCGAGCTCCTCTTGGGTCATGTTTTTGAAATTCAGCAGCGCTATTTTCTTCAGATGCATAGGACAAAAGTACAAAAAATCCCGACACGACATTGCACATTGTGAATAGTTTTGTATCTTTGCCATCTACTATGCGAATTATAAACTAAAACTCAATAAGTAATATGGCAAAGCAGAACGTCGCCGAACAGGAAACCCTCGGCGAAGCAATGAACAGAACGGAGCTCTTTTTCGAGAAGAACGGCCGGATGATGGGGTATATCTTCCTCGGCCTGCTCGTTCTCGCCGCCCTCGTTTTCGGCTACCGCGCGCTGATCGTTCAGCCGCGCATCGATAAGGCCGCCGAGATGATCTCCGAAGCACAGGTACGTTTCGAAGGTGAGAACCCCGATTTCGAGCTGGCGCTGCTGGGCGACGCCAACGGTGCGGGTTTCCTCGACGTGGTCGACAAATACGGTTCCACGCCCTCGGGCAATCTGGCCAAGCACTATGCGGGTATCTGCTACCTGCGCACGGGCGATCTGGAGAACGCCGCGAAATACCTCGCCAAGTTCTCCCACCTGAAAGGCATCCCCGGAGCGCTTATCAACGCGCAGAACTACGGTTTGCAGGGCGACATCGCCGTCGATCAGCAGGACTATGCCAAGGCTGTGAAGTTCTACGAGAAGGCCGTGAAGGCCGCCGACAACAACCTGACGGCCCCGATGTACCTGCGCAAGGCGGGCCTTGCCGAGCAGGCCATGGGCAATGCACAGAAGGCCGCGGCTTTCTACGAGCGGATCCTGACCTCGTACCCCGCCTCGATGGAGGCCCGGGAGGCTGAAAAACTGCTCGGCAGCGTAAAATAAGCGGAGGAAGACGATGGCGACCAAGAATCACAATCTTTCCAAATTCGACTCACCCCTGCCTTCGGCCGCGGACATGCGGTTCGGTATCGTCGTGGCCGAGTGGAACCGCGAGGTCACCGAAGCGTTGCTGGAGGGGGCCGTGCGTACGCTGCGTGCCGCGGGATGCCCCGACATGAACATCCAGATCAAGTATGTTCCCGGCACGTTCGAGCTCTCGCTCGGCGTCCAGTTCTTCGCGGAATACACCGATGTCGACGCCGTTATCGCCCTCGGATGCGTTATTCAGGGCGACACGCGCCATTTCGACTTCATCTGTCAGGGCGTGACGCAGGGCATCACGCAGTTGCAGATCCAGTGGAACATGCCCATTGCCTTCGGCGTGCTGACGGTCAACGACATGCAGCAGGCCCTCGACCGCTGCGGCGGCCGCCACGGCAACAAGGGTGACGAAGCGGCTGCCACGGCCATCAACATGGTCAAGTTGCAGATCGACATGGAGGCGGCTTCGCCCGACCATGAACCCGACCGCCGCAATATCAACTGATTTCCGATGACTGCGGCGCACCTGCCGCGTATCCTTCGAATAAAACCCCGGACTTTGCGAAAAAGTCCGGGGTTTTTGCATTCCGGGTTCGGGGTCAGTCTACGACCTCGATCCTCGGACTGTCTGTATAGTTAGTGCCTTCGGTGCTTGCCCAGCGGATCGTGCCGCCATTGGGGTTGCCTAGAGCTCCGGAGCCATCTGTCTTCCAGTTTGCCACGCAGGTCATGCGGAACTGTACATCACCCTTGGTGATGGCTTTGGTGTAGGTCACCGTGACGTCGATGGTGATGTTGCTCGATGGGATGGAGTGGGTATAGGTGATCTCCTCGCCGTTCACCGTCGCGGTCTGCGTTGCAATGACCGGTTTCCAGTCGTTGTCGCCGGTTCCGTCGCAGAACTCCATCAGCCAGTAGTTCTGTCCCGTGGCCGAGGTCCGGGTGAGACCGCTGAAACGGACTTTTGTCCCGGCTTCGAACTTGGTGACGGGAACTTGGAAGAGCCAGTAGTCGCCCGGCCATGCCCCTGTGATGTAGGGTTGCCCCGTAGAGCCGATGAAGCGGGCGCAGTCGGGATCGTCGATACCGGTCTGGTCAGAATAGGTGTGCGTGTAGGAGATATAGCCCGTGCCCTCGTTGGCCGGCAGGAGGTTACTTTTCACGAACGCGTCGGTGTAGTTGGCCATGTTGGCCGCCGAGAAGAGCCAGCTTACCGGGGCGTCGAGTCCCGTCATGCCACTGCCGCCGCTGCCGCTCGTCTGTTTGACGGTGACGGCGAGCGAGGCTTTTTCGCCCATCTTTTCCTCGGTGGTGATGGTAAATTTACCGTTGCGGGCCTTGTCGTCCGTGTTTTCCGTCGGGGTGACGAGGACGGTGACGCTCTCGTTGGCCATGCCTTTGAGCGGGGTTACCGTATACCAGTCGTCCTTTTCCGGCACTTCGATGCTCCAGTCGTAGTTCGCCGAAACGGTGAACGAGACGGCGGCCTTGTCCTCGGCCTTGAAGCTGATCGTGTTGTTGGTCAGCCCCTCGGCGGCGATTTCCGGACGAATGGTTTGCAGGATGACGATCCGGCCCGTCACCGAAGCGTATTCGCCGGCGCCCTTAAAGTCGATCGAGCCGCTGCGTTCGAGTTCCTGCGCATTTTCGGGATAGGCGTCCACCTCCAGCGTGAAGAGCCCGTTGCCGGTTTCCGTCAGCCGGAAGAAATCCCCTTCCGTCGAATAGAAGTAGTCGATATTCGACAGGATGCTGATTTTATAGGTGGCGGCGGCCTGCTTGACGGTGATCTGCCCGGCGTCGGTGCCGTTTACGCGCGTGATGAAATAGGGGGTGTTCGCGGCTTGGGTCACGGCCAGCGACGCATCGCTGTACGATCCGTCGGCATACCGGATATAGAGGGTCGTCGAGCGGGCTTGGGTCGAATAGTTGTTCGTGGCCGTGAGGAAGATGCGGCCGTCGCCGCTGCCGTCGGTCGAAGGATTGACGCGCAGCCATTCGGCATTGTCGCCTTCGACGACTACCGTCCAGTCGCGGTTCGAGCGGATGTCGTAGCTGATGAGCGATACGGTGTGCGCCTGCAGCGAGTCGGGCGAGTCGGAGAATTTCTTCGATGCGAGGATCGGGGCGATCTCGCATCCCAGCTCCGAGTAGGAAGGAACGCGGGTGACCTCCTTGGTGTTGCTGCCGACCATGGGATTTTCGATCCGCAGGTAAGAGCCGCCGACCGCCTCATCGTCGTCGTTGCAGGAGTTCAGTGCGGCGGCGGGGATCAGCAGGGCCATTGCCGCTGCCGCACGCATTATGTGTCGGAATAGGTTGTAACGTTTCATGTGCTGAGTCGTTTTTGCAGTTATTTATCTCCGTAAATCAACTTGCGGAAAGAGTGTTCCCACGGGGTTCCGGCATCGCGTGCCACGGCCTGACCACTCCACCATACGGGGAGCACCTTGTTGTTCTCCGTGCCGCCCATGGCTGCCAATGCCGCCATGTAATTCGCGTTGTTGTTGGCCATGGCAATGGTGGGGTATCCCCAGCGGGCGATGAACAGCCCCTTGGTGTAACCGTATTCCCGGGCGGCCTTGCCGATCACCACTTCCGGATAGCCCGTGCGGCGCATTTCGTTATACATCTCGAATCCGCAGACCCAGAACAGCGACAGCCATTTCTGCTCGGCGATGCGTTGCAGCGTACCGTCGTAGGCGACGTTTTCGTTGTCCATGAATTCTTGGATGTCGGCCGAGGTGATGATGACGGGGGCGGTATTACCCTCCTTGTCGGGGAATGCGGCATACTGCCCGTAGGCGGCCCATTTCTGGCACGAGGCCGTGAGCGCCTGTTCGTAATACTCCTTCGCCGATCCGTCGATCCAGCCGTGGAATGCCGCTTCGGCCTTGATGAAGAGTATTTCGGCGTAGTCCATCAGGCAGTTGGGATTGTTGTCCCGCACGAGCGTTTCATAGTGCATGAAGGTTTCGTACTGCTTGTTGCTGTTGCCGTAGTCGATCGAACACCCCGAAACGGCGCCTTTCCATGCATAGCCGTTGGCGGCGCGCGGTTTGGCCCAGATGCGCAGGCGTGGATCAAATTCGGTGTTGGTCTCCTCATCGACCGTCATTTTGATGATCTGTTCCGCGACATGGTGATCGCCCGAAAATCCATTCTCCGTGCCGTAGGAATTGGTGTTGAACTCGTTGCGGTTGTAGGTATCCGTGCCGGCATACTTGACCAGTGCGTTATCATCGTTCGAGGAGAGCACGGGATAGGTCGCCGGATCAGCGACGATGGTGCGGATGCGCTGGGCGATCGTGGGTGAAAATTCGTCGCTCCGTCCGCTCACCCGCATCAGGACGCGCAGCAACAGCGAATTGGTGAATTTTTTCCATTTCAGGATGTCGCCTTGGAACATTGCGTCCTTCTCTTTTTTGGGCAGTACGACCGACGTGTTGTAGAGCGAGTTGGCGCGCTCGAGATCTGCGATCATCCCCTCATAAACCTCCTTCTGGGTCTCGACGCGCGGTTTGAGAAGCCCCGAGTCGCCCTGAAGCGCCTCCTGATAGGGAATGCCGCCGAAAACATCGGTTACGAGTTGCAGGTAATAGACTTTCAGTGTCAGCCCGATCGCTTGGTAGTTGACGTCGCCGTTGTTCACGGCCAGGTCGTGCATGTGCTTGGCATTCTTGGCCCAATTGAATCCGAGGTTCCAGATGGTGCTGTAGTTGCTGTTGGAGATATTATAGCGATGTTCGTCGCGGACGTTCGAGGCGCTGGCCACGGTCACCTGCGAAATCTCATTGCAGTAGTAGTAGGTGTTGTATATAAGCGCGTTGGCTCCGTTCATCAGGAGAGGCTCCAGCATGTTGGCCGGTTCGATGTCGCCGACGATGATGTTGTTGGGGTCGGAGTTGATATCCTCGAATTCCCCCGTACATCCGGCTGCGGAGAGCACAGCAGCGAGAATGATTGCGAGATATTTGGTATATTTCATGGCTCTGCGTTTTTAGAACTGGAGTTTGATATTGAATCCGTAGGTGCGGGTCATCGGGAAGGACCCGGTTTCGATTCCGCCGTAAATATTGGAACCGCTGACCACGCCGGCGGCTTCGGGATCGTACTGCGGCCAGTTGGTAATGCAGAAGAGGTTGGTAGCAAAAACGCCGATCGAAGCGCTTCGCAGGAACTTGGTTTTCTGCATCCATCTTTCCGGGAATCTGTAATCAAGGCGAACCTCTTTGAGTTTGAGGAAATCCGTACTGAACGTGTTGGCTTTCGTATTGTCGCGCACCCACTGGTACTTGTTGTAGTAAATGTAGACGTTCTCGGTGATGGTGTTGTTCTTCCGGTACGAGATCGTGCCGTCGCCGTTGTCAACGGCATTCACACCCTTGAGTACCAATCCGTCCTCACGACCGGGCAGCGAATTTTTCAATTTGCCTTGATAGGAGAGTCCGAAATTCGTTACGGAGAACGAATTACCGCCCATCTGGGCCGTGAACTGTGCTGAGAACGAGAGGTTCTTGTAACGTACCGAGGTTCCGAAACCCGCCTTCCAGTCGGGATTCACCTTGGCAATCCGCTGGTTGGGATCTTCGATCAGCGAGGGATAACCCGTCTGCGGATCGATGAGCGGCATCCCCGAACAGTCGATCACCGTGCCGTTTTCGTCGGTGCAGGTGGAGCCTTGCGGAGCGCGAACATAGTCGCGGCCGTAAATCCAGTGCATCTCCTCGCCGATGTACGAGTAGACGAAGGTGCGGCTGCCGATGGTGACGCCCATCGAAGTCTGCAACGGCGTCGAGGGGTCCCATCCGTCGTTCAGTTCGCACAGCTTGTTCTTGTTGCGGGCCCAGTTGCCGTTGATCTCCCACAGCAGGTCGCGGGTCTGCACGGGGCGCAGGCGGAACGAGATCTCGATACCTTTGTTTTCCACACGTCCGGCGTTCATCATGACCTTCGTGGCGCCCGTTTCGGAGCTCTGCGACACGCCGAGAATCTGGTCGGTGGTGGTGTTTTTGTAGAGTGCGACGTCGAAATTGAGCCGGTTGCTGAGGAATTTGCCCTCGAATCCGACTTCCCAGCTCTCCACGTTCTCCGGATTGATGTAGGCGTCCTTCAGCGTGCTGGGTAGGGTGAATCCGCCCGGCAGCGAAGTTTTGGAGTAGGCGTCGTAGAGCGAGTAGGGCGACGTATCGTTGCCGACGTTGGCCCACGAAGCGCGGACTTTCAGCATGTTCACATAGGGCGTGTTGATTTTAAGCGCCTTGTCGAGCAGGACACTGGCGCTGACCGACGGGTAGGTGTAGCTCCATTTGGTCGGGTGGAGCGTCGAGGACCAGTCCGTACGGCAGGTGATGTCGAGGAAATAGGTGTCGTCCCAACCGAGGTTGACAAATTCGTAGATGCTGTGCACGCCTTTTTCCCGGCGGCTCGCGTCGGTGACGAGGGTCACGGCCGAGTTCTTGAGTTTGTATACGCCGTCGATCTCCAGCTCAGGGGCCGAAATCTTGGTTGTGGCATAGCTGTAACGCATCTCGTTGCCGCCTACGGCTGCCGAGAGCGTCAGCCGGTCGTTGAGGAATGCCCGCTGGTATTTGAGCAGGAAGTCGATGTTGAATTCGTATTCGCGCACGGTCTGTTCGCGGTACATGCCGTTCAGATAGTCGGCGGTCATCTTGGGTTTGCGTTGGGTGCGGAAGTCGTTGTTCATGTCCATACCTCCGCGCAGCGTGAGGTCCAGTCCCGGGAGAAGGTGCGCTGTGAGGGCGACGTTGCCGTAAACGCGGTTGCGGACGAGCGTGTTAAGCTCTTCGTAAAGCACCCGGTAGGGGTTGTGGCCGCCGAGCGAGTTGTAGACCAGCGAGCTCTGAACGTTGTAGGGGTCGGTCGCCGACATGGCGCCGAGATCGTAGTTCTCGCGGGTGTAACGGCCTTGGAAATACTCGTCATGATAAGCCCGCATGGGGTTGACATTGTAGCCCCACATCAGACCATACATGGCCGACGATTCATCGTAACCAGCTACCGGCATATTGTCTGACTGCCGACGGGAGAAGGTCGCTTTCACCGAGAGATCGAGATGTTTGCTGAGTTTCTGGTTCAACGTCAGCGCATAAGCTTGGCGATTATACCCCGTGTTGGGCAGTATCCATTCGTTGCGCGAGTCGGTGAACGAGAAACGGGCGCTGGTACCTTTCCCCGACGATCCCTCGACCGATACGGAGTTGGTGTAGGTCACGCCGGTCTCGAAAATACCCGTGTACCAGTCATCGGCATATACCCACGGCAGAGGTGTGAATTCTCCGGTCTCCCAGTTTTTCGAGAGGTAGAGATAGCGCTTCTGCGAGGCGTCGAACTTCTCGCCGAAAGCATAGCGCGAAATCTGCAATTTCACCGGCTGGCCATCCAGAGTCATCGAGCCCGGAAGTCCCCATGCCGATACATGGCGGTTGGTCTGTGACGTAGTGACGGCTGAAACGCCGTATTCATCTTGAAAGTCGGGCCAGAATCCCGCGCGTTCGAACGATACCGAACCGTTGTAGGTTACGCCCCAACCCTTGTCGGTGCGGCCTGATTTGGTGGTGATGACAATAGCTCCGTTGGCGGCCCGCGATCCGTAGAGGGCCGTGGCCGAGGGGCCTTTCAGCACCGAGACACTTTCGATGTCGTCCGGATTGAGGTCGGCCACGGCGTTGCCGAAGTCCACCGGGGCATCGCCGTTGGCGTAGTTGGTGTCGGAGGTGGTCGCCGTGCTTCCGCTGAGGATGGGCACGCCGTCGACGACAAACAGCGCTTCGTTGCTGCCGTAGTTGAGCGAGGCATCACCGCGCAGGGTGACGCGCATCGTGCCGCCGGGGCCCGTGCCTGCCGAGGTCATGGAAAGACCGGCTACTTTGCCGTTCATGTTGGCGATCCAGTTGGAAGCCACCGAAGCGTTGATGGCATCGCTCGATACCTTCGATACGGCGTATCCCAGCGATTTTTCTTCGCGGGTCAGGCCCAGCGCCGTCACTACGACGTCGGCGATCTTGGTGGCGGACTCTTTCAGGGTGACGTTGATCGTCGTACGGCTGCCGACAGGGATAGTTTGGGTTTCATAACCCAGCGACTGGAAGACGAGAACGGCGTCGTTGCCGTTGACTTTGATCGAGTAACTGCCGTTGGCTTCCGTCGTAGTACCGGTAGTGGTACCCTGAACGATGATGGTGCATCCTACCAGCGGAGTTTTCCCGTCGTCGTTGAACACGGTGCCGGTGACGCTGCGGCTCTGGGCCTGTGCTGACAGGGTCCCCAGAAGCAAGGCGATTGCCGAGAACAGCGTGCGTATGTATTGTTTGGCAAACATATCTGTTATTCGTTTTTGGGTTTCGTTTTAGTGGCCGGCCGGGTCGGATGACGCCGGCCGGACCGTCGGTTTATTCGGCTGCGACCTCAATGGCTACCGTGTAGACACGCGTATTGGCTGTGGTCGTGGTGTTTACGGCGAAGTTTTTCTTTAAGTCCGCCGTGTAGGGTTCGGAAATGCGGGTCCGCACATAGAGCGTGCCGTCGGGGATGGCCGTGGGAACGGTCGCCGTGAAGGCAAAATCGGTCTGTGTGGTCACCGGGTTCGCATACGAGTAGGAGACTTCGACGAATCCGTCCTGTCCTGCGATTTCCGATCCGGCGGGCAGTTCCGTCCGTTCCTTGTCCCTGAATCCGTCGAAGGGGGTCCAGTTCGTTCCGTCGGTCGAGTACTCCACGGCGAAGTACTTGGCGCCCGAACCGGAGGAGTAGGTGCGCGTCGCGTATTTGATCTTCGTGCCGGCTGCAAAGTTCTTCACCGGAACGGTGTAGACGGCCATCGAGCCGCAGGGTACGCCGGCGAGTTTGAGGTAGCTGCCGGAGATCGAGACGACGCCGTTTTCGTCGGATGCTAGCCCCTTGCGGTCGTAGGCGAACAGGGCTGTGCTGCCCGTTTCGTCAGCGGGGTACTTCAGGTCGGCGGTGAGTTTTGCGGCTGTGTCGAAAGTCCAACTGGCAGGGAGCCCGCTAAAAACATTCGCGCTGGCTTCCTGACTTACGGTGATGGGTTGTTCAGTTTCCAGACTGCCATTTTTCGATACGATGGTGAACGTTCCGCCGCGGGTAGCGCCCGGATTGGGGGTCGGCGTCACCGTGACTTCGATGTCGTTGTTCGCCGTACCTTGCAGGGGTGATACGGTGTACCACATGTCGCCTTCGGGAACGGAGATCGTCCAGTCATAGGTCGCGTTGACGGTAAATGTCCGGGGTTCTGCCGCATCGGATGCGAACGCGGGAACCGTATGGTCGTCGAGCCCGGTTACCGTGATGCGCGGCGTTCCGGCTGCTACGCCGGCCTGCGTGACGCTCATCGTCAGCGGAGTTGATTCGCCATCGATCGTCAGCGTCAGCGTGGCGGTACGGGCTTCGCCGGCCGTGTTGGGCGCGGCTTTCAGCACGATGTCGTTGTACGGCAGCCATGTTCCCAGCACTGTTACCGAGCGTTTGTCCGCAGCCAGCGTCGCGCCGTTCGCCGCCGTGCCGCAGTTCACCTTTTCGATCGTCAGCCATTCGCTGTCGGACGCGGCCGACCACGCCCGGTTGATGTGGATCGAGCATGCCATGTCGTCGCCTTCGGCGGGAATCTCCCCGAAGCTCTGCGGTGTGATCCGGACATCCAGCGGGATCGTGACGGGCTGTGGTTCGGGCGCTTCGGCATCGGTTTCCGCCTTTTCCACGCGGAAATTGTCGAGGTGGATGCGGTAGGTTTTCGTGTCTTCGTCGCCGAACTTGATCCGGGTCTTCGAAGTGGCGCCCCGGATGACGAACGAATACTGGGTCCAGCAGAAGTGGTTGTCCATGACGATCGCCGTTTCGGTTTCCGAACCGTTTCCGATCGTTCCGCCTCCCTCTATCGAGATCGGGAACGCCGGTTTGGCGGAGTCTGCGTTCCCCGAGGCCGAGGCGTAGAGGGCTCCGTAGAACGATACGAGCACTGTGGCGCTCTTGCCGGCGTCGATTTTCGACAGCGCGGGAGTTTGCAGGAACCCGCATTGGTTGGTCTTGCCCAGTTTGACGGAGCCTTCGTAACGGGCGTAGACCGAAGCGGAATAGGTGTAGCCCTTTTCGTCGGCCACGGGCTTGATCTTGGCGTTGGTGAGCCCGAACTCGTTGTTGTTCACGCCGTCGGTCTTAACGCCCGGCCAGCCGTATTTCGAATAGGGTTCCACCCAGTTCTCCGTCACCCATGCGAAATCGTCCTCGAAGAAGACGTAGCCCGTTTCGTGCGAGTCGGCCGGCGGATACTGGGTCAGCGTGACGATTCGTTCGGCGCTGTTTTCCGGATAGTCCGGATCGCCCGCCGTAATGGTGAGCTGCGAGGTGTGGGTCTCGAATTTGGTATTGGGCGTGGGGGTGAGCACAACGTCCACAGCTTGTCCGGCAGCGCCTTTTTTGGGCGATACCGTCACCCACGATTCGTCGCTCACGGTCATCGTCCAGTCGTAGGTGGCCGTGACTTTTAGTGTCAGCGGTTCGCTCTGTTCTGCGGGGAAGGCAACAGCATCCTCGCCGGTAAGTCCCTCAATGGTAATGCCGGCTTGGTTGCAGGCGTCCTGCGAGAGCTCGACGGTCTTTTCCGTGTAGCAGGGATGCAGGTTGTTACCGCTGTTGGCGCGGATGGTGAATTGCCCCTTGCGGGTGTCGCCGTCGTTGAAATCGCCGGTCACGGTGATCTCGATCGCCTCCCCGGCCTTGCCTTGCTTGGGGGTTACGACGAACCAGCCGGCGGTCTTGGTGATCTCCCACGGCGCATCGACCTTCATGGTGAAGGTCTGCGGAGGGATAGCGTAGTAGAGGAAGTGCATCCCGGTATCGGGAATGCCCGTGATCTCCAAGGTCGGCGGAACGACCGTCGTCGGTCCGTCGTCGGTGTCGTCGTCGCTGCACGCTCCGGCCAGCAGGGCCGCGGTACAGGCGAATATCCATAACCATTTCTGAATGTATCGGTTCATTGTCTGAGGTTTTTGGGTTTATTCGTTCAGGTCGGTCGAGAAGGTCTTGGGCCGTTTCATAGTTTCGGTATACGGGGTGCCGAAACGGTCGGTGACTCGAATCTCGAGCGTGGAGGTGGCCGACGAGGCCGTTACGGCAAACATGTGGGGCGTGTAGCCCGACGGAAATGTCATCTCGCCTCCGTTGGTTGCGCAACGCGGAACATCGTAGGAGATGGTGTGAAGCGGATCGCGGCGCCATACCTGACGCACTTCGAGGGGTTTGCCGTCTTCCGTAACGCTGATGTCCCATTTGCCGGGTTCATGGCTCCAGAGATTGATAAAGACCTCGTTTTCGCCCACGCCCGAGTAGTCGTTGCCGCGGCCTGCGAAATCCTTACCCAGCTCGATGGCTTTCTGTACCAAGGTGTTCGTCGCCCAGTACTCCTTGACGCTGTTCATGTCGTAAGTCATGAACTGGCGTCCGGCGGGCAGCCCTGTTGCCTTGAACTGCCATTTGAGGTCGGTGCCGCTGACGGTGAAGACCTTGTATCCGGCGGGCGACCCGTCCGTGCAGACGTTGTTCTTGCCGAACTGCTGGGTCCACCACCATGTGCCGCAGACAGCGGCGATGTTGTGTTCATAGACGTTGGCAAAGGCCGGGGACTGCATGTTGCGGTTTACATGGGTGTGTCCCGTGACGACATTGACCGAGGTGTATCCGTCGAAACAGCCGAGCAGGGCTGATACGGCCGCCGAACTGTCCATTGAGATGCTCGTCGTGAGCGAGGTGCCGTTCCACCCGTAGGTGTAGATCGGGCAGTGGAAGCCGACGACGATGGGGGTCGATTTGTCCACATATTTCAAGTCCTCCCTGATCCAGTCCAGTTGCTGCTGGGTGAAGTATTTCTTGTAGGTCCGGTCGCCGATCACGCCCGGACCGCCGCCGTTGTTGAGGTAGACCGTGTTGTCGAGCATCAGGAAGTGCACCTTGCCGATGTTCATCGAATAGTATACTGGGCCGAGCTCCTCGCGGTAGGGAGTTTCGGCGGCGAAGTCGCTGGTGCCGTAGGGGTCGTTGTCGTGGTTGCCCATCACCGACCAGAAGGGGAAGTTGAAACTTTCGACGGCTTTTTTGCACTCGGGGATCGCCCACTTGTTTACATACCAATACTGGTCCCAAGCGAAATCGCCCAGATTGAGGCAGTAGACTTTCGATGCGGAGTTGTTGTAGGTATCGGTGAGTTCCTTGACGAACCCATCGGCAAACTGGGTGTAGTCCTTGGGGGTATTCCGGTTGGCCAAGTGCATGTCGGTGGCCACCAGCAGCGTGAAATCGTCGTTCGAGACGGGCTGGAGCTGGAAGTCGATCCGTTCGACCGTGGATGCGTTTCCGGTGCAGGGATGCCAGAATTGGGGGATGGCCTTGTCGGTGGGGACCTCATAGCCGGAGGGCTGGATGACGAACGCCAGACCGTTGCGTTTGTCGGATGCGAGCCAATAGTGACCATTGGCGTCGGTGGCGGTGATTTGATCACCGTCGGAAACCAAAACGTTTTCGATGCCCTTGCCTCCGTAATGAACCATGCCCTTGATCGAGGCGCCTGCCTGATCAGGGATGGTGTTGTTCAGCGAAAGGGCGAGTTTTGCGGTGCCGAGCGTCTGCTCCTTGTCACCGCGGCGGAGGGTGAATTCGCAGTCGCCGTCTACGGCCGTCTGCGGAATCCGGAACCGGAGGGATTCGTTATCTGCCTGTGTTACGGAAGCAGCAAATTTCCCCCCCCCCCTGCGTCAGGATCAATTCGTCGGATGCGGCGAACCCGTTGCCCCGGATGGAGGCTTCTTCATTCCATGAGCCGGCGACGGTGCCGCCCAGATCGACGTTGACCGCCAGTTTGAGCGTAAGGCGGCTGGCGCCCAGGGCCTGCGATTCTCCGCCGCGAACGAGCAGGAATTTGTACACGGCCTGATCTTCGATGCCTTCCGGCAGTACGAACGAGATCGACGACGGCGTGATTCCGGAGGTTTGGGCCGGCATGTCGCTGTCGCTGCGCAGGGTCACGGCGTCGCCTTGGCGGAAGCCTTGCCCTTCGATAGTCATTTCCAAGCCCTCGCATACATCCAGGGCAGTGGGGATCACCACTCCCGAGACGAAGCGTTCGTCGGGACGGTTCACCTGTTCGTCACCGTCATTGCAGCCGGACAGCACGACCGGCAGGGCGATGAACAGCAACCCGATGAATAACGTAATAAGTCTTTTCATAGGCAATTGGTAATTTTGGTTGGTATTTTCATTTTCAGTGGTTTGCATGGATCGGTATGCGCTCCGAGTAACGGCGTCCAAAACGGTCGGTGGCAACGACCTCTATCTCACGCGCCGACGCCGAAGGGCGTGCCGTGAAATAGAAATTCGTCGGCCGGAGGCGCTGCACCTTGGAAAGTTTTGTTCCGGCGGTTCTCAGCGAGTCGAGGTGTGCAGCGTAATCGGGGTCGTCGAGTTGCGTGCGCTGCATGGCACCGCGGTAGCGACCGTCCTCGTACCACACCACCGTCCAATACGGGTCCCAGTTCCACACCTTTGCGACGGCGCAGGCGGGATGTTTCGCCACCTCGCCGGGCCCCCACAGGCGGATTTGCCGGGCCGGGAATTCCCCGAGATTCCGGTATTCCCACGAAAACTCTCCGCCGCACTCGCGAAACAACTGGTAGCCTTTGGGGGTTCCGTCCCAGTTGATGGGGTCCCACCAGAGGTTGCCGCAGACCTGCGCCACGTTGTGTTCCATGACGCCCTCGCGGATGTCGAAATTTGAATTGAGGTGCGTATGTCCGGTGATGAAGTGCAGATCGTGTCCGGCGAATGCCTCCATCAGCGGTTCGACCGACTCCATAATGCGGTTCCCGAGCCAGGATTTCATGGCCGGAGCGTGCATTGCCACGCAGACGCGCGATCCTGCGGGCAGGCGCCGTGCATAGGCTTCGGCCCAGCGCAACTGCATCGAATCGATCTGTTCCTCGTATTTTTTCGCTCCGTGGTAGATGATGTCGTCGAGTACGATGTAATGGGTATGCCCCATGTCGAACGCATAGTATGTGGGGCCGAAATGTCTGCGGTAATTCTCCGTCGCCTCCCGATCGGTGTATTTGTTCAGGTCATGGTCGTGGTTGCCGATCACGCCGTATACGGGAATGCCGAGCGAGGCGAACTCCGCTTTCACGCCGGCGAACAACTGCGGGGAGTCCCATACGATGTCGCCGAGCAGAATCGTGGCTTGGGCGACGCCCCGGGCTTTTTTCGCGGCGGTTTCCGTTTGCAACGCGGGGATGATCTCCGTGCGGAGCCGTTCGAAATGCGTTTCGGTTTTGGGTTGGGGATCGGCGACGGCCAGCAGTTCGTAACATGCTTCGGAGCCGGGCCACGGCAGCAGTTCGAAATCGTAATGCTTCGCCGCCGGGTCGTAGGGACGGTAAAACCGGGGGACACCTTCTTCCAAAGGGGCCAGATATCCGGCCGGAGTTACGAGGCTGATGAACAGTGCGTCGTCGTCGGCATCGAGCGTGAATGCACCCTGTGCATCGCTCTCGGTAAACGTGTAGCCGTCGGTTACGGCCACTCCGCACACCGGTTTTCCGCCGCATTTGACGGTTCCCCGCACCGGACGGGCGGAAACTGCGGCGCAGAGGGTGCAGCAAATCAGCAGGAGCAGGCATTTTTTCATGGTTCGGGTCTGTTTGAAGTTTTGTCGGTTTTCGGCCGTAAAAGTAGCTGAATAATCTTTTCATCCGGTTCGGGTAACAGGAATGTATCGGTAACTTCACGCTGCGGTAACATCTGTTTGTGCGCATTCGGTGAGGGGTAGTTTTTCCTGTTTTGTCCGGTTTTTAATTATGATACGCAATATTTTTAATTTCAATATGAAACAAAAATAAATCTTTAATTTTATTTTCCAAAATAAAACACAAAAAAAATGGGCGGTGTTTTCCGTTTTTGTTGGGTCGGGTGGTTTTGAAACGAAATCTATGGTAGCAATATAAAAAATGCGTCCGGCGAAACCGGACGCATTTGGGAAAAGGGATGGTTTGCCGGATTCCGGCTTAAAAAATTCCTAAATTGTCGAGGAAGATCAGCAGCAGCACCGCCGGGCAGACGTAGCGCAGCAGGAAGATGAATACGCTGTAGATGCGGAATTTCAGCTCCCCGTTGTTGGATATCTGTGCTTTGAGCACCTTCTGGTCGAGCCGCCAGCCGACGAAGATGCAGGTCAGGAATCCGCCTGCGGGCAGCAGGATGTTGGCCGTGAGAAAATCGAGCGAGTCGAAGACGCTGAGTCCGAAAATCTGCCAGCCGCCCAGCACGCCCAGCGACAGCGACGCCACGGCGGCCAGCGCCATGCAGGCTCCGGTCGTGGCCCATGCCGCGGTTCGGCGGCTCATGTGCCACTCTTCGTGCAGGTAGGCCGTAATCACTTCATGTAAAGAGATGGTCGAGGTGAGGGCCGCAACGACCAGCAGCAGAAAGAATACCGACGACCAGACCATGCTCAGCGGCATCGAGTTGAAGATGCCCGGCAGGGTGATGAACACGAGCGAGGGTCCCGACGAGGGCTCGATGCCCACGCTGAAGACCGCCGGGAAGATCACTACGCCGGCCAGTACGGCCACCAGCGTGTCGAGGATCGTGACGTTCAGCGCCGTGTGGCGCAGATTGGTGTCGGGTTTGAAATAGGAGGCGTAGGTGACCATCGTGCCGATGCCGATCGAGAGCGAGAAGAAGGCCTGTCCCAGCGCCACGAGCACCGTCGAAGGGGTGACTTTCGAGAAGTCGGGCCGGAAGAGGAAGCGGATGCCCTCGCCGCCGCCGGGCATCAGCAGCGAGTGGATCGACAGTGCGATCAGGATCACGAACAGCAGCGGCATCAGCACCTTGGCCGAGCGTTCGATGCCCTTCTGCACGCCCATCGTGATGACGAAATGCGTCGCCAGCACGAACAGCGAAGTGTAGACCACGGGCCGCCACGGATTCTGGATAAACGCTTCGAAGATACCCCGGTACTCCTCGGGGGTGGAGTATTTCGCCAGACTGCCCGTCACCGAGTGGACCATGTATTCGGCCGTCCACCCCGAGACCACGAAATAAAAGCCCAGAATCAGGAACGCCGCCACGACGCCGTTGTAACCCAGAAAACTCCATTTGGGATCGAGGGCCCGGTAGGCGCCCACGGCGTTGCGGTGCGAGGCGCGGCCTACCGAGAATTCGGCCACCATGATCGGCAGTCCCAGCAGCAGGACGCAAAGGATGTAGATTACAAGGAAGGCGCCTCCGCCGTTGTCGCCGGCCACATAGGGAAACCGCCAGATGTTCCCCAAGCCCACGGAACTCCCCGCCGCGACGAGCACGGCGCTCAGTTTGCCACCCAGCGTGGCACGACCCTGTGAATGATGCATGCTATCCTCTATTATAAAGTATGCGCGCACGCATCGCGTGCGCGCATACCGCTTATTTCTCCAGTACGACGCTGACCCGTTCGAGTTTGCCGCCCAACGGCGGCGCCAGCTTCGAGACCGTGCATTTTACATGCCGTACCTGCCGGAAGGAGGCATAAACCGCCTCGATGATGTTCATCGCCACACGTTCGATCGTGCGCTGGGTGATGCGCATCTGCAGGCTCACGACCTCGTAAACCGTGAGGTAGTTGACCGCCTTTTCGACATTGTCCTCCGCGGCCACGTCACCCAGTTCGGCCGTGATCTCCAGATCGACCGTAAAACGGTTGCCGACCTTGCGTTCCAGTTCGTAGCAGCCGTGAAGCGCCCGGAACTCCATGCGCTGCAAGACAATACGGTATTCCATTCTATTCGGCGATCACGAGGTAGTAATTCTTCTTGCCGCGCTGCACGAGCAGGTATTTGCCCGCGATCAGGTCCGCGTCGGTCACCGGGCGCATCGCGTCGGCGACCTTCTCCTTGTTGAGCGACACGCCGCCGCCCTGCACCATCTTGCGGCATTCGCCTTTCGAGGGGAAGATGTCGCTCTTTTCGGCGCAGAGATCCACGAACGGGATGCCGGCCGCCAGCTCCGTGCGGGCCACACGGTATTGCGGAACGCCCTCGAAGACCTGCAAAAGCGTCTCTTCGTCCAGTTTGCGCAGGGCCTCCGACGTGGAGCCTCCGAAGAGGATCGCCGAAGCCTCCACGGCTTTTTCGTACTCCTCGCGCGAATGGATCATGCAGGTGATCTCCTCGGCCAGCCGCTTCTGCAGGATGCGCAGGTGGGGTGCCGCGTCGTGCTCGGCGATGAGCCCTTCGATGGTCTCGCGGTCGAGCAGCGTGAAGATCTTGATGTAGCGCTTGGCGTCTTCGTCGCTGACGTTGAGCCAGAACTGGTAGAATTTGTAGGGCGAGGTGTAGCGCGGATCGAGCCACACGTTGCCGCTCTCGGTCTTGCCGAATTTCGTGCCGTCGGCCTTGGTGATGAGCGTGCAGGTGATGCCGAACGCCTCGGCCTCGGGGCCCAGCTTGCGGCGGATCAGCTCCGTGCCGGTGGTGATGTTGCCCCACTGGTCGGCGCCTCCGAGCTGGATTTTGCAGTTCTGCGTCTGGTAGAGGTGCAGGAAGTCGTAGCCCTGAACCAGTTGGTAGGTGAACTCGGTGAACGACATGCCGTCGCCCTCGCCGTTGAAGCGCTTCTTGACCGAGTCCTTGGCCATCATGTAGTTGACGGTGATGCACTTGCCGATGTCGCGGATGAAATCGAGGAACGTGAATTCCTTCATCCAGTCGTAGTTGTTGACCATTTGTGCGGCATTCGGGGCGTCTGACTCGAAATCGAGCAGTTTGGCCAACTGGCGCTTGATCGCATCCTGATTGTGGCGGAGGGTCTTTTCGTCGAGCAGGTTGCGCTCCTGCGACTTGCCCGAGGGGTCGCCGATCATGCCCGTGGCACCGCCGATGAGCGCCAGCGGTCGGTGGCCGCACATCTGGAAATGCTTGAGGATCATCACACCTACCAGATGGCCGATATGCAGCGAGTCGGCCGTGGGGTCGATGCCCAGATAAGCCGTCGTCATCTCTTTTTCGAGTTGTTCCTTTGCGCCGGGCATGATCGTGTGGACCATGCCGCGCCATTCGAGTTCTTCGATGAAATTCTTTGTTGCCATATTACTGTTCTGTATTTGTTCTAATTGTTTATCGGTTTGCAAATCCGGCGGGTGTAATCGCCGCCTTTGGCGTCGTTTACAAGTCTGACCCACCCCCAACCCCCCCCCGCCTTGGCGGGGGCTTATCGCATGCGTCCGGGCTTTTTACCGGAATGCTGCCGGAATTGCATAATTTTTATCACTCTACTTCCAAATCCAATGCTTTGCGGAGCTCCGCGATGAGCGGGTTTTTCTCCGTCATGTGTTTCACCCTGTCCTCCAGTTTGATCGGACGCGCGGCCCTGATCTGTTCGTTGACGATCACCTCCAGCTCGATGGCTCCCGAGATGCCCGCCAGCTCGGCGATGCGCATCAGCATCCCGGTCTTGTTGCGGAGAATCTCTTCGCGCAGTTCCGTCGTCGGGACGCTCACCGAAATGGTGTTGCCCCGGACGGTCATCAGCTCGAAGGCGGGGACGAACCGCGGGCGTTTCGTCCGGAGCAGGTTCAGGATGCCCTCCCGGGCCCGTTCCAGCTTCTGTTCGCAGGCGGGGTCGATCTCCACGGCTTCGGGCTCGGCTTCCGCCTCGCCGTCAGCGTCCTCAGCATCCGAAATGCCACCTCCCGAGGCGAGCAGTTCCGAGAGCGACGTTCCCGAGATCAGCGGCCGCCGGGCCGGTTTTGCGGGTTCCGGCGCAGCGGGTTTCGGCTGCGTTTCCGGTTGCTGCTGAACTGCCGGTGCCGCTGGTGCCGCCGCCGGGGTTGCCGGGGCCGGTTGGGGCTGCGCCGGAGCCGCCGGAGCAGCAGGGGTCGGGGCAGATGCCGCGACCCGCGCGAGAGTTGTCAGTTCAGGGAGCGGATACTCCCCGGGGGATGTCAGGGTGTCATTTTTTTTTTGGCCGAGCCCTGCGGTTTTCATCAGGCCCAGCTCCACGAGCAACCGCTGGTTCGACGATTGCCGTATCTTTCCGTCGAGCTCCGTCAGTACGGAGATGGCTCCGAACAGGAACTCGACACTGCAGGCGCCCGCCTGCGTCCGGTATCGTTCGAGCAGGGTGCCGGTCATCTCGATCAGCCGCAGCGTGTCGGGCTGCCGGGCCATCAGCAGGTCCCTCATGTGGCGGTTCAGGCCCGCCATGAAGGTCTGGCCCGAGAATCCTTTCGACAGCACCGTGTCGAAGGTCACCAGCGCATCGACGTAGTTGCCCGCGAGCAGCATCTCGGTCACCCCGAAATAGGTGTCGTAATCCAGTACGTTCAACGTCTGGGCCACGTTGCGGTAATCCAATGCCGTGCCGCAGAACGATACGGCCTTGTCGAACATCGACAGCGCGTCGCGCATGCCGCCGTCGGCTTTCTGGGCGATGAGGTTCAGCGACTCTTCGTCGGCCGTGACGCCCTCCTGCGCAGCGATGTATTTGAGGTATTCGACCGAGTCCTCGACGCGGATGCGGTTGAAATCGTAAATCTGGCAGCGCGAGAGGATCGTGGGAATGATCTTGTGTTTCTCGGTCGTCGCCAAGATGAAGATGGCGTGTGCGGGCGGCTCCTCGAGGGTTTTGAGGAAGGCGTTGAAGGCCGCGGCCGAGAGCATGTGGACCTCGTCGATGATGAACACCGAGTAACGGCCCACCTGCGGAATGATGCGCACCTGTTCGATCAGCGTGCGGATGTCCTCCACGGAGTTGTTCGACGCGGCGTCGAGCTCGTGGATGTTGAGCGAGCGTCCCTCGTTGAACGAGCGGCACGACTCGCACTCGTTGCACGCCTCGGCGCCGTTGGGCGCAAGGCAGTTGATGGCCTTGGCGAAGATGCGGGCGCAGGTGGTCTTGCCTACGCCGCGGGGACCGCAGAAGAGGTAGGCGTGGGCCAACTGGCCGCGCTCGATGGCGTTCTGGAGCGTCGAGGTGATATGTTTCTGCCCGACGACCGATCGGAAGGTCGCGGGGCGGTATTTGCGTGCGCTGACGATGAAATCACTCATAGTATTGCAAAGGTACGAAAAAAGCGGGCGGTTGCAAAACCGGATTGCATGTGGCTTTGCGAGATACCCCGACGGGTAAAAGCGTCGTTACGACGCCAAAGATAAGAAGAATTAAGTGAAAATTGAAAATAATTCTGCTTCCGGTCATTTTGTCCCTGCATGGCAGTCGGCGGATGACAATTTGTGACAAAACGTGACAGCGTGTCGCAAATTCCGGCTTGGCAAGTGTTTTGCGGAATGTTCCTGCGAATGAGTTGTTTCCGCATTCCGGACGAAATCCCGGTCGCGTTGCGACAAGCCCCCGCCGAGGCGGGGGGGGTGGGTCAGACTTGTAAACGCGGCGGAACGCCGCGGGGACCGCGTTCGGAAACGGAATCGACAAAACGAAAAACAGAAACAATAAATTAGCACTATTATGAATATCAACACTCTTACCATCAAAGCGCAGGAGGCGCTGCAAGCAGCGCTCGCCCTTGCGCGGGAGCGGGGACAGCAGGCTGTCGAGCCGCTCCATCTGCTGAGTGTCCTCATCCGTGAGGACGATTCGCTGGCGACGTTCCTGCTGGGGCGCGTCGGTGTGAATGTCCGTTCGCTGCGCGACGAAACGGAGCGTGCCGTGGGTGCGTTGCCGCGGGTCGAGGGCGGCGGCGACCAGTTCTTCGCGCAGGATTCGTCGAAGGTGATCCAGCGCGCCGTGGACTTCACGAAGAACTTCGGCGACAAATACGCTTCGGTCGAGCACCTGCTGCTGGCCCTCGTGGCCGAGCGCGGCGCGGCCGCCGACATCCTCAAACGCAACGGTGCGACGGAGAAGGAGCTCCTCGAGGCGATCCGCACCTTCCGCAAGGGGGCTACGGTCGATTCGCAGACCTCCGAGCAGCAGTTCGACGCACTGGGCAAATACGCCATCAACCTGAACGAGCAGGCCCGGAGCGGCAAGCTCGACCCGGTGATCGGCCGTGACGAGGAGATTCGCCGCGTGCTGCAAATCCTTTCGCGGCGCACGAAGAACAACCCGATTCTGGTGGGCGAGGCCGGTGTCGGCAAGACCGCCATCGCCGAGGGCATCGCCCGCCGTATCATCGACGGCGATGTGCCCGAGAACCTGAAGTCGAAGTCGATCTATTCGCTCGACATGGGTGCTTTGATCGCGGGCGCCAAGTATCAGGGTGAGTTCGAGGAGCGTCTGAAGGCCGTCGTGCAGGAGGTCACCGCCAGCGAGGGCGAGATTCTGCTCTTCATCGACGAAATCCATACGCTGGTCGGCGCCGGCAAGTCGTCGGGGGCGATGGATGCCGCGAACATCCTCAAGCCGGCCCTTGCGCGGGGCGAGCTGCGGACCATCGGCGCCACGACGCTCGACGAGTTCCAGAAATATTTCGAGCAGGACAAGGCGCTTGAACGGCGTTTCCAAAAGGTGATGGTCGACGAACCTACGCAGGAGGATGCCATTTCGATCCTCCGCGGTCTGAAGGAGCGTTACGAGAATCACCATCAGGTGCGGATCAAGGACGAGGCCATCGTGGCTGCCGTCGAACTCTCGACGCGCTACATTACCTCGCGGTTCCTGCCCGACAAGGCCATCGACTTGGTGGACGAGGCCGCTTCGCGGCTGCGGCTGGAGATGAACTCCGTGCCCGAGGAGATCGACACCCTCGACCGGAAGGTCCGCCAGTTGGAGATCGAGCGCGAGGCTATCCGCCGCGAGAAGGACAAGGAGCGCGTGGAGCACCTCACCAAGGAGATCGAGGAGCTGAAGGCCCGCGAGGCCGAGATGCGCGCCAAGTGGCAGGGTCAGCGCGATCTGCTGAAGAAGATTCAGGAGAATAAGGATCGTATCGAGAAACTGAAAATCGAGGCCCAGCAGGCCGAGCGTCAGGGCGACTACGGCAAGGTGGCCGAAATCCGCTACGGCAAGATTCAGGAGGCCGAGAAGGAGATCGCCGCTTTTCAGGAGGAGTACAAGCTGGCTTCGGCCAACGGCTCGATGATCAAGGAGGAGGTCGACGCGCAGGATGTCGCCGAGGTGGTGTCGCGCTGGACGGGGATTCCTGTGACGCGGATGTTGGCTTCGGAGCGCGAGAAGCTGCTGCACATGGAGGACGAGCTCCACAAGCGCGTCATCGGGCAGGAGCAGGCCATCGCCGCTATTTCCGACGCCGTGCGGCGTTCGCGCGCCGGGCTGAACGACCCCCGCAAGCCGATCGGTTCGTTCATCTTCCTCGGCACGACGGGCGTCGGCAAGACCGAGCTGGCGAAGGCCCTTGCGGAGTTCCTCTTCAACGACGACCAGATGATGACGCGTATCGACATGAGCGAATATCAGGAGCGGCACGCCGTGTCGCGGTTGGTCGGAGCGCCTCCGGGATACGTCGGTTACGACGAGGGCGGACAGCTCACCGAGGCCGTGCGCCGCAAGCCCTATTCGGTCGTGCTGCTCGACGAGATCGAGAAAGCGCATCCCGATGTCTTCAACATCCTGCTGCAAGTTCTCGACGACGGCCGTCTGACCGACAACAAGGGTCGCACGGTGGATTTCCGCAACACCATCATCATCATGACCTCGAACATGGGGTCGCAGGTGATTCAGGAGAATTTCGCCGAGGCTTTCAATGGCAAAAAACTGCCCGGGGAGGTGGTCGAGCAGACCCGTCTGGCGGTGATCGACCTGCTGAAACAGCAGCTCAAGCCGGAGTTCCTGAACCGTATCGACGAGATCGTGATGTTCGAGCCGCTGACGCACAAGGACATCGAGCGCATCGTGGATATCCAGTTGGGTATCGTCAGCAAGATGCTCTCCGAGAACGGCATCCGGCTGGAATATACCGACAAGGCGCGCGAATGGATCGCCGCCGCGGGTTACGATCCGCTCTACGGAGCGCGTCCCGTGAAGCGTGTCATCCAGCGCTACGTCGTGAACGACCTTTCGAAGCGGATTCTCGCCGGGGATGTCGACCGCTCGAAGCCGATCTCGATCGACGCCGACAAGGACGGGCTTACGTTTGCGAACTGATTTATTCAGCCATACTGGAAAAGGTCTCTGGGGAAACTCAGAGACCTTTTTTTGCGATACGCCACGCCAGCGCGTTGTAGAGTCCGATGAGCGGGCCGCGCCAGCTTACGGGCAGCGAGTTCAGGACGCGGACCTTGCGCAGCGTGCGGCGGTAGGTGCGGGTCCAAGCGAAGAAACGCGTCGCGCGCCGGGCCTCCTTCGTGCCGCCTTTGACGCTCTGGATGAGGGCTTTGCCCAGTGCCGCGCGGGCCACGAACTCCCGGTCCTCCTCGGGAGCCTCGGGGTTGTAGAGCTCCTCGAACGAGTAGACGGTCTGTTCGGGGGTGTAGACCGCCGCCGAGCGGTTCGAAGCCACCCGCGAATAGCGCACCAGCCGTTCGGGTGAGAAGCAGACCGGGTAGCGGCGGGCGATGCGAATCCAGAGGTGGAGGTCTTCGGCGATTTTCATGCCCTCGGGGAATCCGCCCACGGTGTCGAAGACCCGCCGGGGGATGCACGAGGCCGAGGGAATGGCGATGTAGCGGTGGGCCGAGTCGCGGAAAAAATTCTTGACGATCCCGCGCTCCGTGGGGCTCTCGGCGGGGAACACCCCGTCGTGGCTGACGATGGAGAATCCCGTGCAGTAGATGCCGCAGCCGGGGAACTCTTCGATCATCGCGGCGATTTCGGCCAGAAACCCCGCCTCCCACGCATCGTCGGCGTCCAGCAGGGCGATGTATTCGCCCGAGGTCTCGGCGATGCCGTGGTTGCGGGCCACGCAGACCCCGGCGTTGGGCTGTGTGACGAGCCGCACGAGCGGCGAGGCGATCTGCCGCACGACCTCTGCGCCGCCGTCGGTCGACCCGTCGTCCACGACGACGATCTCCAAGGGCGGATAGCTCTGTGCCAGCGCCGAATGCACGGCGGCGGCGACTTCGCGTTGCTTGTTGTAGAGGGGTATGACGACCGAAATCGTGGGTTTTGACATGTGTGTCGGCAGGTTTTGTTGCGAAGATATCGATCTTTTGCTACTTTTGCAAATAAAACCTTTCCGATGACCGCATCCGAGAAGATACTCGCATTCCTCCGCAACTCGTTCGACACGGTGCTCTACTTCGTCGTGATGGCCGTGAAGGAGAATTTCCGCAATTACGTCGGCCGGGCCGGAACGGTCGGTGCGCCGAAGTCCTCGGCCGTGATCCTCGGCAACGGACCCTCGCTGGCCGAGGACCTGCCGCGGCTGATCGAACGCGGCGAGCACCGGACGAAGGATGTGATGGCGGTCAATTACTTTGCGCTGGACGAGCGTTTCGAGGCGGTGCGGCCCGCCTATTACGTCCTTTCCGACCCGATGTTCTTCCGCGACAGCGCCTGCCGCGACCGCGTGGCGGAACTCTACCGGGTGCTGAACGAAAAGGTGACGTGGCCGATGAACCTCTATGTGCAGTACTACAACCCCGAGCATTTCGACTACCGCGCCGCGCTGCCCAACCCCAATATCCGCATCGTCCGGTTCCATACGCAGGTCTACCGCGGATTCCGGAGCGTGGAGTTTTGGTTGTTTCGCCGCGGGCTGGGAAGCGCCAATTTCGGAACCGTGGTGCAGGTGTGCGAATACATCGCCCTGCTCTTGGGATATAAGACGCTGGAACTGTACGGGGTCGACCATACGCTGCTCGACGGGCTGTGTGTGGACGACGAGAACCGTCTTTGCCGCGCCGACGGGCACTATTACGACGATGCCCCGGCTACTCCGAAGCCCATTTTCCAGAAAGTTCCCCACCGTCCCTACACCATGTCGGTCTATCTGGCCGAGGTCGCCGAACTGTTCCGCGGCCACGAAGTGCTGCGCGACTATGCCCGCTCGCTCGGGGCGCGGATCATAAACCGTACGCGCGGTTCGATGATCGACTCCTACGAAAGAATTCCGCTGAAACGGTGATTTCTGCGTTACGCTTGCCCCTCGAATACTCATTTACGGCTGTAAACTGCGTTTTTCGGGGCTGCGCAAGCCTTGAAATCCCTCGTTTTATCGAAATTCCGGGATTATTTCGGAAAGTTCCTGCTGGCCGCGATGATCTCGGCCATGGTGAAATCCTCGGGGTAGTCGATATCCAGTCCTTCGATATGGTCGACGACGGCCATGTAAGGCTTGTCGCCGATGCGCCGGCCGCGGCCGCACCACAACTCCCGTGAAAAGATGAAGAAAGCGCTGGTTTCGACGTAGACCGGCTCGATGGTCTGCGTGCGGGGAATATTGTCGAGGCTGTAATTGAGCGGCTTGCCTTCGAACCACGCGAAAGTCTGGACCTTCTCGGCGCTGAATGCCGAGTCGTATTCGCCCGAGCGGACCTTTTCGAGCGCCCCGGCGACGGTCGCGGCGCGGATGAAGGGCGAGGTGGCGTGGGCGAGGATGTAGAGGTCGGCATCGACCGACGCCGTGAAACTGTCGTAAATCTCCCGCCCGAGCGTCGTGTCGCTGTCCAGCGACGGGTCGCGGCGCAGGAACCGCACTCCTTCGGGCAGCAGCGGGCGGATGCTTTCGTCGCTGCAGAAGACATAGACCTCGTCGATGCCCTCCACCGTGGTCAGGGTTTTCAGGATGTGGCACATCAACGGCGAACCGCTCAGTGAGCGGAGGTTTTTGCCTGCGACGCGCTGGCTGTTGAGCCGGATGGGAACGAATGCGACGGTTTTCATAATGTTCGATAATTTGTAAAACGGTCCGCAGCGGAACTTTGCCGCTTGCGGCATTCAAGTCCCCGCCCGGGGCGGGGATTTAGGGGTGGGGCGGATTTGCAAACACGGCGGAACGCCGTGGGAACGGCATTCGGAACTGCGATACATTCCTGATATTTCAACCGGGATTTCATTGTACCAGCAAGTTGCAGCCGCGAATGTCGGAGTGGTCGATGCGGCCTTCGACCAGAAACGATCCGTCGGCTTCGACGTGCCCCACGTCCTGCGTCTGGATAAAGGCGCAGGACCACCAGTTCCCGAGGTCGGTGATGTTCAGCCCGCCGCGTGCGCCGGCCGGAAGCCCGTCGAACGGATCGTTGACGTCGCGGGCCGTGACGCGCATCCACGGCGGACAGCGGAACCGGTTGCCGCCCTGCGAATAGGCCTGCGACGTAAGTTCGGCCATGCCGTATTCCGAGTGGATTTCCTGCACCCCGAAAGCGTCGCAGAGTATCTTGTGGAACTCCTCTTTCGGAATCTCCTCGCGGTAACCCTTCATGCCGCCGGTCTCCATCACCACCGTGCCGCAGAGTTTCGGGGCATAGCGCTCCGCGAGGTCCCACAGCGCGTAGCTCACGCCCAGCAGGATTTTCGGTTTTCCATCCCGGGCCATCGCCTCCAGCAGCGCCTCGTAGTCGTCGAGGTAGAAGCCGCCCGACCCGCAGTCGGCGATCAGGCGGTCGGCCATGTAGACCAGCGACGAACCCTTGCGGCGCAGGTAGTTGGGCAGCAGGGCGTAGAGGCTCCAATGTTCGGGGGCGCCGTAAAAGGTGCGGAACGCCGCGCGAAATGCCTGTTCGTAGAGTGCCAGCGACTGCATCGGATGGCGCGAGGACGTCATGCCCGTCGTTGCCGATGAGGTAAAGACCGCCTCGGGCGGCGTTTCACCGCAATAGATATCGTGTGTCTTGAACAGCTCGATGGGCAGGAACGGAATCTCTTCCGGAGAGCGAACCTGTTCCGGCTCCACGCCGATTCGCGTCAGGTACTCCCGGTAGGGGACGCATGCGGCGGCCTGACGGCGGAATACCTCCAATGCCGTCCGGGTGAAAGCCGCGTCGTTCGCGATACAGAATATGTCGTCGGGAGTGCTCATTGCCCGTAAAGATAGTGAAAAAATCAAATAGTTTTACTATCTTTGCTATTGCAACCTCAAAGGGGGCTGCTACATATTTGTTGCACGAAAGTGTAAGTTCTATCTTCTGCGAACGAAATCTGGTAAATTTTTTTCATGGTGAAGATAGGCATAGTTATTTCTACGTCACGGTCTGTGGCGTGGGATTGTGTCCTATTTAACCATAAAGGTTTACCAGAGCCTGTTCGCATAAGTGGGATTTCAGTTCCACGCTTTCTTTATATAATTGGCTCTGTCGGAACTGGGGAGCACGAAAATCCGAACTGCAAATGAAGCGATTTTTCAAGTTCTGCCGGAAACTGCTGGCTGCCGTTTCCGAGAGGTGCCTGAGGTGGAGTTCTTCCATCGTGAACGGGCCCGAGATTTACCGGGATGGCTGGGAACGTCCTGATCCGGATGAAGTCAGCTAACCTAATCATTTAAAATCAGGTATATATGAAACTTTTCTCAAAGGAGGAGAGCTACATCTCGAAGAAGGTGCAGCTCTACGGGAATGTCGAGTCCGAGTCCGACATTTCGATCGACGGCAGCGTCTATGGCAATGTCCGCTCGAAAAAACACGTCATGCTCGGGGCTACGGCCCGTTTCGAGGGGAACATCGAGAGCGATACCGTCATGGTGTGCGGCTATTTCAAGGGCACCATCGTCGCCAAACGCATGATCGAAGTCCGGACGCCGGCGACGATCGTGGGCGATCTGATCTCGGATTCGGTGCGCGTGGAGTCCGGCGTGGCTATTCAGGGCAAGGTCATGGCCAAGACCGTCGAGCAGGAATACCTGCCCGATGCCGAATCCGTGGCTGAGGAACCGATCCCGGTCACCGCCGAGGAGTAGCCGGGGCCGCATCCCGGGAAAAACAGCAATCCCCTGCCGGAACCTTTCGCGGGTTCTGGCAGGGGATTGTCCATGCTTGAGTTCGGCGCTTTTTTACGTCGCATACCTCGCCGTCGCTCGGCATATTCGCACTCCGTGAACAGCTTTTGCTGTCCTTGCGCTGGTGCTATTTCTTCACCTTGGGCGCGAGCATCATATTCATCTTCTTACCGTCGAGCTTGGGCATCATCTCCACTTTGGCGAACTCTTCGAGGTCCGTTGCAAAGCGCAGCAGCAGGATTTCGCCCTGCTCCTTGAAGACGATCGAACGACCGCGGAAGAAGACGTAGGCCTTGACCTTGGACCCCTCCTTGAGGAAGTTCTGCGCGTGCTTGAGCTTGAAGTTGTAGTCGTGGTCGTCGGTCTGGGGGCCGAAGCGGATCTCCTTCACGACGACTTTCGTCTGGTTGGCCTTCAGTTCCTTGGCCTTCTTCTTCTGCTGGTAGAGGAACTTCTGGTAATCGTCGATACGGCATACGGGCGGCTCGGCCTTGGGCGAGATCTCGATCAGGTCGAGTTCCAGCTCGTCGGCAAGCTTGAGCGCATCGCGGATTGGCAGAACCTGCGGCTGGCCGACGTTGTCACCGACCACACGCACTTCGGGAGCCGTGATCTCGTTATTGATCCGGTGGGGGTTCTCCTTGATGGGCGGACGGCGCCCGAAGCGGTTGCTGGCATTGGCTGCCGGTTTCGGTCTGTTATTCCCGGGGGTAAACGGCCTCGGCGGGAATGGTTTCGGTGCTGCGATAGTTGTATGTATTAAATGGTTAATTAAATTGTTGCTTTATTATCGGGCTTCCGTCGGCGGTGGCTTCGCGGCCAACGGCGGCGTTTATAATTCTGACCCGCCCCCAAACCCCCGCCTCGGCGGGGGCTTTATCGGAAAGCCCCTGTTTTTCTATTCTTATTTCTTCTCCAGTTTGTTGGCCTCGACCTCCTCTTTGACCAGTCCGGCTATGAAGTCGCGGAACGCCTCCATCGACATCTGGCCCTTGTCGCCCTCGCCCTGCGCGCGGACGGACACCAGACCTTCGGCCTCCTCCTTCTCGCCGACGATCAGCAGGTAGGGGATGCGCTTGAGCTCGTTGTCGCGGATCTTGCGGCCGATCTTTTCGTTGCGGTCGTCGACCTCGGCGCGGACGTCGTTGCGGTTGAGGAACTCCGAGACCTTCTGGGCGTAGTCGTTGAACTTCTCCGAGATGGGGAGCACCACGACCTGCTGGGGCGAGAGCCACAGCGGGAACTTGCCGGCCGTGTGCTCCAGCAGTACGGCCACGAAACGCTCCATCGAGCCGAACGGCGCGCGGTGGATCATGATCGGGCGGTGGAGACGGTCGTCGGCGCCTTTGTATGTGAGGTCGAAACGCTCCGGCAGGTTGTAGTCCACCTGGATCGTGCCCAACTGCCACTTGCGGCCGATGGCGTCCTTGACCATGAAGTCGAGTTTCGGACCGTAGAAGGCGGCTTCGCCCAGCTCGACCACCGTGTTGAGACCTTTCTCCTTGGCGGCCTGCATGATGGCCGATTCGGCCTTCTCCCAGTTCTCGTCCGAACCGATGTATTTTTCCTTGTTGTTCGGATCACGCAGCGAAATCTGTGCCGTGTAGTTGTCGAACTTCAGCGTCTTGAAGATATAGAGCACGATGTCGATCACGCGTTCGAACTCTTCGAGAAGCTGATCCGGCCGCACGAACAAATGGGCGTCGTCCTGCGTGAATCCGCGCACGCGCGTCAGTCCGTGCAGCTCGCCCGACTGTTCGTAGCGGTAGACCGTTCCGAACTCGGCCAGACGCACCGGCAGTTCCTTGTACGAACGGGGCTTCGAACGGT
The DNA here is from genome assembly GCF_900083545.1 of Alistipes provencensis. Lineage (NCBI taxonomy): Bacteria > Pseudomonadati > Bacteroidota > Bacteroidia > Bacteroidales > Rikenellaceae > Alistipes > Alistipes provencensis. The sequence continues at coordinate 622,863 of NZ_LT559262.1, read as the reverse complement.
AGATCTCGCAGTGGTGCGGGCAGTTCATCGGTTTGAGCAGGTACTCCTCGCCCTCGATCGGGGTGTGGATCGGCTGGAACGAGTCCTTGCCGTACTTGGCGTAGTGGCCCGAGGTGACATAAAGCTCCTTGTTGCCGATATGCGGGGTGATTACCTGCTGGTAACCGTATTCTTTCTGTACGTTGCGCAGGAACTGCTCCAGACGGTCGCGCAGGGCGGCGCCTTTGGGCAGCCACAACGGCAGGCCCTGACCCACGCGCTGCGAGAAGCAGAACAGCTCGAGGTCCTTGCCCAGCTTGCGGTGGTCGCGCTTCTTGGCCTCCTCCATCATCGCCAGATACTCGTCGAGCATCGACTTCTTGGGGAACGAGATGCCGTAGATACGCGTCAGCATCTTGTTCTTCTCGTTGCCGCGCCAGTAGGCTCCGGCCACGGACGTAAGTTTCAGGGCCTTGATATAGCCCGTATTGGGGATGTGCGGTCCGCGGCAGAGGTCCGTGAACGCACCGTTGCTATAGAAGGAGATGGTGCCGTCCTCGAGGTCCGAGATCAGCTCAACCTTGTACTGGTCGCCCTTCTCGGTGAAGGTCTTCAGGGCCTCGGCCTTGGGAACCTCGCGGCGGAGGAGCGCTTCCTTGTTGCGGGAGAGCTCCACCATCTTGTTTTCGATGGTCGGCAGGTCGGCCTCGGTGATGGGCACCGGCGAGTCGACGTCGTAGTAAAAACCGTTTTCGATGGCTGGACCGATGCCGAACTTGATGCCCGGATAGAGCGACTCGAGGGCCTCGGCCAGCAGGTGCGACGAGGTGTGCCAGAAAGCGTGTTTGCCCTCTTCGTCGTCCCATTTGTAGAATTTGACCGAAGCGTCGGCCTCGATCGGGCGCGTCATGTCTACCGTCGCGCCGTTTACCGAGGCCGCGAGCGAGTCAGCAGCTAAACGAGGGCTGATGCTCTCTGCGATCTGGTAAGCAGTCGTCCCTTCGGCATATTCTCTGACGGAGCCGTCGGGAAAAGTGATTTTGATCATTTGTTTGTATAAAATTAAGTTTTCGGGGCCTTCGGCGCTTCCACAATTACGAGACGGAATACGCTTCCGGGGTGCCCGGTGTTTCGTTTAATCCTCTTTTTCGGTTTGCGGCAGGTCGCGGACCGACACGTCGCGGCCGCCCCTTTCGCGCTCGGCGTGCTGCAGCGGGTTGCGCGTCCACTCGGCCCATGCGCGGCGGTGCTCCACGATGTCGATGGCCGTGTAAATCGCGTTGCGCATCGACTGCGGGTCGGCTTTGTCCTTCCCGGCGATGTCGAACGCCGTACCGTGGTCGGGCGAGGTGCGCACGGCCGAAAGTCCCGCCGTGAAGTTCACCCCGTCGGGCGAGAGCGTCTTGAACGGCGCCAGCCCCTGATCGTGGTACATGGCGAGGATGCCGTCGTATTTGGCGTATCCGCCGCCGGCGAAAAGCCCGTCGGCCGCAAAAGGCCCGAAGGCCAGCACGCCCTTGTCGAACGCCTCGACGATGGCCGGGCGGATGATCTCCTGCTCCTCGCGGCCCAGCAGTCCGCCGTCGCCGGCGTGGGGGTTGAGGGCCATGACGGCGATGCGCGGCTCGACGATCCCGAAGTCCTCGACGAGCGAACGGCGCAGCGTGTGCAGATCCTTGACGATCCGCTCCCGGGTGATGCTGCGGGCGATCTCCGAAACGGGGATGTGCTTGGTGACCAGACCCACGCGCAGCACGTCGCTGCACATGATCATCATCGACTCGCCCCCGAGTTCGGCGGCCATGTATTCGGTGTGTCCCGTGTAGCGGAAGTCGTCGGCCTGCACGGTCTCCTTGTCGAAGGGGGCCGTGACGATGGCGTCGAGATGCCCCTCCTTCAGGTCGCGCATGGCGGCGCGCAGCGCCTCCACGGCCGCACGGCCCGCATCGGCGGACGCTTTGCCCGGCGGCACGATCTCGGCCCCCTCGCCGCAGGCCGCGAGGTTGACCTTTCCGCGGCGGGCCTCGGCGGCCGAAGCCACGGGGTTGAACGGGATCGTCTCTGTTTCCGCAAGGGTATTTCGGTAATAGGCGGCGGCTTTGGGCGAACCGTAGACGACGGGGGTGAAAAGCTCCGTCATGCGCGGGTCGGCGAGTGCTTTGAGGATGACCTCCCAGCCGATGCCGTTCGTGTCGCCCTGCGTGATGCCTATTCTGAGTTTGTGTTCCGGCATAATCAATTTTGTTTCAACTTACAAAGTTATAAAATATTCAGAATACACAATGCCTGAAACCCGATTAAAATGATTTTTTACATCGCTTTACGTCCGCAGGTGCAATTTTTTATTATCTTTGTTGTAGCAGCCTGTGAGGACTGCCGATATTTTTTGGATAAAAGCGCATCGGCTTTTTTCTTACCGTCGAAAATTGGACACTTTCGGGTAACGTAAGGAATAAAGGTTGATGCTCTCGCTGTTTTTCAGCGTGGGCATTTGCCGCATTCTACGTTACGGGTCGTCCAATACCTCGACGGTGGATCAGCATCTCTGCCCGCGCTTTTTTCCGGTAACGAGTTGCGGAATATGAGAAAAAGTGAGCGGAAAATGTCGAAATGCAATGCTGAATTCGTCGAAATGATCTTTGGTCTGATGTTCGAAACGTTCTGGATGGCCCCCTATGACCCGCGGCGGAGCGATCCCGTGCTGGCCAGCTTCGAACGGCGGGCGCGCTGCGCTTCGGTGTTGCTGGGCAAAACCGATTTCGCCTCGGCGACCGAGGCGCAGTTATACGAGGCGAGAAAGGCGGTCGCCGAGCTGGAGGAGTCCGTGCAGCGGATAGGCGGAAGCGGATTGTTCCCGCGTGCGGACTGCGCCGAAGCGCTGGAGCGGGTCCGACGGATCAGGAATGTGCTGGCGGAGTACTGCGCCGCCGGAACTCCGAGCAGATGATTCCCGTCGCCATGGCGACGTTCAGCGATTCCGAACCCCGGCGGTCGGCCGGCCACGGCGGAATGAAGAGCTTGCGGGTGACCGTGCGCGCCACCGGCTGCGTGACGCCGCGGCCCTCGTTGCCCATCACGATGATGCCCTCCGGGGCGAGGTCCGCCCGGTAAATATTCTCCCCTTCCAGAAAAGTCCCGTAAATGGGGATTCCCTGCGCGGCCGCCGCCGCAAGGCATTCGGCAAGATCGGTGTAGTGGACCCTCACGCGGAGGATGGCCCCCATCGTGGCCTGCACGACCTTGGGGTTGAAACAGTCGGCCGAGCCCGGCGAGCAGACGATGTCCGTGATGCCGAACCAGTCGGCCAGCCGGATGATCGTCCCCAGATTGCCGGGGTTCTGCACGTCGTCCAGCGCCAGCGTCAGCCGCCCTTTCAGCGACTCCGTATCCAGTTCGTAACGGGGTATTTCGACCAGCGCCAGCGAGTTGCCGGCGGTCTTCAGCAGCGAGAGGCGCTCCATGTCGCGCGGGGCGACGGTCTCGACCTCCGGGCCTTTGAAAACCCCTTCCAGAGCAAACAGTTTGCGCACCCGCAGGTGCGAGGCGCGCAGTTCGCCGATGAGTTTCTCCCCCTCGGCGACGAAGAGTTGGTGTTCGGCGCGGCCGCGTTTATCGGCCAGCGCGCGGACGAGTTGTATTTCGGCTTTGGTCATCGTTCTTTTTCGATGCTGTAAGTGGTCCCTTCGGTGGCGGGGTAGCTCTCGGGGAAGATCGTGCGCGCCTCGTCGACCAGTTGCATTTCGTCCTTGTAACGCGACGAATAGTGCCCGATCACGAGTCGCCGGGCGCCCGCTTTCAGGGCCGCTTTCGCGGCGTCGGCCGTGGTCGAATGGCCCCGGTCCTTGGCCGCCCGCTGCTCCGCGGCGGCGTAGGTCGCCTCGTGGTACATCAGGTCGACCCCCTTGCAGAGCCCTGCGGCCTTGGCCGAGTAGTTCGTGTCCGAGAGATAGGCATACGAGCGCGGCGCATAGGGACGGTAGGTCAGTTCGGCATTGGGGATTGTTTCCCCGGATTCCAGCGTGACGTCCTCGCCCCGCTTGGCGGCGGTGATCTGCGCGATCGAGAGACCGTATTTGGTGATTTTGAACTTTTCGACGTTCAGCGGCGGCTCTTTCTCCCGGAACAGAAACCCGGCGCACGGCACGCGGTGGCGCAGCGGGACGCTCCATACCTCCAACGTGCGGTTCTCCAGCAGCAGGGTGTGCTTGGTGGTGTCGACCTCGGTCCACGACACCGTGTAGGGCAACTCCGTGTCGAAATATTTGAGGTGGCAGGCCAGTATCTCGCCGAAGGGCGCCGGGGCGAAGATCCGCAGCGGGGTCTTGCGGCCGTAGAGCGCCAGCGTCGAGATGAGCGGAAACAACCCGAAAACGTGGTCGCCGTGGAGGTGCGAGATGAACACGGCGCGGATTTTCAGCGGATTGACGCCGTAGCGGACCAGTTGTTGCTGCACACCCTCGCCCGCATCCACGAGATAATATTGTTCGTGGACGTTCACGACCTGTGCCGACGGATGGCGGCTCACGGTGGGCTTGGCGGAGGAAGAGCCTAATATGGTGACACTGAAACTCATGTCTTTTCGATTTTATGGGGCGCCTGCGTCACCTCGCTTGTTCGTCCCGAATGGGAAATACCTTTGTATATCCCATCCGTGCCGGACTGCGCGACGCACCGCATCCGCCTCCCTAAAATCAAAAACGTTTTATTTTAACAAAAACCGTTCGCAGTCCAGCGCGGCGATGCACCCCGATCCGGCGGCCGTGATGGCCTGACGATAGTGGGGGTCCTTGACGTCGCCGGCGGCGAAGACCCCTTCGACGTTGGTCTTCGACGCACCCGGCTCGACCTTGATGTACCCCTCGGCGTCGAGTTTCAACTGGTCGCGGAAAAGTTCCGTGTTGGGGTGGTGGCCGATGGCCAGAAAGAATCCCGCGATGTCGATCGTCACCTCCGTGCCGTCGTTCTTACGCAGCAGGGCTCCCGTGACGCCCGATTCGTCGCCCAGCACCTCGGCAGTGTTGTGCTCGAACAGCACCTCGATGTTGGGGGTGTTGAACACCCGCTGCTGCATCGCCTTCGAAGCGCGCAGGTAGGGCTTGCGGACGATCATGTAGACCTTCCGGCAGAGCGACGCCAGATAGGATGCCTCCTCGCAGGCCGTGTCGCCGCCGCCGACCACCGCCACGTCCTTCTTGCGGTAGAAGAATCCGTCGCAGGTGGCGCAGGCGCTGACGCCCTGACCGCGGAACTTGGTTTCGGAGGGAAGTCCGAGGTATTTGGCCGAAGCTCCCGTGGCGATGATGAGCGTCTCGGCCTTGATCTCCCGGGTGCCGTCCACGACCACATGGAACGGGCGCGACGAGAGGTCTACGCGCGTGACGGTCCCCGTGCGGATGTCGGCGCCGAAGCGCTCGGCCTGCTTGCGCATCTGGGCCATCAGGTCGGTGCCCGTGACACCGTCGGGGTGTCCCGGGAAATTCTCGACGTCGGTCGTCGTCGTGAGCTGTCCGCCCGGCTCGATCCCTTCGTACAGCACCGGATTGAGGTTGGCGCGGGAGGTATAGATGGCTGCGGTGTACCCTGCGGGGCCGCTGCCGATAATCAGTACTTTTACTGCTTCTTCCATATCGTTTGTTGTTTTTGCATGGTCTCTGAACAGCCGTCCGCCTTATCGTACGGCGGCCGGGACGGGTTCTGTTATTCTGTTTTCTTCATTATTCGTACCGAATTCCGTCAGCCGCTGTCCCAGATAGTCGAATTCGGCCCAGCGGCCGTTCTGCCGTACCCGGACGATGCTTTCGGTCGGAATGTAGTCCACGATTTCGTATTCGGGCGGGATGACGTAGTTTCCGTTCCGGTCGATCAGTCCCATGCCGCCGGGCGTCTCGACCTCGGCGCGTCCTTCGCGGAAGTCGCCCGCCCAGATGAAACGCGACGCGATGACGGGGTTGTTGTCCGTGTCCACGAACCCGAATCCGCCTTCGTCCTCGACGCAGACGAGCCCTTCGAACACATGGCTCGTCCAGCGGTGTCCGGTCAGACGGCGCTGCGGAGTGTAGTCGGCCGCCACGTCCGAGACCTGCATCGGGTCGCCCGCCTCGCGGACCTGCCGCCGCAGGGTTTCGAACGCCTCGGCGTCGCCGTCGGGGGTGCCGAAATTGGCGTCGTGGTAGCGCAGGGGGATGAACCGGCCGCCGCTCCAGCGCAGATTGCCCGCCCGGAGGTTGTTGTGCGAGAAGCCCAGTTCCCGCAGGGCGGACTGGAGTGCGTCGAGCCCTTCGAGCAGCCGTCCGGCGGGCTCCGTCAGCAGCGCTTCGGCGAAACTGCGGCCTGCGGGCAGGTGCTGGAGCACCAAGTCGCAGCTTTGCGGATGGTCCGTGGGGTCCACCCAGCAGAGTTCGCCCCGCAGAATGCGGTACTCCGTGAGCCACTCGGTGTTGAGGCGTCCCGCCTGCGATGCCGTCCGCTCGACGGCGGCCAACGCCGCGGGAGACAGCGGCAGCGAGAGCAGCCACCGCCGGCCGCGCCAGATGATCTCGGCCTCGGCGAAGCGCGTCGTGCGCATCAGCGGCGGAATGCCGCCCGCTTCCGTCACGGGACGGGCGTCGGTGAGCGTCGTGAACGAGATTTCGGGCGTCTGGAGCGCCTGTATGAAGGTATGCAGGGTCGGTGTCATGGTCATTCGGTTTTTACGCTGATGGAGCCGATGTTGAGCATCGTGATGAGCTGTTCGGCCGAGGCGTTGTAGCTCATGCCCCGGAACGGGGGCAGGGCTCCGGGGCCCTTGGCCTCGCGGATCGCCTCGTTGAACACCTCGGGCATGGGGCTCGAACAGTCGTAGAGCACCGCGGCATAGCGGTTGGGGTAGCCGGCCTCCTCTGCCGAGGGGAAAAAGACCGTTCGCGGAGTGTCGCCCGCGGCGATGTGGATGTTCACGAGCAGTACGTTGCCGTCGGCCGTGCGCAGCGACTTGATCTGCTCGGCCACGGCGCAGAGTTCGCTGTTGTCGCAGTCGGTGGCCTCGCCGTCGGTGATGTTGAAGACGATGGGCGGGAAACTCTCCGCATGGGCCGGGTCGGCACACCACGCCGCGGCGATGTCGCGCACGCGGCGCAGCGCTTCGCACATCGGGGTCTGCCCGGCGGCTTCGGGCTCCACCCACGCCGGGGTGGATATCTCGCGCAGGGCATTGCTGCCGTCGGGAAGCCTGTATTCCACGACTTCGGTCTTCAGCGGCGGCTCTTCGGCGGCCAGTTCCGCCACGGAGATCACCTCACGGCCGCCCGGCAGCAGGGAGTAGACCTCGTCGTCGCCCGAATAGCCCAGCACGGCGATGTCGTAGTAGTTGCGGACGCCGTCGCTGCGGCGCGCCCGTTCGATCAGTTCGAACAGCATGCCGTTGGTGATCGAGGCCACGGCGTCGGCCTTGGTCATCTGCCGTCCGCGGAAGCGGATCTTCTCGGCCATCGACCCCGAGCAGTCGATGGTGAAGATGAAAGCCGTGCGGCGGGTGCGTGTGATGCTCTGTATGTACATGTTTTTCAAATTATTTCAGTCCGCGCACCGTGTAGTAATCCTCGCGCCGGTCGTCGTCGTTGTCGCAGTCGAGGCCGTAGCTGACGGCCATGTCGAGCGAACAGTCGCGGTCGCGGTCGGCGTCGGTGGTGCGGCGCATCGCTTCGTGGGCGTTGCGGCCTGCGGCGACGGCGTCGTTCAGCTCCCCGGCCGTCGGCATGTGGCCCAGCATCGAGGCGTAGACCTGCAGGGCCCAGCTGTGGGCGTAGTCGTCGTAGTGGACGTCGAAGACCCGGAAGCGGTTGTCCACGGCCGCAGGCGTCGTGAGCTCGCCGCGGTCCACGGCGTCGAGGATCGCCACGACCTCGCGGCGTGTGATGTACTGTCCGGCCAAGTCGAGCCAGCGGCCGCTGCCGTCGTGGTGCGGGTCGAGGCCGCCTTTGCCGAGCATCGCCCCCAGCGCCGCCACGATGGCCTTGTTGTAGAGTTTCAGGCCGCGGCGCAGCGACGTGGCGCGGATGATGGCTTTGTTGTAGGTGTAAACCTGAGCGTCGGGGTCGCGCTCCTCGAGTTCGTGGAGGATGTTCACGGCTTCGACCATGGCGCCCGCGACATAGGGATTGTACTCTTCGAAGTTGATGACGTCGCGTTTTACGGAGCGGCGGTCGCGGGCCGGCCACTTCTCGATGTCGCGCACGGCGCCGAAACTGGTGAGGTTGGCGCCCGGCATCAGGTGGGTGTGCCCCTCCTTTTCGATCAGGTACGAGTAGGGGAACGCCGAGGTGTCGTGGTGGTAGGAGTGATGCCCCATGACCATCGTGAAGGCCCCTTCGAGGGCCGGCGACATGATGTAGGCGCTCGAAGCGAATTTGCAGCCCCTCAGGTGCACCGCCTGATGCACGGCGCCGCTCTTGAAGAGGTGGTTGCTCTGGTTCGAGCCGCTCCCGGCGTTGAAGAACGAGAACATCCCGGCGATGAGCAGCGACGATTTGTGGTGCGAGACGGTGTAGGGGCCCGCGAAGATCGAGGCGGCCTCGCCGTTCTCGCAGTGGGAGTTGGCGAAGAAGAGCGATTCGGCGGCCGTGAAACCCTTGTCCAGCCGGCAGCTTTCGCCGACGAAACAGCGCTCGACGATCGAGCCGTTGCCGATGACGGCGCATTCGGCCGCGATCGTGTCGTAGGCCTTGACGTCGACGCCGATGCGGACGCCGTCGCAGAGGGTGGCGTTCTCGATGATCGACGCGCCGTCGATCTCCACGTCGTTGCCGATGCGGACCTCGCGGATGAAGCGCGCACCGACGATGCGGCACCCGCGACCCACTTCGCCCATCTCCGAGGAGCGTTCTTCGGCATATTCGCCGACCATCTTTTCGAGCGCCGCAACGGTCTTCCGCCGGTGGCGGTAGACGGCCATTATATAAGCGATCTGCGCCGACATCGTGTCGAATATCTTCACCGTGCGGCCGCCGCATTCGTTCATCGTGGCGACGCCCGTGCCGTTGCCGAAGGCCGAGCGGCGGCGGCATTCGAGCGCCGTGACGCCCTCGACGAGCGACGCTTCGCCGATGCGGTAGTTGGCCACCCGCGAACGGATGATTCGGGCTCCCCGGGCGATCTCGACACATCCTTCCAGATGGCTCTGATGCAGTTGGAAGGGTTCGAAATCGGGAGCGACCAGCACTTTTGTCCAATCTTCGGCCGAATTGCCGAGGGCTTCGAGCGTGGTGACCTCCGCGGGGGTCAATTTCCGAAATGATATCATTATTCTGAGGAGTTTTGAATGCAAATATAGCGATTTGCATCTAAATAGCAAACTCGTTTTCCGCAACGGGGTACTCGTTTCCTGCCCGGTCGATCCCGATCCGGCGTCCGTTGCGCACGACCTGCGCCCGGCCATTGCGGAAGGGTTTTACGGCTTCGCAGCCCGGGAAACTCAGGCAGGTGCGGCCCGCGGTGTCGATGTAGTGCCACGTCGAGCCCAGCAGGACGGCGGCCAGCCCCTCGGTGAAGTCGAAGCCGCTGTCGTAGAGCGGCGGAACGACTGTTCGCTGCGGCGTGCGGTAGCCCCAGCGGCCGTTTTCGACGAACAGCTCCGGGGTGCTTCCGTCGGTCGTGGGTTCCTGTCCGCCGGTCTGCCGGACCGCTTCGCCGAGCAGTTCCGCAAGTCCGAAAAGCCGCAGGGAGGGGGCGCAGAGCAGTTGCGCCACGCGGTATTGCACGGCCTTGCCGCGGTGCTCGAACAGGGCGAGGACTTCGCGGTAAGCGGCATCGCCGGGGATTTTCCGGGGCGAGAACAGCAGTCCGTCGGCGTTGCCGTAACGGTCCCAGAGTGTCGGTTCTTCGGCCAGCGCATGCAGTGCCGTGGAGATAAGCGCCGCGGGGTAGTCGTCGAGCCGCTCGTTGAAATCCGCGGCCGTGCGGTCCGGATGCTGGTAGGCCGCCGTACCCAGTTCGGGGCTCGTCTCCCCGGCGAAGGCGGGCAGGAACGCGGCGTCGAAGTCGATCGGATGCAGTTTCCGGTCCCGGCCGACGATGATGTTCGCGGGTTTCAGGTCGCCGTGGGCGCAGTCGTCGGCGACCATCTCGGCGGCTAGGGTGTCGAACGATTCCGCAAGGTCCCGGAGCTTGGCCGTGTCGCGTGCCAGAGCCGCCCCGATGGCCGCTTCGTGCAGGGTCACGCCCTCGATCCAGTCGCCCAGAACGACGTCGACCCAGACGCCCGTTTCCGACGAGGTGTAGAGGTAAAGTTCTTTTTCGAGCAGTTTGTCGCCGTAAATCTCCCGCAGGTGGCGCATCGTGCGCAGGTAACAGCGCAGCGACCGGGTACGCCCGTCACGGCGGATGCGGAAGACGACGGCCGAATTGCCGACGCTGTAACGGGGGCGTCCCTGCCCGTCCCGGCACAATTCCACTTCGCCCAGCGTATGTGTCAGGCCGCGGGAGTCGGAGAGGGAGAGCAGGTATTGGCGAAGGGTAAACACGTTGCGCGGATCGGATTTTAGCGTCGTCCGGCCTGTCGGAGACGGCGCAAGTTACGAAAAAATCCGATAACAAAGCCGGACCCTCGGGCCCGGCTTTATTATCGGTGGTACTTGTTCGGTAGGGAGCAGTCACTTGGCTCGAAAACGTTCAGGCCTTCGATTGCGCCCTAAAACAGGCGTCTTACGTCCGGGAGCACAGACTCGGATCGAACGCGTTTGTTCTCTCGGTTGCCCCTAAATCAGGCGTCTTACGCTTGGGAGCACGGGAAAGCGTTCAGGTCTTCAATTGCACCCTAAAACAGGCGTCTTACGCCTGCGTCTGTTAGTGGCAGTTGCAGTGTCCGTCGTGGTCGTTGCAGCCCTCGCCGCATCCGTCCCCGCAGTCGCCGCACGAGCAGCCGCCCTGCAGGTCCTCGGGCGTCACGTCGCGCACCGATACCACGTCTACCTCGAAGTTGAGCGTCTTGCCCGCCATCGGGTGGTTGAAATCCATCTTCACGGTCTGCTCGCCGACCTCCTTGACGATGCCCATCATGCGGTTGCCTTGGGCGTCGCTCATCGGCACCTGACTGCCGACGAAGAGGATGTCCTCGGCCAGCTTGCCGTCTACCATGAATATATCTTTCGGCAGGTCGACGACAGCCTCGGCGATGACCTCGCCATAACCGTCCTTGGGCTCGAGGGTGAACGCGACCGATTCGCCGATCTCCTTGCCCAGAATGGCCTCCTCGAATTTGGGGAGCAGCATGCCCGTCCCGAAGATGAATTCGAGCGGCTGGCCCGGACGCGACTGGTCTGCGATCTGTCCGTCGACGGTGAGCTTGTAGTCTACGCCGACCATTTTGTTCTGTTCTACTTTCATGCTAACTAAATGTGTATTAAATTGTTGTATCTTATCTTGCTCTTGGCCGCCGTTCTCGCCGCCTGCGGCGTCGTTTGCAAATCTGACCCCACCCCAAACCCCTCCCTCGGGAGGGGTCTACGATGCAGAGCATGCTTCGTTTCGTTGAAACGACGACGGGATAAGTATGCAAAGATACGTTCTTCACGACGAGTTGCCAAATAATCGCATGAAATAATTGTGCCGCAGCGAATAAAAACGGCGGCGATGTCGATGTCGCCGCCGTTTTTCATTCCCGATATTGCCGTTACTCGCAGTTGCGGCAGCAGAGGTTGCGGTCGCCGTAGCCGTTGTCGATCTTCGATACATAGGGGAAGAATTTCGACTCGCCGATCCACCGGAGCGGGAACGCCGCCTGCTCGCGCGTGTAGGGGTGCGCCCACTTTCCGGCCAGTTCGCGGGCCGTGTGGGGCGCGTTCGCCACCACGTTGTCCGTCTGGCCGGCGGCCGCCTCGCATTCGCGCTTGATGGCGACGAGCGCCTCGATGAAGCGGTCCATCTCCTCCTTGGGCTCCGACTCCGTGGGCTCGACCATCAGCGTCTCGTGCACGGGGAACGAGAGCGTCGGGGCGTGGAAGCCGTAATCCATCAGGCGGTGGGCGATGTCGCCGCAGTCGATGTTGTAGTCTTTCTTGAAATTCGTCAGGTCGAGGATCATCTCGTGACCCACGCGGCCCGTCTCACCCGAATAATAGGTGCGGTATTCCGAAGCCAGCGCGGCCGACATGTAGTTGGCGTTGACGATGGCCATTTCGGTGGCCTTGCGCAGTCCGTCGGCCCCCAGCATCTTGATGTAGCCATAGGTGATCGGGAACAGCAGCGCCGAGCCCCACGGAGCCGAAGCGACCGCCGTGATGCCCTCGTCGCCGCCCGTGGCCACGATGGGGTGCGAGGGGAGGAATGCCCTGAGGTGCTCTGCGACGCAGATCGGGCCGACGCCCGGACCGCCGCCGCCGTGGGGCATGGCGAAGGTCTTGTGCAGGTTGAGGTGGCAGACGTCGGCTCCGATGTAGCCGGGGTTCGTCAGTCCCACCTGCGCGTTCATGTTGGCTCCGTCCATGTAGACCTGTCCGCCCGCGTCGTGAACGGCGTCCACGATCTCGCGGATGCGGCTCTCGAAGACGCCGTGCGTCGAGGGATAGGTCACCATCAGGCCGCACAGCTCCGACGAATATTCTTTGGCCTTGGCCTCGAGGTCCCCGACGTCGATGTTGCCTTTTTCGTCGCACGCCACCGTCACGATCTTCATGCCCGCCATGGCCGCCGACGCCGGGTTGGTGCCGTGGGCCGAGGCCGGGATCAGCACCACGTTGCGGTAGCCCTGCCCGCGGCTCTGGTGGTAGGCGCGGATCACTATCAGTCCCGAGTACTCGCCCGCGGCGCCCGAGTTGGGCTGGAGCGAGCAGGCCGCGAAGCCGGTGATCGTTGCGAGGTCTTTCTCCAAATCGCTGATCAACTGCATGTAGCCCTCGGCCTGATCCGCCGGGGCGAAGGGGTGCATGTTCTGGAAGCCCGCGAGCGACAACGGCTGCATGAGCGCCGCGGCGTTGAGCTTCATGGTGCAGGAACCTAAAGAGATCATTGAATTGGCCAGCGAGATGTCCCTCAGTTCCAGTTTCTTGATATAGCGCATCAGGGCGCTCTCCGAGCGGTAGGTGTTGAAGACCGGCTCCTCGAGGTAGGCCGACCGGCGGCGCAGGCCGGTTGAAACACAGCTTTCGGTAACGGGCTTTATGGCCTTGGCTTTCTTGCCTTTGGCCGCGGCGAAGATGCCTGCGACGGTCTCGATCTCCGCCGGGGTGGTCACCTCGTCGAACGACATGCGCACCGAACCCTCGGAGGGGTAGTAGAAGTTGATGCCCTGCTCGAGCGCCAGCGACTGCACGACGGCGGCTTCGGCTTCGACCTCCAATGTGTCGAAGAACTCTTTCGACGTCAGACGGTAATCCATCGCTTCCAGTGCACGGGCCACCGTCGCGGCGGCGAAGTGGGCTGTCTCGGCGGCGCGGCGAAGCCCCTCGGGGCCGTTGTAGACGCAGTAGAAGCCCGTCATCGAGGCCATCAGCGCCGAGGCGGTGCAGATGTTCGACGTGGCGCGCTCGCGCTTGATGTGCTGTTCGCGCATCTGGAGCGCCATGCGCAGGGCCTTGTTGCCCAGCCGGTCGACCGAGACGCCGATGATGCGGCCCGGCATGTTGCGCTTGAACGCTTCGCGCGTGGTCATGTAACCCGCGGCGGGACCTCCGAAGCCCATCGGGTTTCCGAGACGCTGCGCCGAACCCACGGCGATGTCGGCGCCCCATTCGCCGGGCGCTTTGAGCAGGGCCAGCGACAGCAGGTCGGCGGCGGCCGTGACGAGCACGCCCCGGGCGTGCGCCGCGGCGGTGAAGTCGGCATAGTCGCGCACCGAGCCGTCGGCGGCCGGGTACTGCACGATCGCGCCGAACTCCCGGCCCGTGAATTCGTATTCGTCGTAGTTGTCGACGATCAGTTCGATGTCGAACGGTTCGCTGCGCGTGAGCAGCACGTCGAGCGTCTGCGGGAAGATGTTGTGGTCGACGAAGAGCTGGTTGCGGCCCTCCTTGACGGCTTCGCGCGAGCGCAGCGAAAACATCATTGCCATCGCTTCGGCGGCGGCGGTGCCCTCGTCGAGCAGCGAGCAGTTGCCGATCTCCATGCCCGTGAGCGAGATGACGGCGGTCTGGAAATTGAGCAGCGCCTCGAGGCGGCCCTGCGAAATCTCGGCCTGATAGGGGGTGTAGGAGGTGTACCACGCGGGGTTCTCGAAGACGTTGCGCGCAACGACGGCCGGAACGGCCGAAGGGTAGTATCCCATGCCGATGAACGAACGCAGGGGGTGGTTGCGCTCGGCCAAGTCGCGGATGTGGGCGGCGAACTCGTATTCGCTCATCCCCTCGGCGGGCAGGGCCAGCGGTTTCTTGAGGCGGATGGACTGCGGGATGACCTGCGCGATGAGCTCGTCGGTCGATTTCACGCCGATCACGTCGAGCATGGCTTTCAGGTCTTTTTCGTTGCTGACGCCGATATGGCGTTCGGAAAACTTGTCGAACATACGAATATGGAGGGATTAAGTTACGATGTTTTAGCTTTCGGGGGCTTTATCCGTACAAATGTAAGACAAACGAAGCGGACGTGCAAAAAAATCCGCCGAAACTTTTCGGCAGAAAAAGACGTACGGCTCTGTGTGTGGGGCTAATATTGAAATCAGTTGCACCGGAGCAGCCCCTGCCGGCCCGCTTCATTGCCTTGCTCGGCAGCTTTTTGATACCAGATCCGTGCCTCCGCGAGGTCTTTTGTGATACCTTTTCCTTTTTCGTAGCATTCCGCCAGATTTATTTGCGCCGTGGCAAGCCCGGTCTCCGCAGCCATTCTGTAATATTTAACGGCTTTGCGCATGCTGCTTGAAACACCGTCTCCTTGTTCATAACAGATTCCCATCGTATTCTGGGCTTCCGGACATCCCTTTTTTGCAGCTTGGAGGTACCATTTTACTGCTTGTTTCATATCGTATGGGACTCCGTTGCCATAAGCATAGCAACGGCCTCGTTCATAACATTCGTATGCGTTTTTCGAGTAGAGTCCCTCTTGATAATTTTTGTAAACCGGGTAACTATAATACCCTATCAATACCAGAATGGCAACGGTTGCAAAGACATATGGCCGCTGTTTCTTCCATGCTGCGGTGCGTCGCTCGGCGGCCTCCTTTTCCTCCTGCTCGCGCTGGAGGCGCGCCAGTTCGGCTTCACGCTCCTGTCGTTCCCTGACGATGCGACGACGCTCGGCATCGACCTTCTGGCAGCAATAGAGCACCTCGTCGGAGTACATCTGCGGGTTGGCGAGCACCTCGCGCAGCCCTGCATCGTCGTACGCCTCGATTTTGGGCATCAATGCGGCTCCCTTGCTGCGGATCTCCAGCTCCCGGCGACAGTCGTCGACCAGCGAAGCCCGGTACATCGCGGCGTCGGAGACGATTTCGTGCAGTTTTTCGTCGTCGTACTGCCGCACCTCGGGCATCGGGGGAAGCGTTTCGCCGGGGTCCTCCGTGAAATGACGCTCCGCCGGATGCGTCTCCGGTTCTCCGGTTTCGCCCTTGTAGCGTCGGACGGTGTCGCCGGCCTTGATGCGCGCGATCTCGTCGGCCACGGCCTTCGGAACGCACACTTTGTCAACGGGCATGAAGATCGCGGGCAGAGCCTTGAACCAGACGATGCCGCACGGGATGCCGATGATGCTCAGAAATTCCCCGATCATGGCGAACAGCGCTCCTGCGGCGGCGATCAGTCCGAAAGGGAAATAGAGGATCGTGATGACGGTCGAAAAAGCCGCGGCGGCCGTGCTGCGCTCCTCGGGCCGCACCAGCCCGAGCTCCTTGCGGGTGACCAGTGCCGAAGAAAAGGGCGTGAGCAGGAACCGTGCGATCTGGAAAAATCCGAGCCCCACGGGATAGAGCACCACCGTGCAGCACAGAATTGCACCGAACAACGCGTAAAAAAACGCGAACAGGAATCCGAAGAATGGAAAATGCCAGAGAATGTTCAAACAACCGTTCATATTTATTTAATTTAAAGGGTTAGTCTTTCGCGGGCATACAAAAAAGCGTGAACAAATTTCCGAGTTCATCACCGAGGTATTGGACTGACCCACCAGATAGAACTACGGATTATGCTCACGCCGGAAAACGGCGAGAACACCAACCTTTGTTCCTTATCTGGTTCGAAAGTGTCCAATTTTCGGTGATAAGAAAAAAGCCGATGCGCTTTTATTTCTATGTCGGCGGCCCTCGCAGACCGCGTGTTGCAAAGATAGGGAAATCAATCCGAAATCGCGCGGCGATCCGGATAAAAAATCGGGCCCCGGCGAACAATCGTGCCGAGGCCCGTTCCGTGCGGGGGTCAGTACTTAAAACTGCTGCCGCCGATGAACTCGCGGAGGATCGACGTGGGCGGGATTTCGTCGGGCGGGATGGGGATGAAGTTGTCGAGGAACTTGAGCATCCGCCGCGCCTCGTCGTACTCGGGAACCGTGTCGGGGACCTCGCGCAGGATCTTCTCGGCGAAGGGCCGCAGCACCGAAATCTCGTAGAACAGCGACGAATTGAGCATCACGTCGGCATTCTCCTGATAGGGGAAGATGTGTTTTTCCTCGCCGCGGCGCACCGAGGCCCAGCGCGAAAGCGTCGAGAGGGCGTCGGCGCCCCGCTGCCGGTAGTCGCGCGTCAGGCGGCGCAGCAGGCGGTTGTCGGTCGTGGCGATGCGCGAGAGGTTGTCCATCGCCACCGACGTGAAGCACGAGATGTAGATGCGGAACTTCTGCGAGTCGGGGATCGAGGGCGTCAGCCGCGGGTTCAGACCGTGGATGCCCTCGATGATGAGGATCGAACGCTCGTCGAGCGTCAGCGGGTTGTCGTGCTGCATGCGGCGACCCGTGATGAAGTCGTAGCGCGGGATGTCGACGCTCTCGCCGCGGGTCAGGCGCCGCAGGTGGTCGTTGAACAGTTCGAGGTCGATGGCCTCGAGCGCCTCGTAGTCGTAGTCGCCGTTCTCGTCGAGCGGAGTCTTCTCGCGGTCGACGAAGTAGTCGTCGAGCGAGATCATCACCGGGCGCAGTCCCAGTACGCCGAGCTGGATGCCCAGCCGCTTGGCCGAGGTGGTCTTGCCGCTCGACGAGGGGCCCGAGATGAGCACCATGCGGATGCCGCGGCTGACGACGGCGTCGTAGATGGTGTCGGCGACCCACGCGAACTTGCGTTCGTGGAACGCCTCGGCGAGTTTGATCATGCCCCCGGCGTCGCCCGCGAGGGTGCGGGCGTTGACCGCGCCGATCGTCGGCACGCCCATTAGCGCGACCCACGACTGGTACTCCTGAAAGATGCCGAACATCTTCTCCTGCTGGACGTTCCTGTGGAGCGTATCGGGGGCCGTGCGCAGCGGCAGGGCGAGGTAGAAGCCGTTGTAGTAGGGCTGGATGTCGAACAGCGTGACGTAACCCGTCGAGGGGGCCAGCGAGCCGTAGAAATAGCCCACCGTGTCGCCGAGCGTGTAGAGCTGGCTGTAGAGCCGCGGGCGGGTGTCCAGCAGGGCCACCTTGTCGGTGAAGCCCTCCTCGGCATAGCGCGCACGGACCTCGGTCGTGAGCATCCGCTCGCGCGTGATGGGCAGGTTGCGCACGGCCAGTTCGCGCATGCGGCTTTGCAGCCGGGCGGCATCGTCGGCGGTGAATTCGTCGATGCCCTCGATCTCGCAGTAGAAACCGCTCTGGCCCATCGAGTGGCGGATGTGGAGCGTCTGCCCGGGGTAGAGGTCCCGGACCGCTTTTTGCAGCAGGAACCACGCGGTGCGCTGGTAGACGCGGATGCCGGCGAACGAGGTGATGTCGACGAAACGGATCGTAACGGGGGCGTATATCTTGTAGTTGAGCTCCTTGAGGCGGTTGTTGACAAAGGCGGCGAGGAACGGGTAGCGTCCGGGCGTCAGGCGTTTGGCGACCTCCGACAGCGGAGTTCCCATCGGGACGTCGACCTCGGTGCCGAGGTTTTCACAGATGACTTTGATGATGTCTGGCATAAGAATTTGCGTTTTGTGTGGACCGTGTAAAGATAGTATTTTCCTGGGATTTCGGAAAATGCAGTGGAGGATATGAAAAAAATATGCCCGAAACAGAGATAATCGGTTTCGGGCACAATGGATGACTGGCAATGCGGCTATTCGGCGTAGATTTGGGTGACGATTTCGGCTACTTTCGAGAAAGCCGGGTCTTCGGATCCCATTTTTTCGAGGTCTTTAAGTCGCGAAGTCATTTCGGGATGAAGTTTGATAAATTCCCGGGCAGCCATGGCCGCCACAACGCGTGCCCCCAAGATATTCAGGTGGGTGTTGTCGCGGTTACCTTTGGGGAACATCTCCCATGTCCCCGGTTCTACCCACATGAAGAATTTCTTGCTCTCTTCGGGCGGGCAAGAGAGGATCATCTTGCGTGTCAGAGTGTTCAGATCGATGACGGGGACTCCTGTTTTTTGGCTTACTTCGGCATATTTTTCAATGTATCCCGTATGGGTATGGCGCAGTGTGACGCCGTCCCGGTCGAATACCCTGCGTTCAATCGGGGTCAGCAAGATGGGAATACCCCCTTTTTCTTGGGTTTCATGGATGAACCGTTCGAGGTTGGCAGCGAATATTTCCGGCGTGGTGTGGCGTACGGAATCGGGCTTGGGATCATTGTGCCCAAACTGGATGAACACGAAGTCTCCAGGCTGTAGGTTCTGCATGATAGGGGCCCAGCGGTCCTTGCGCGGCTGGCGGAAGCTTTTGGAACTTTGCCCCGGGCTGGCCCAGTTCTCGACCCGGATGCCGTCGAAGCATTCGTGGAACATCTGTCCCCATCCCCGGGCGGGGCTTTTGATGGCATCTTTGCCGTCGGCCATTGTGGAGTCCCCGGCCATGTAGAATACAGGTGCCTTTTTACCGCCGGCGGTTAGTGCCAACGTTGTGACGCTGGCCAGCATCAGCATCGATACGAATTTCAGTGTTTTTTTCATGGTTTTGTGTTTTTAGTGGTTGTCGAATACGATAAAGCAACTGGTGACGGGATCGAGCCGCAGGTCTGTTTCGTACCTGCCGCTGTTCTTGCGGACTCTCAGATGGCTGATCTGTCCCGTGTGTGGGTCCCACAGACGGGGATTGCGCCCCAATTCCGCGTTGAAGCTCAGGTGTGCCGTGAGTGGATAGTCGGTCGTGTTGGGGAGGAAAAAAAATTCCCGGTCTTCCTTGCTTTTATGGATGTAGTTGTAGCAATAGTCTGTGTCGAGAAATTCTGCGGGGCACTCTTCCTGTCCGGGAACGGGCTGCCCGAGAGGTTTGACTCCCGTAATGCGCAGTTCTCGTTCTGGGAACCGTTCGTCGAGCAACGCTGTCAGGTTCTTGGTTGTAGGGTCTTTCTCGAAGAGCAGACGGCCTTCTTGGGTCATTTTTTTTACGAGAGTTTTGAGCGTATTGTCTTTGCCTTGTTCGGCCGATTTTTCGGGTAGGTTGCCCAACGCTACGACGATGCCGCCCTGTGCAGCGAAACGGTCGAGTTTTTCCAGATTGCTCAGGTGCATTGTGCGACAGTAGGGCAGGAAGACGATCCGATAGTTCTCCCGGTTGAGACGGCTGTTCATTTTTAGCAGGCCGTTTTCGATCGTGCACTTTTCGTCCAGCACCTCGGGATGCAGCAGCGTGTAATCGGTGCGGACTCCGCTGGTGAGCATCTTTAGGACATTGTAATAACCGTTACCGTGTATGTGCTCGCGGCCGTTGGTCGAAGCGTAGCTGGTGAAATCGTAGCGCGATGCCAGATCGGCGATGGGATAGAGTACGCCGATCTCCGCCACATGGGCACTACCTTGAAGGATAGTTTCGCAGCGGCCCGTCCATTTGTTGTAGGCTTTCAGACTCCCTTTGAACAGCGGATTGCGCCAGGAAATTTCGGGAGGGATGATGACGTTTTCAGTATCGTACCAAGTGCCGTGGGGCAGTAAAGAGTTGATGCCGCGGCTGTACATATCCATTCCTGCTCGGTAGAGCATGTTCATGTCCGTGTTTTCATAGGGCTTGAAACTACCGTATATCTCACAGATAAGCATCTCCTTGTCATAGTTCCATGCTCCCGATGCGGGGACTTTGAACCCTTCGATGCCGTGGCGGAACCCGTGGATGTAGTCCGTCAGCGGAATATCCTGGTATTTGTAGAATTTCACGCCGTCACCCTGACATTGTAGTGGATTGGGGCGGTAGGTCCCGCCCGGGTGTCCGGCGCACCGGATGCCGTGTGCCCGTGCCCACTCTGAAATCACTTTCGGATAACCTTCGATGAACAGATCGTTGCGCAGTCCGAACAACTGGACCCGGCAGGCCTCCGTTGAAGGGCCAACGCTTTCGAAAAGGGCAGGGTAGATGCCTTCGGGACTGTATCCGTATTTGTGTTCAAACTTCTCGTTGAAATCGTCCGTCCAGATGCGGAATCCCGGGGCTTGGAAGAAGGCCAGGTCATCGTAGAAGGTTTTTTTGATCGTCGAACCGAAATAATCGCTGAAACGTTCGTAGTAGCGTTCGTAGGTTAGTTTCAGCATTTTTTTTACCGATTCCGGGTTGAGAAAGTCGACCGTAATGTTGCGGTCGTCCACAACACAGAAGAAGAACTGTATGCGCCAGATGCCTTCTGGCAGGTCGAGGTGTGCCTGCAGGTTCTCTTCATCCGGTTGCAGGCGCACCTGTTGTGTGACGACCTGCTGTGAAGAGAATTGCACGTCGGCGTTCACCGAACGGGAGATTACGGCACTCATCAGTTTGCCTTTCGGAACAGAGACCGAAACCTCACGGCCGCCCGAAAGGGTCGTTTCGACCCGTACCAGATATTTCAGCATATCGTCCGGATGGAGTTTTTTCATCTGACCGCCTGCCGTGCCCGAGGGGTAGTCGCAGTCATCATAAAGAATCAGCTCCATGTCGCGCTTTTTCAGTTCCGACAGCATGCTACCGTATAGATCGAAGTAGGCATCGGTCAGGTATTCCGGTTTTGTAGCCGGTTTGCGGCGCGACATGGGTAACGGTGAAATGCCGCTGAACCCATTTTCTTGAAGCAGGGCGATGTGATGTGCTAACGTGTCGGCATTCAGCGGCCCGTTAAGCCAGTACAAAGTTACGGTCCCGCGTTTCGAGCCGGGGGCTGCAAACTCTTTTTCCAGGGTTTGCGCTTGGAGCCCTTCCCAGAACAGACTGGCCAGCAGAAATGTCGTCAGCAGTTGTTTTCCGATTCGAATAGTCATAAATGTAAAGTTTTTGTTTTCGTTATCCTCATTCCATTGTTTGGAGGTTTTCCCAGCGTACGTTCCAGCTTCCGTCCTGCGGGAAGCCTGGGTTCGGGATCTCCGGGGCACCATTCCATCCCGTACACATCATGGCAACAGCTGTGAGGAGCCCTCCGTTGCCGGGCAGATAGACCCGCAACCGTTGGTCGCGGCAGTTGTGGCCGCTGATCAAATAGGTGTTGGCCGGCTGGTCGAGCAACAACGCATCAACTGCCTCGCGGCGTTTGCCGAGCCTCGCGGCGGTCATGGCCGTCATCGGGAAATCCCATCCCCATGTCTTTTCCCAGTGCCAATTTTTCCATACCCAGTCGAACGTGGCGGCCATGGTCCCGGGATCGACTAGGGGGCATTGCGGCAGGACACCCAGCGCCCCGAGTGCGGCCATGTGGTCGGATGTGTTGCGGATGTCTTCGAAGCTGTCCGGATGACTTTCGGCCGCAACATAGAGGCCGTTGACCGCTGCCAGTGGCGAAAGTTTGGTCAGCAACTTATCCCAGCGGGCATCCCGGGGGTGTCCGCACCGCTCCCGCCAGCGTTGGGCGACTTCCAAACCGTAATGCCAGTAAGCAAGTTCGAACGGAGGATTGTAGGTAATTGCGGGACGCAGGGCTGCAGTTTCCTGGGCCGGGATGATGCCGCGCAGTTCGTAACGGTTGTGAAGTTTGTTGTAGCTGGCGAACGAGTACATGAATTCGGCCGTGGCAGCGACGTATTCCGCATATTTATCTAACGTGGCGGCCGTAGGGGCGGCCCGGTACATCAGTTCGGCGAAATAAATGAAGTGGGGTTGCTGCCAGATCAGGAACGACCCGATGTCTGACGGAGCTTCCCCGGCTTGTGGATCCGTCATCTTCATCCACCGGATACCGTCGTAGTGTTGTCTTCGGGCGATGCTGCGGGCTTTGGGAGCTGCCGTTGTCCGATACCATTCGAGTGTGCTTTCCAGTAGGGCTGGGCGATTCCAGAGGACGAAATGAACCCCGTGCCACCAATGCATCTCCAAATGCGGGCGTCCGAACCATGTGTTGTAGGTAAGCCCCGATTCCGCCGGGGGATACAGTCCGGTGCATTGGATGGCCGTGAGGTATTGTGAGAGTACGACCCGGCGTTCCAGTTCTGCGGCCCGGGGATCGGTGCAGGCAGAGAAATCGATGGCGGCGCCGCTTTTCCAGAATGCTTCCCAATGGTGTGCGGAGGCTTTACATATCGTATTCCATGATTCGGGATCGGTACGGACCGGTTTCGCAGGTAGAAACGAGCAGGTGAATGAAAAACTGCGTGTGCTGCCTTGCGGTGTCAGTGTGAAGTAATGGCGCTCCTTTTCGCGGAACAACGCATTTCCGGTCCAGATTACCTCCACATAATAGGTCGTCGTATCCAGTGTGTGGCGAAGCAACGCTCGCCCTTGGGTGAGTTCGATGACTTCGGAGAGGTGCTTTTCCGGGCTGTTCCAGTCGCAGGCGTCGTCCGAATGACCGCCCGTGGGATAGGGAAGACGGATATTGATGCCGACACATCCCTTCGTTCCGGAGGTGGAAACGCTGGCTCCGATTTTGTCCTGCGAAGGCGAACAGCAGGTTTCGACCGAGATGCGTTTGCCGTTCCATTCGAAGCTGCTGCTCAATACGCCCTCCCAAAGGTGCAATTGCTGACGGATGTCGGTGAGCTGTTCCGGAATGGCTTTGGTGCCGTCGGGATTAAGCAGTTCCAGCCCTACGATTCCCAGATGCAGTCGGTGGGGATTGATGCGGAACCATCCCGCGGCTCCTTTTTTGCGGCGGTCGGTGAACGATTGGATGGCGTAGGATGCCGTGCGTTCGAATAATGTCGTGTCGGCCAAGGTTTCGTCGTGGGTGTATTTTTCGGGGTTAGGGAATGAGTGCCATCCCCATTCCGACTGGGTACCCAGCGGTACTCCGGTAGCATAGGTTTCCGGGAAGGTTTGCAGACCCGTGGCGTCGGCTGTAAAGGCGAACCGTCCGTTGCCCACCGAAAGCGAATTGAGCGGTTCGATGCGGGTGACAACCGGATCATGGCGAGTGACGAGGGCCCGGCGGTCTATCGGGGTGTTGTCTTTCCGAGGGGCGCCGGAAAGTTCCGCTTCGAGAGCGGCCTTGATGAATGGTCCCACTCCTTTGGGGTCGTTGTCAATCACCTTTTCTCCGATGTAGTAGGCGAATGAACCGTCGCGGCCTCCGTGTCCGCCCAGCCCGGCTACGGCACAACACTTTTCAAGCGATATCGTGCCGTTGGCGTCGACGCGGATCAATTGTCCGACGATGCCTGCGAACCCCTTATTGGCGACTTCGAGGTATTTGTGGGGTAGGTAGCCTTTTCGGACAGCTTTGTAAAGCGAGTAGCAGAACATGGCGCTGCATGTCGCTTCCAGATAGTTGCCCGGACGGTTCGGACATTCCATGACCTGATACCACAATCCGGAATGCGGGTCCTGATGAGCGGCGATGCCGCGGGCGACGCGCTGCACGAGCCGGACGACGGAGTCCCGGGCGGGGTAGGTGTGGGGCAGGAAGTCCAATACGTCGACCAGAGCCATGGAGTACCATCCGAGGGCACGGCCCCATGTGTGGGAGGATTGTCCCGTTGTGGAAGCGGCCCACACCTGCAAGCGGGATTCGTCCCATGCATGGCGGAAAAGCCCCGTGGCGGAATCATAGGTGTGTGCTGCCGCCAGCGACAGTTGCCGGACGACGTCGTCGTAGCAGGGAACTGGGTCAGCAACGAAGCGGGAGGCGTATTCGGCCAGAAAGGGCGAGGCCATGTAGATCCCGTCAAGCCACATCTGGTGTGGGTAGATTTTCTTGTGCCAGAATCCGCCTTCGGCAGTTCGGGGCTGCTCCTGCAACTGTTTCCAAAGCGTGTCGAGTGCCTGCCGGTATTTTCGTGCTCCTGTCCGGTCATAGGCCCGGAAGAGCAGCTTTCCCGAATTAATCTGGTCGAGGTTGTAGTCGGTGAGCCGGTAGGTGGCGATTCTGCCTGTGTTGCCGACGATCGTGTCTGCGTAGGAGAGGGCATAGTCCTTCATGGAGTCGATGTCGTAGCGTTCTCCCGTTTCCAGAATGGCTCCCAGTTCCAATCCCATTGTATAACTCCATTTGGGGGTGCGCGAAAAGTCGATCATCCAGGCCTGCGGACTCCTTGTCATTTCCGAACGGGACATAGCCTCCGACCAAGGGATGGTCCGGTCTCCGACATGGAGGCCGTCGGGGCGTTTCTCCGGAAGTGGGTTCCCGGCGTGGGCTGTCACTCCGAGGAGGAGGTACAGCGAAAGCGAGCTGATGTATTTTTTCATGGCAGTTCTGTACATTGTATACCGTTTATGAATGTATCGGAGAACCTGATGTCCCGGGCCTGACCACTCAGAAAATTACCTCGTTCGATGCCGTTGAAACGACAGCCCGTCAGATGGATATCCGATACGTTTGCGGAGTTTTCAAGAGCCGTGACCATTACGCCGTAACGACTTTTTTCGCAGGTGACGTTCTCCAAAAAGATGTTTCTTACGATAGGGTCGGCTTTCGCGGCGCATTGCTCGCCCGGTTCGTACACCAGATTGATTTTGAGGACGGCCTCGACGCATGTTCCCGCGTGGACATTGCGAATATATACGTTTTCGGTCACGCCGCCGCGGCAGTTGCTGGTCTTGATGCGGATCACTCGTTGGAGCTGAGGACTGTCCATCTCGCAGTTTTCCACGAAGAGATTCCGACATCCTCCTGATATCTCGCTGCCGATCACTACGCCGCCGTGCCCGTCCCGCATGATGCAGTTTCGGATGATGATGTTCTCGCTGGGAACATTCCACCGCCGTCCGTCGTTGTTACGCCCGGATTTGATGGCGATGCAGTCGTCACCCGTGTCGAAATAGCACCCTTCGATCAGCATGTCCCGACAGGATTCGGGATCGCATCCGTCGCCGTTTGGGCCGTTGTTCTCGAAATGGACGCCGCGCACGATCACATTGCGACAGAGCAGCGGGTGGAAACTCCAGAAAGGAGAACGCAACAGCGTGACATTTTCGACAAGTATGTTTTCGCACTCATAGAAGTTGAGCAGTGTGGTCCGCATGCCGTAGCCGTCGCCCAGCCGCCGTTCTTCGACTGGAACGCGGCGTTCGTTCCAGTCGAAGAGCACGGGACGCCCGATCTTTTGGGAAACGATTCCCTCCTTCCAACCATAGCGAGGACTGCCGTTCATGCTCCACCAGTCGTTGACAGTCGCACCACCGTCGATCACGCCGCGGCCCGTGATGGCGATGTTTTTCTGACCGCGGGCATAGATCATCGGTTGGTAATTGTAGCACTCGACGCCCTCCCAGCGGGTTTCTGCCAGGGGATAGTGTTGCAGGTCAGAGGTGAACAACAGTACGGCCCGTTCGTCCAGATGCAGGTCGACACCGCTTTTCAACGTAATGGGTCCCGTGTGCCAGACTCCGGCTGGGATGATCACCCGTCCGCCGCCTTCGGTGCTGCACCGTTCGATTGCTCGGTTAATCGCCGGGTGGTTGAGTACGGTATCCCGGTCGGGCACGGCTCCGAAGTCGAGGATGTTGTAATCGGCCCGGCGGAAAACTGGGGGGTGAATGCGTTTTTCGATCTGCGGATAGACCGTTTCCCATGCGGATGCCGGGGAATTGCCGCGGCATCCTGCGAGGAACAGGTTCGGAAGCAGTAAAAACAGAATCGCTAGTCTCATTTCTCGTAATTGCAATTTATTCGCTTGTTGTTTATTTGATCCAGCGAGGATCGCCGATCTTTTGAGTGTAAACCGTGGAGCTTTTGTCCATGATCGTGAAATCACCGTTGTCCGGATCGGTGAACAGTTCCGTGGAGGAGAGCCCTGTGGACATCAGGTTGTCGATATGGCCTTTCAGGTTTTGGGTGACGGAGCCGTTGCCGTTGTTCCCGGCCGAATCGGTCGTGTAGTAGTTTGATTCGTGGACGAACGCACCGTTGTTGCTCGCGTGCAGGCGCACGATGCCCGCGATCTGGTTGGCGAAAAGGCATCTGCTGACGGTCACGTTCAGGTTTCGGGAAAAACTCTGTAGATCGATCAGCGGAAATCCACTGCCTCTGGTCGGGGTACTCGTTGACAGCGAGGCATAGTAGTAGAAAGTGCAGTTCTCGATCCGGATCGAACCGTTCTCGGTGACTACGTTTGCCGTTGGGCGATGGAATAGTCCGCGCAGAACTGGATTGCCGTAGAAGGTGGAGTTAGTGATGGTGACGTCGTTGAAGATGTCGCTCCCTGCCGCGGAACCCTGGAACAGACCGAAGGCCGCACCGGTCGGTGATGAGGTGCAGACACATCCGTCTATGGTAAATTTTCCTATGCGGGTGATGGCTCCGCCACTGTTGGCATTGTTGGCCAGCCATAAACTGCCCGGTAGGTCAATGTCGCTGTTACGGATAGTGAGTTCACCGATGGTAAGGTTAGCACTGCGGGCCGCAATATTGAAAAAGTAACTGCTTTTGTTGGCCGGAAAATCGCCGGAGATATACTCCTTGATGTTCACGCCGTTGATCTCGATCTTGTCGATGGTAGTTTCGGCAGCCGGGAAATCCCATTTGCCGGTTTTTATATAGAGTGTGGGACGCTCGCCGGGTTCGGCGACGAAAGTGATGCTTTTGGTAATCTTCGGGCTGGCGAAAACCTTGCCCGCTATCGGTTTCAAGGCCGAAGTTTCGGGGTCCCGTTCCATGTTTTCGATATCCATCATATAATAGTCGGCCCCAGCTGTCAGGTAGAAAGTGACGGCGTCGGAGGTGTTGTCCGACATTGCTTCCAAAATCATGGCGTAGAGGTCGTCATGTTGTTCGACCGAAACGGCACCGTCGGGGGCCCCGGCAGTCTTGAAGATGCGGGTGTTGTAGTGCTGGTTGCCTTCGGGTGCCTGCATGTTGTAAAGCGTCACCGAATAGGAGGTGTTCCGTTCGAGTTCTTCGATGCGGATGCTGCCTGCGAGGCTTTGTTCCGGCGTGAGATCGATGGTGTGGATCGTTCCTCCGTTGTCAGTACGGGTGAGAATCAGCCGGTCGACGGGGAATTTTTCGAGCATATTCGTATTCCAGCGGACAGTGACGGCCTTCATCTCGATATCTTCGCCGGCTACTTCGTAGAGCAGGTTGGGGATTTCACGTGCCAGAGTGGTTACCTTGTCGGCGACCGACCATTTCGATTCGCCCGTCGCGGCGTTTGCCGGGACTGCTTTTACGCGTGCCCAGTAATCCGTTTTATAGGAGAGTCCGGTGAACGTGTAGTTCGCGTCGCGGGTCTCTCCGGAAGCAACGATTTGGGAGAAGTCCGCATGGTCGCTTAGTTCGATTGCGTAAGAGGTGGTATAGGCAGTTTTACGCCACATGTATTTGATCGAGGTTCCCTGAATGTCATAGGAATTGGGCAGGAACTCCGGCATGAAGAGGCGGGAAAGCCCCTTGTCATCCTCGTCGCTGCATGCGGTGAACAGGCTTGCAACAAAAGTGCAGGCGAGTGCCGCGTATATCAGTGTCTTTTTCATTGGTTTGTCGGATTAATAACCGTAATAGTTTTTGAGCATGCCGCGGTGGCTGGCGATGGCGTTGGTCGGGATGGGTGTCAGATAGCGAACCGGATCGTTTTGGGGATCGACGGCCAAGGCGTTCGATGGATTGATATAACCTCTGAACGAGTATTGGATCGTTGTTGAAGGACCGTAAACCTCGTTTGTGGCGGTGACGAATGTATTGAATAGGTTGGAGGTGCTGAACCCGGCCGGGGCCGTAGCTAAACGGGTATCATAGCCGGCCCATTCGAGTTTCTGGACGATGGGCGCTTCGGTAGAGGGTACCTTTTTCCAGTAAACCCGAGCGGGGTAGTCGCTGAAACGTCCCGTGATAGGGATCTCGCTGTTAGTAATTCCCCGGGCGTCGTAGCCCATCTCTTGCCAGTCGAAATACATGTCGCGGATAGTTTGGCCGTAGAGGTTCCAGCGAGCCAGGTCGTAGGCCCGGTGCCGTTCGCCTCCGAACTCCCAGGCTCGCTCGTTGACGATGGCCCGGAAGAACGATTCCCGGTCGCCCAGTGCTTCGACATAGGCTTCCACCTTCTCCGAATGGTCAGCGGTGTCAAATGCCCGCCGACGGACCTCTTTCAAGGCTGCTTTCGCCTCTGGTGTAGGACCGTTGTGAATTTCGTTGGCGGCCTCGGCATACATCAGCAGAATGTCCGCATAACGCATGTAGGGGTAGTTGATGCCAGAACCTTTGTTTGAACCTTTGCCCAGCGGGGAGTTCATCCAGAACCGGTTCCATTTGCCACATGTTGTGGTGGCTCCGGCCATGGCAGTCTGCGTGAGGTTGTCTTCGTAGCGGAACATCGTGCAGGTGACGTCGCGGCGAAGGTCTTTTTTGTCGAAGGTCATCATGTAGGAGGTACAGAGTTTCAGGGCTCCGCTCGTATAGCCGTAGGGATGGCTGGTGGTGTTGGCGCCATCGGCATCCTTGATACTGACGATGGTAGTGCCGCAGTAATAGCCGTATTCGCCGGCGCCGCCGACTTTGGCTGGAACGTCGAAGATGTTGTCGTCACCGGTTGGGACGATCCAGTTGCATTCGTCCTTCCAAAGACCGATGAAGCTTCGCCCGAGGATGTGCCGGCCTTCGGTGATGACTTTTCCGGCATACTCTTCGGCGATCTCATAGTAATCCTTCCAGTCGTCGCTGCGTTTCATAGAGCCTCGGGCAGAGGAATTGGCATAGTCGGGGCGCAGACTGTATCCTCCTCGGGTTAGGGCGATACGAGCGATGAGTCCTTGGCAGAATTCGCGTGAGACCCCTTCGCATCCGAGTGTTGACTGCGAGGCGTAGCGAAGCAACGGTTCGGCCTTTTTCAGGTCTTCAATCATGTCCGAGAGGATGATGTCGCGGTCGGTAGCGCCGATGAACAGCGCTTCCTTGTCGCCGGCTGAGATTCGCCGATAAGGAACGTCACCCCAATTACGCACCAAATCGAGGTAGTATATGGCCCTTAGAACATGGGCTTCGGCCCAGTAATGCATGACATTCGAAGGTTTGGTCTTGTCGGCCTGAGCGTACAGGCTGCTGGCCTCGATGCCTTCGATGACATCGTTGGCCCGGTTGATGCCGTCGTAGAGGGCCGACCAGATATTGTTGAAGGCCGGTGTGGTGGGTGTGGCGTTGTAATTTGCCTGGTTGAGTGTCGAAGGGTTGGTGACGGCTGCGAACTCGACGTCTGTGTTGGGGTTCAGGCTTTGCGTCA
Organism: Alistipes provencensis; assembly: GCF_900083545.1. Lineage (NCBI taxonomy): Bacteria > Pseudomonadati > Bacteroidota > Bacteroidia > Bacteroidales > Rikenellaceae > Alistipes > Alistipes provencensis. The sequence continues at coordinate 593,348 of NZ_LT559262.1, read as the reverse complement.
TCTGCCCGACGTAGAGGTACGGGCCGACCATCGGTGCGTAAATGCCGATCACTGCATTGAACATCTCCGTTTCGTCGCCGAAGACGTATTTGGCGGTGAACTTGGAGGGAGAATCCACGTCAAGGAATTTGCTGCATGAGGTCAGGAAGGCCAAGGCAAGAAGCGCGGTGCTATATATAGTTTTTTTCATAATGATCTCCGTTTTAGAATTTGAGCTCGATGCCGGCCGTGAAAGTACGGCTGCGGGGGTAGACATTGTAATCCATACCGGGGGTCAGTCCTTTCTGGATGTTCACTTCCGGATCGAAACCCGAGTAACCCGTCCATGTCCAGAGATTGTATCCCGAAACATAGACGCGCAGTCCTTCGACGCCGAATTTGCGTGTGATACGCTGCGGCAGGGTGTACCCTAGTGTCAGGGTGTTTAGGCGAAGGAACGAACCATCCTCGATCAGGTCACTCATCGGTACACCGGAGGTGACCGAAAGCGGGGAGTAGGTCTTTGCGTTTTTGTTTCGCTCGGCCAGGGCCGTGGGATTGGTGCGCAGGTCATTGCCCGCCTGGTCCATGTAGGTAAAGCGTCCATTCATCTCGGAAGAGAGATTGTAATAGTTGTGACGCCACATTGAGTTCAGGTACATCTTGTTGATGTTGTAAACATCGAACCCGTACATGAAGTTAAAGAATGCCGTCAGGTCTATACCCTTGTAGGTCATCGTCAGACCGAACCCGCCCGAGAACTTCGGATTGGTGTTCCCGATCTCGGTGATATCGTCCTCGGTCAGCAGGTAAGGATTGGCTGCACTCTCATCTACGGGAGATATTTTCCTGAACTTGATGGAGCCCGGTTGCAAGGGCCAGTTGCTGATATTGCCGCAGTTGACCGTCTTGTCATTGAGAACCCATGCGTTGTGGGCTTCATAGTCATGAAAATCCGAGATCTTGTAGAATCCGTCGTTGACGAATCCGTAGATCAGTCCCATCTGGCGGCCGACCTCCATCTTGTAGTCGTAGCTGGTGAACCATTCGCTGCTGCCGCTCTTGATCCGCCATTCGTTTTCACCCGAAGCGAGTTTGTCGATCCGGTTCTTGTTGAAGCCGATGTTGAAGTTGACATCCAGCGTAAGATCTTTCTTGCGGAGGATGCTTCCGTTGAGTTGGATCTCGATACCCCGGTTAGAGGTCTGTCCCATGTTGGTTAGTTGTTTGAGATAGCCCGACGAATTGGGAATGTCGGACGGTACCAGCAGGTCTTTGGTCGTATTCCAGTACACGTCGACCGTACCCGTCAGCCGGTTGTCGAAAAACCCGAAGTCGACGCCTGCATTGCGTGTGACGGTCGTTTCCCATTTCAGCGAGGGATCGAAAAGATACTGTGTGTTGGAGAACTGATAGTAGCTGTAATCCTGGTTGTTGAAGCCCGGCGCTCCGTCGGTCGTGATGCTGTACGTCTGGCGCCAAAGGTCGTCAGAGATGCGGTTGTTTCCGGCCAGACCGTAGCTGAGACGCAGTTTCAATTCGGAAACGGCTTTTGCGTTTTTTAGGAATCGCTCTTCGGAAATCTTCCATGCTACCGAGCCGCCCGGGAAATAACCCCATTGTTTGCCGGGGGCGAATTTGGTGGAGCCGTCGGCACGCATGGTGAAGGTGGCGTAATACCGGTTCCGGTAATTGTAGAGAATGCGTCCAAAGAATGAGGCCATTCTGACCGGAGTCCCCTTTTCGCTTGACGTGATGTAGGGCGTGCCGCGGCTGAAGTTGTTCAAGGCAGATTCGGCGGTGATTGTGGCCGGGAAATAGCGGGCACTGGCGAAGGTACTTTCGCTTTGGGAGTGGTTGATCTCCTGTCCCAGCAGAATGTTCAGGTTGTGGCTGCCGGCCAGACGAGTCCGGTAGGAGAGTGTGTTGGCGAAGCGGTAGCTGTATTTTTGGCCGTTGGTGCGCTGGGCGGAGGGCAGGTTGTTCATACCCGCACCGCGTGCCATGTTGGAGAGTGTGCCGTAGAAGCGGTCGTCCCCCGTGACGTCGAGGTTGAACCCGTATTCCGAGCGGAACGTCAGGTTTTTGATGATGTCCCACGAGATCGAACCTTTGGTGCTGACCTGGTAGAGTTTGCGTTGTTGGTAGTTCTGAACTGCATCCTCGGACGGTTTGTAGACCGAGCTGATCGGAAGTCCGTTTTCGTCGAGTTCTTCATCTTCATCATAAATTTCGGAGCCGCCGGCGCGGAGACCTTGTACCGGACGGTAGCGGAGCGCTTTCATCACCGTTCCTCCCGGGGCCGTGCCGGCTCCGTCGATACGGCGGTGGGTGAAGGTCGAGTTTGTGCTCAGGACGAGGTTAGGACGAAGATTGTGGTCGAGTTTCAGGTTGATGTTGTTGCGCATGAGTCCCGTACCGACCAACTGGCCTTTGTCGTTGTTGTGGGTGTAGGTGATGTTGAACCGGGTCTTCTCGTTGCCACCCCCGATGGTCAGGTTGTAGTATTGGGAGATGGGATTACCGCCCAGAATGTCATCCTGCCAATCGTCACCTTTGACACTTTTGTAGATGTCCAAGTCGTCGAATTTGCCGTAATAGGATTCGAACGTGGAGGTATTGCCGTTGCGGATTAGATTGTATTCGTACTCCATCATGGCGAATTCGTAGGGGTTCATCAGGTCGAGTTTCTTGGCCAGCGTATGTATCTGGATGTATGAGTTCAGGGAAACCGTCGTCCGGCCGGTGCGGGCTCGCTTGGTCGTGATGATCAGTACGCCGTTGGCGCCTTGTGCCCCGTAGATTGCCGTCATGGACGCTTCTTTCAGCACGTCGATCGATTCGATGTCCGACGGTGGAATTGTACTGATGTCGTCGACCGGGAACCCGTCCACGATGAACAACGGCGAGTTGTCTTGTGTGATGGAACCGCCGCCGCGGACGCGGATGGAGATCTCGGCATCCAGCGAGCCGTCGGCCGTGGTTACCTGAACGCCCGGCATTTTGCCGGCAAGCGCTGAACTGACCGATGTGGAGGGAATTTTGGCGAGTGTAGCTCCGCTGACCGATGCCACGGATCCCGTGACGTCGCTCCGGCGGATATTGCCGTAACCGGTCACCACGACATCATCGATTTTCAGGGCCGAAGGTTTCATTCGGACATTGATCGTCGTCTGGTTCCCGACGGTCGCTTCGAAAGGCTCGTAGCCGATGAAAGTGTAGAGAAGCGTCGCATCGGCTGAGGCGGAGATCGAGTATTTTCCGTCCGCTCCCGTTGTTGTGCCCCTGCCCGGACCTTTGACAACGATGGCTACGCCGATCATCGGCGTTCCGTTTTCGTCGCTCACGGTCCCTCGGACAGTGATGTTGCGTGAACCCGATTGCTGTCCGTAGGCCGTTTCGGTCTGTATCGGCGAAATGAGCAATACGGCCAGGAGTAAGGAACACAAGGCAGGCAGGGACCCGCCGGAGTCCTTGAAAAGGTAGAACTTTTTCATCTGGTTGGATTTTGGTTTGGTAGCTGTTTGGGTTTAAGAGAATTTCCGCGCGGGAAGGTCTTTAAAGTCCGTGTTTCTGTTTCCACGCCGGGTATTCTTTTTTGAAGAGCATGTCGGGCCAGTTCCCATAGAACTGGTAGCCCGCACGGCGCTGTTGCGGCACGTCGAACATGTCGTAGAGAATGACCGGTGGTGTCACATAATCCCCGAAAATGGGAACTTCCGATTCGAGGTGGTAGAACCGGGCCCACATATCCTTACCCGGAGCGTCGACGATGATCCGGTCTCGGTTGCCGTTAGCATCGACGATGTTTTGCATCTGCTTGTCCCGAATGCGGTGACAGTCGAGCCATTCCATGGCGGCTTGCACGGCCTGCTTGACCTCGTCGGAAGGATTGTCTACGGCCATCAGCGTGCGGATGATCCCTATAGTTTCACATCCGGAGAAGGAGGGGTGTTCGAACGGACGGCCGTAGGCGGGTTCGAGCGTGTTTTCGTCGTGTTGGGCGCACCAGACGGTCCTGATGCCATTTTTCACGATCTGGCAATTAAGGATGCACCGGATACCCTTGTTATAGGCTATTTTCGCTTTCGCGGCCATGTCATGCGATACGATCTCTTCGTAGAGAGGCGTTTCGGTATAGATGGCTTTGAGTACCGCTAGCAGGTTAGTTATCGCGTTGTCGTTGAACGTGATGCGGTCGTAGTAAGCCCGTCCTCGCAACGGGTAGAACATGGGCCAGCCGCCTTCGCCCTTGTATGCCGGTCCATACTGAGCTTTGAGAATGAAGTCGAGTCCTCGGTTGAAAGAATTGCGGAAACACTCGTTTTCGACACAGGCGTAGACTTTGGCGAGGAATTGCATCTCGATCGTCGTGGCGTCGTTGTCGAAAACGGCATCCGTGTTGCCTTTTTCGGAAACAATCCGTCTTTTTTCGGATTCGGTCAGAAAGTGGTGTATTTCGATGTTCTTCGGCCACCCTCCGATTTCACGTTGGTATAGCAGTACGTTTTCGGCGATGTCGAGCGCTTCGTTGGTGCCATACCACTCCTCGGGCATCGAAAGGGCTACGTTGCGCCAACTCATGCTTTCGCTTTTTCCTGCGAATTTTTCTTGAGTAACAATACATTCTATTTTCTGTTTCCCACCTTTTGCACGGAAGCCTACGGCGGCAGAGCGTTTTTGGTCGCGGTTGATTTTCGCTTCGAGCGTGACGGTGTTTTCACTGCGTTCCTTTTCGAGTAGCCAAGGCGCAGCGTCTTCGGGGATTGAAAGATCCCATTCGGACTCGGAGGTTATCCGGAGAATGAACGTTTCGCCCTGCGGATCGGCGGTTTTGGTCTGTGGGGTTATCCCGAAGGTGGATTTACGTCCTTTCTGAGTTATGTTGACGCCCGAAACACCTGAATTTCCGCCGTAGAGCCGTTCGATGCGGAGGGTCGAGTTCCGGTCCTCAGATCCGCTATTTTCCAGAACCGCGATGCCGATCTCGGCATTTCCGCTCCCGGAGAGCTGGGTAAGACCGATCCATTCGGCTTGTTGTTCGATGTTCCATTCGCCCTTACACAATATATTGAAAGAACCCTGTCCCGGTTCTGCCGAAAACTCGAGGCCCTGAGGGGCGACGGATAGCGGGTTGTTGGTTTCGGCTGAGGCGCTGCCTGTGCTGCAAGAAATCAGAAGTAGCGGAACGGTCCATTGCAGGAGTTTGAGTTTATTCATGACGGTCGTTTTAGGTTTTTTGAGCGGTGTGTACAGGACGTTCGTCAACAAGGTCTGAACTCCCGTTATTACAAAAGTAAACGGGATGGGGTTCACCTGTCAATACATTTTGATAAATAAACAGGATTTTTTGTTAATCGACCTTCTGGTAGTGTTCAGAGGTGTTTTTTCGGAAGATCGTTGGAGATATTCCGTGCCGTGCTTTAAAGATCCGTGCAAAGTAGGCCGGGTCGTTGAACCCCATCCGATAGGCGATTTCAGAGATCGAAAGGTTGGAATTTTTTAGGTACATTTCCGCCTTTTTGATACGGAAGTCGTTAAGCAGTTCCACCGGGGACATCTGTGCCAGCAGTTTCAGGCGGTTGTAGAACGAAGAGCGGCTCATGCCCGAAGGTGTGACCATGTCATCGATGATCAGGTCGGGGTTGGAATAGTTCTTTTCGAGCCACTCCATGATTCCTGTCAGGAATTTCTGGTCGCTTTCGTTGTTCAGGATGATTTCCGAAGGACCGATTTTGAAGACCCGCATACCGTGGATGAGCAGTCGTTTGCGGTGCAGAAGCAATATGACGCCTGTTACGAGCAGTGCCACGATCAGGATGTAAAGTCCGATTGCCATCCGGGTTTCCCAAAAAAATGGCGGAACTTCGACTTGGACCGTGTGTTCTTCGTAGATGTCGGGCGCTCCGGGGAGGAATGCCTGTACGCGGAATCGGTATTTTCCATAGGGAACTGCGGCATAAACGGCCCGGCGCTGGCCCTCGTCGTTTTGCCATGTCTTGTCGTAGCCTTCGAGCATATAGCGGTAGTGTACCCGATGCTGGACCGAGTAGTTGAGCGAAGTGTACGAAAAACTGAAAACCACATGTCGGTCGGGAAGCAAAACGGCTTGGATGCCAGCGGCGGCGGATTGTAGGACGGAGCCTTCCTGAGGCGATATCTGCCGGTCGTTGAATTGGATGCCGGTTATTTCCATGCGGATCTCCCGTTTCGAGTCGCCGGAGAAGTAGTCGTTGTCTACGACGTAGATCCCGTTCAAAGTGCCGAAAATGACGCGCTTGTCGTCGAGTGCCAGCGCTGTGGTTTCGGAGAGCATGGTGGTCCCGAGCCCCTCGTAGTTGGAAAAGACGCTGAGGACACCGTTGGCGGGATTCAGCATACAGATATGCCGCTCGGTACCGGCCCAGATATTGCCACGCCGGTCCTCGGTAATGCTTTTTACATCGTTTGACGGCATCCCCTCCCGCGTGGTGTAGCTTTTGAACCGGGGCTCTCCGTTGCTACCGATGTGACATTCAATCAGTCCGCCTCCTACGGTTGCCGACCAGATATTACCGTGCGAATCGGAGAAGAGGGCGATGATGTCGTTACTCAGTACGGTATGGCTCTCTCCGGTCTCTTTCCGGAATATTTTGGCACGGACGTCGTTGTGCTCCGGGTCGAAGAACAGACGTACCGTTCCCTCGGTGGTCCCGGCCCAGATGCTGCCGTCGGGGGCCTGGCAGAGGGCCCGGACCTTGCGGCATGTGGAACGGGGATATCCACGAAGAGCGTTGTCGGGAGTGAGGAACTTGACGGCACCGGCCGAATCGCGTTGCAGGAGATTGATCCCACCCCCGTAAGTTCCGATCCACAAACGCCCGTGTTTGTCTTCCAAAATGCTGTATACCATGTCGTTACCAAGACTATAAGGATCGGATGATATGTTGACGAAATGTTCGAAATGCAGAGGACCCTCCCCCTCTTTGTTATCAAAGGTCATACGGAACAATCCGTTCCCTTTTGTTCCCAGCCAGAACGCACCGCTTCGGTCCTGGAGGATTGCGTAAATGTATCCGAGAGGGTTGCCTTTGTCGTCAGTCGAAATTCGGTCGCGGACCTGCAAGTTTTTGTCAAGCCGGTACAGATAGCCCGATTTAGTGGCAGCCCACAGATTTCCTTGCCGGTCGAGCAGGAAGGCGCGGAATTCATTGTCAGAAATACGCTCGCTGTCCGGTTCTACGAAAACCCGGTCGACCGTTTTGTCCAAGATGGCGGCACGTTCGATGCCGCGTTCATGGGTGGTCATCCAGACAACATTGGAGGAATCGATCAGAAAATCGGTTACGACGTTCGAGAAGACGGGGGCCCGGCCGGGATCGTTGTGGAAATATTCGAACCGGTCGGTTGTCCGGTCGTAATAGCCGAATCCGCCTCCTGTCAGTGCGGCCCAGACGGTCCCGTCGTGCTCCGTGATTTTATCGATACCCCAATAATATTCCGGAACGGTGACTTTGTGGATGAAATTTGCCGTGCAGCCCGTTGCGGGGTCGTATTTCGTGATTCCGGGGCGGTCGGTCAGTATCCAGACCAGATTATGGCTGTCGATGAAAAGTCGTTTTACGGTGATTCCCTCTGGAAGGATTTTCCGGCATTCCCGGCTGAATGTGTTGATTTGCACGCAGCCTCCTTGGCCGGTACCGGCATAGAGCTGTTTTTCGTTTGTCGAAATCGCCAGAGCCGTGATGGGTTTTTGCAGGACGGCGAGCGGCTGGGAATTTATTTTTTCGTTTCGCAGGTTGTAATTATACAGAGAGCCATCGGAGGTTCCGAACCATACCTGTTCGCCGTGTGAAAGGATCGCTGTGATGTGGTGGCGTGTCAGCAGGGACTCCCGGCACACGAAGGAGCCGTTGTCTTCCGGATGTGAAAGCAGGGCTGCACCCCGGTTCGTGCCTGCCCATACGTTGGCATGTGAGTCTTCGCACAGTACGGAGATTTTCCGGTGGGGCAGCGGGTAGGACCGGAGGGCAAATCGGCCGGTAGTGCGGTCTATCGTGATTTGGATCAGCCCGGGCTGGTCGGTGGCGGCCCAAATGTCCCCCAACGAGGTTTGAAACAACGATCCGACCCGGAAATCCGGAATCTCGGGATTCCCGTGCGTCAGGCTCTCGAACTGCTCGGAACTGCAGTTGAAGCGGAATAGCTTTTCATCGTACATCTGGGCCCAGATGTTTCCGGACACATCTTCCATGAGTGTGTTGATGCGGTTGTGAAGCATCGGGGTCTGGCTTTTGTCGTCCGTGCGGTAATTCACGAAGCGATAACCGTCGAAGCGGTTCAGACCGTCCCATGTGGCCAGCCAGATGAATCCTTTCCGGTCCTGAATGATGTTTGAAACGGCGTTGTTGCTTAGTCCGTCATCGGCCGTGTAACGGACGTGCACGATTTCGGGCGGATGGGCTTCCGCATACGACGGAACAAGGGCTGGGCAGAGGCATAAACAACCGATCGCCACCACCTGCCAAACTCTCCATTTTACGTCAGCCCACAAGGTTATGTAAAATTTTAAAGCATATGGATAACTTATTTCGGGACAAGCGAGGCCTGAAATTTGTTCCGTTATTGCTTAGTAAAGATAGGAATTATTCGTAATTTTGACAAAATTTTATCTGCAAATGGGAAAAATACTTCGTTTGGCCTTTTTTGTAATTGCGGCGGTCGCTGCGGCCTGTGCTCCCCGCGAGCGGACCGTCGTGCTGCTGTCGACGAACGACATGCATGCCAAGATTCAGCACTTTCCGAAGCTGGCCTCGGCTGTCGCGGCGTGCCGCGATACGGCGCAGCTGGTGGTGCTGGTCGATGCCGGCGACCGCTGGACCGGCAACGCCTATGTGGACATGGCCGCCACGCCCGGGATGCCGATGATCGCCCTGATGAACCGGCTGGGCTACGACGTGGCGACGCTCGGCAACCACGAGTTCGACCACGGGCAGGCGTTTCTGGGCCGCATGATCGACAGCATGGATTTCGAGGTCGTCTGCGCCAATGTGGTGAGCGACACCTGCACCTTCCCGCAGTTGCCGCCCTACACCGTACTCGAGGAGAACGGTATCCGTATCGGATTCATCGGCGTGGTGACCAACTACGAGGGCCCCGGACATCCCGCGGGCAATGCCGCGAGCTTCAAGGGGCTGGAGTTCCCCGATCCGCAGCGGATGGCGATGAAGTACGCCGCCGAACTGCGTCCGAAGGTGGATGTGCTGGTGCTCGTGTCGCACATGGGCGACGACCGCGACGAGGAGCTGCTCGGTAAGGAGACGCAGTTCGACGTGGTGATCGGCGGACACACGCATGTAGTGCGGGATACGGTGGTCAACGGCACGCTGTTGACCCAGACCGGGAAGAATCTGGCCAATGTGGGCGTCACGGTGATAAAACTCCGCGGCAAGCAGGTCGAGAGCGTCGATTACCGCCTCGTGCCGCTGGCCGGTTATGCGCCCGACGCCGCTTATCAGGCCGAGGTGGACCGCTACTATGCCGACCCGCTGCTGAACAGGCCCGTGGGTGAGTTCGCCGGGACGGCCGACAAATGGGGCGTGGCCAACTGGATGGCCGAAGCGGTGGCCGACGAGACCGATGCCGACATCGGGTTTTACCACATCGGCGGCGTGCGCCTCGATTCGATCCCGGCGGGCGGCGTGGGCCTGGCGAAGATTTACGATCTGGAGCCGTTCGGCACCGAGATCGCCGTGATGCGGATGACGCCCGCCGATATGCGCCGCATGATCCTCTCGAAATACAACGACGAGGAGAACCGCAAGGAGGCCCACCGCATCGACCTGATCTCGACGACGCCTTATGTCATCGTGACCGACGCCGGCGACAATGCGCTCGACGTGCGTTTCCCGAAGCTGCGCGAGGGCAAGTCCTACAAGGTGGCCGTCAGCGATTACGTTTACAAGAACTACAACGACCTGAACTACACCGACGGCGGGATCACCGGCATAAGGGTGGCCGACGTGCTGTTGGAAGAGCTTGGGGACGACAGTCCGCTGGTGCCTGACAACAAGCCCCGGCAGGCGGTCCGCCGGAAATAAACGGCTGATTTTTTGCAGATTCGCTGAAAAGCACTACCTTTGTAGCCCTCGTATGCGCGTACATGATGCGCAGGCGGGGGCTATAGTTTTCAATATTAACCAATTAACGAGCGATTGTATCGCACAAGTTTCCACACATGGAAGAAGTAAAGAATGTAGTCGCAAACGAGAATTTCGACTGGAATGCGTTTGAGAACGACCTTGGTGTTTATGACCAAGACAAAACCCAGATCACCGAGGCTTACGACAAGACGCTTTCGAACGTCAACGTCGGCGAAGTGGTCGAAGGTACCGTAACCGCTGTCACCAAGCGCGAAGTTCTGGTAAACATCGGCTATAAGAGCGAGGGTGTGATCTCCATTTCGGAGTTCCGCTACAACCCCGATCTGAAGGTAGGCGACAAGATCGAAGTTTACGTCGATTCGGCCGAGGACAAGAACGGACAACTGGCCCTCTCGCACAAGAAAGCCCGTCAGCTCAAGAGCTGGGATCGTGTCAACGAGGCTCTGGAGAAGGACGAGATCATCAAGGGTTACATCAAGTGCCGCACGAAGGGCGGTATGATCGTCGACGTATTCGGCATCGAGGCGTTCCTGCCCGGTTCGCAGATCGACGTGAAACCCATCCGCGACTACGATGTATATGTAGACAAGACCATGGAGTTCAAGGTCGTGAAGATCAATCAGGAGTTCCGCAACGTGGTCGTTTCGCACAAGGCGCTCATCGAGGCCGAGCTCGAAGCTCAGAAGCAGGTCATCATGTCCAAGCTGGAGAAGGGCCAGATCCTCGAGGGTACCGTCAAGAACATCACCTCTTACGGCGTATTCGTCGACTTGGGCGGCGTGGACGGTCTGATTCACATCACCGACCTCTCGTGGGGCCGTGTGAACCACCCCGAGGAGATCGTGGCGCTCGATCAGAAGATCAACGTCGTGATCCTCGACTTCGACGAGGCCAAGAAGCGCATCGCGCTGGGTCTGAAGCAGCTCACGGCCCATCCGTGGGAGGCGCTCGACCAGAATCTCAAGGTCGGCGACAAGGTCAAGGGCCGCGTGGTCGTCATGGCCGATTACGGTGCTTTCGTCGAGATCGCTCCCGGCGTAGAGGGCCTGATCCATGTATCGGAGATGTCGTGGAGCCAGCACCTGCGTTCGGCTCAGGAGTTCATGAAGGTCGGCGACGAGGTCGAGGCCGTTATCCTGACCCTCGACCGTGAGGAGCGCAAGATGTCGCTGGGCATCAAGCAGCTCACGCCCGATCCTTGGGAGAATATCGAGACCAAGTATCCCGTAGGCACGAAGACCACCGCCAAGGTGCGCAACTTCACGAACTTCGGCGTATTCGTCGAGATCGAGGAGGGCATCGACGGCCTGATCCACATTTCGGACCTCAGTTGGACCAAGAAGGTGAAGCACCCCGGTGAGTTCACGTCGGTAGGCGCTGACATCGAGGTCGTGGTGCTGGAGATCGACAAGGAGAACCGTCGTCTGTCGCTGGGCCACAAGCAGCTCGAGGAGAACCCTTGGAACGAGTTCGAGAATCAGTATGGAGTGGACAGCGTTCACGAGGGTACGATCACCGAGCTGACCGACAAGGGCGCCGTAGTTGCTCTGGGCGAGAACATCGAGGGCTTCTGCCCCGCACGCCAGTTGGTGAAAGAGGACGGCTCGACCCCGAAGGTGGGCGACAAGCTCGATTTCAAGGTGATCGAGTTCTCGAAGGCCACCAAGCGTATCACCCTCTCGCATCTGCGCACCTACGACGAAGCTCGTAAGGAGGCTTTTGCTGCCGAGAAGGCCGAGAAGCGTGCTGCCGCCGACGCTACGAAGTCGACCGTGAAGAAGATCAACGCTTCGGTCGAGAAGACGACGCTGGGCGACATCGCCGGCCTGGCCGCTCTGAAGAGCGCCATGGAGGCTGCCGAGGCCAAGTCGGCCAAGAAAGCCGCTGCCAAGAAAGAGGACGAGGAGTAATCCCCGCATCCGGGGACGGGGAGGGTGCAACCTCCCGTATCCCGATAAACGGACACCCGCGCGAAATTCGTGCGGGTGTTTTTTTGGCCGTCAGGCAATAAGTCGGTATATTTGGGAGTTGTTCATGTAAAAGCCGAAGCTATGAAGAAGTCGATCTTGCTGATATTGGCCGCCCTTGTCGCCTTTCCGGGCGCGGCGCGGAGTTTCACCCGGGCGGAGCAGGTCTGCGAGGTGCAGCGGGAATCCGGACGGCGTCACCGCGGGTATGTGAAGGACGATCGGGCGGTCTGGTACGGAGGTCGCAGGGTCGAAGGGGCCGTGCCTTCGTCATTTACCGACCTCGGCAGAGGTTACGGCAAGGATAATTGGAAAGTGTTCTATGCCGGCCGTGAAGTGAAGGGCGCCGCAGTCTCGTCGTTCGCCGTTCTCGGCGGCGGCTATGCCAAGGACAACTGGACGGTCTTCTATTGCGGCCGGAAGGTGGAGGGTGCCGCGGTCTCGTCGTTCGAGAACCTCGGCCAAGGGTACGGCAAGGATAATTGGCACACCTACCTGCGCGGGAAGCGGCAGGACAGCCTCTCGCAGGTGGAGGATATCGGCGGAGGGTACGGCAAGGACCCGTGGTCGGTCTGGTACCGGGGCCGCAAAGTCGAGGGGGTGTCGGCTTCGTCGTTCGCCAGTCTGGGCGGCGGGTACGGCAAAGACCCTTGGAAAGTGGTCTTCGAGGGCCGTGAGGTGAAGGGTGCTGCGGCTCCGTCGTTCGAGAATCTGGGCAAAGGCTACGCGAAGGATGCGTGGAAGGTATACTACCGGGGCGCGGTGATTCCCGATGCTTCGCCGGGGTCGTTCGAGGTGCCGCAGAGACGGTAAAATCGTCCGGCTGTTTTCGTACAGGGCTTTTCCGCAGGGGAAGGTCCTTTTTTTCGGGCACTGTTTTTGTTTTCTCCGGATAAAATATCGGACGGATGAACAGACTGAAACCCCATCTGGCCCTGTTGCTGTGCAACATCGTCTGGGCCATGGACTACCCGTTTTACAACTATGTACTGCCGCGTTACATCCACCCGATGGCGCTGGTTTCGGCATCGCTCGTGGCGACGGCTCTGCTGTCACTCGTGCCGCTGCTGTGGCAGAAGGCCGAGAAGGTCGACTGGGCCGACGGCCGCAAGCTGATCGGGGCCGGGTTGCTGATCGGCGTGCTGCGCAAGGTATTCATCATGTACGGGCTGTCGATGACCTCGCCGATCGACGGTTCGATCATCGACACCATCGTGCCGCTGCTGGTCTTGGTGCTCTCGGTGGCGCTGGGGATGGACCGCTTCACGAAACTCAAGGTCGCGGGCTTGGTGCTCGGAATGGCGGGAGCCGTGGCGGTGGTGCTGGCGGGAGCCACGTCGGCCCATGCGCACTCGCACTTGTGGGGCAACGTGATGATCTTCCTCTGCGCCTGCGTCACTTCGTTATATATGGTGTGGTTCAAGCGTCTGATCGCCAAATACCGCATTACGACCGTGCTGCGCTGGGCTTACTGTGCCGCGGCCGTCATGGCGCTGCCTGTCGGCATCGGGCCCATCGTCCACACCGATTTCGCGGCCATCGCCCGCCATGCCCTCTTTCCGGCGCTGTTCGTGCTGGTCGTACCCACCTACCTGCCCAATCTGATGCTCAACTATGCCCTCAAGACCGTTCCGGCGACCGTGTCGAGCATCTACACCTATTTGCAGCCGGTGCTGGCGATCGCCATTTCGATCGGGATGGGGCTCGACAAACTCCATGCGGACACGGTGATCTTCGCGCTGGTGATCTTTGCGGGCGTGGGGCTGGTGCTCCGCTCCTATGCCGTGAAGCCGAAGCATCCCGCGGGCTTAAAAAGCCCGTCTTAAAGGCTGCGGCAGCAGTTTGCACCTCGGGGCATAATTCCTGCTGCCCCCCCCCCTCCGCGGCGCAATCAAAAAAAGAGCTTTCCGAAACCGGAAAGCTCTTTTCGTATGAGATCGATTCGCGTTACTCGGCAGCGGTGACCGTGAACTTGATCGTAGCTTTGACCTCCTTGTGCAGACGGGCGGTAGCCTCGAACTCGCCGACGGTCTTGATGGCGTCGACGCTGATCTGCTTGCGGTCTACGGTGATGCCCTTGGCGGCGAGTGCCTCGGCCAGATCCGTTGCGGTAACCGTACCGAAGAGTTTGCCCTCCTCGGCCTTCACAGCCAGCGACAGCGGCAGGTTCGAGATCGTCTCGGCCAGTGCCTGTGCGTCGGCAAGGATCTTGGCGTCCTTGTGGGCGCGCTGGCGGAGGTTCTCGGCGAGAACTTTCTTCGCGGAAGCCGTGGCGGCTTTGGCGTAGCCCTGAGGAATCAGGTAGTTGTTCGCATAACCGGGCTTGACGGTAACGATGTCGTTGGCGTAGCCCAGATTCTCCATATCTTTGATCAGAATAACTTCCATGTCTTGTCCTCCTTTTAATTATTTCATGCAATCGGTTACGAAGGGCAGGATGGCGAGGTGGCGCGCACGCTTCACGGCCTGTGCGACCTTCTTCTGGAACTTCTGCGAAGTACCCGTCAGGCGGCGGGGAAGGATCTTGCCCTGCTCGTTGAGGAACTTTTTGAGGAACTCTCCGTCCTTATAGTCCACATACTTGATGCCGAGTTTCTTGAAACGGCAGTATTTCTTCTTCTTGACGTCTACCGATACCGGATTCAGGTAACGGATCTCCGACTGTGTCTTGTTTTCCTGTGCCATGGTTTACTCCTCCTGCTTGTTAGAAAGTTTAGCACGACGCTTCTCCGAGTACTCTACGGCGTATTTGTCCTGCTTGAAAGTTAAGAAACGGATCACGCGCTCGTCGCGGCGGTACTGCGTCTCGAGCGTGTTGATGAGCGAGCCTTCGCCCGTGAACTCTACCAGGAAGTAGAAACCGGTGGTCTTTTTCTGAATAGGATAGGCGAGCTTGCGAAGGCCCCACGACTCCTTGTTCACGATCTGACCGCCGTTTTCGGTGATGACACCCTGGAATTTGTCAGCGACCTCCTGCACCTGTGCATCGGACAGAACCGGCGTGACAATGAAAACGGTTTCGTAATTGTTCATAATCGTTTAATTGGTTAATTATTCCCTTTTCGGGACCGCAAAGATAGGAAGATATTTTGGAAATGAAAAATTTGCGTCGAAAAAATTGGCTGTTTTGGGAATGTCGATTCATTTTCCTATCTTTGTGCAACATATTGACAAACACGGAAAGTGTAAGTTTATTCCCTCAGGATGAACGTAGGAAATTCACTCGAATTGGGAATAGGCATGCATCTTACCGCGTCGTATCCGTATTTTGCGGATATAGGCGTGGGAGTTGATGCTTATTTTAAATTCAATGGTATCCTACGACCTATCCTGATGAAATAAGTTTTCGGCACCACGCTTTCTTTTTTATTTTGTCGCCGGGGTGCGGGCGGCGCAACCTAAATTTTTATGGACCAATCTTTATCTTTATCAGGGGACTCCGTTCCGCGCAAAGCGGGGACCCGGCAAACTGTCGCGGCCGTGCTGTTCGCCGTGTGGATGATCTGGAATGTGCTGTCGGTGCTGGGACTGCACATTTATCTGCTGCAAGAGGTACTGCCGGCTTCTCCCGTTACCGAATTTGTGATGTCGGCTGTTACGTTCCTGTTCCCGATGGCCGGTTTCGCCATGCTGATTCCGGGTGCTGCGAATAGGGCTACGAAAACGGCAACAGTGTTGTTGTCGGTCGGATATGCATGTATCGTGCTGTGTTATGCCGGGTGTGCGTTGTCTCTGTCCGCTGCGACCGGAGATATAACGGGGGTGCAAATCGGACAGATGTATGCATATCGTGGATTGACTTCCCTTGCTTGTTCGATCATATGGCTTTTCGCCTTTTCGGTGATTCTCCGCAGTAATGCGATCGAATCCGGCACGGCTTCGTGGATCGGGCTGCTGCTCGTAGATGCAATGATTACGCTGGTCGGGGTGTTATTCGGTGTTGTCGTTATCGGCATAGGGCCGGGGGAGCATCCTTTCGGCTCGCTTCCCGGAATGGTGTTTCGGGTCGTATGGGATGTGCTTCTGATCGGCGCGTATATCCGGTTTGCCCGCTGTGCTGCCTTTTCGGGTGCGGGAGAGGATGCTCCGCAGGGAGTTTATTCGCCGCTGAATAAATACATGGCAGGAATCGTCGTCGCTTCGGGGGTGACGTTGGCCGCCCTGTGGGCCGTGTACCGCTTTGCTGCGCCGTGGCTGCGCACGTTGTGATGTTCAATCCTTAAAAAATGAGATGATGAAAAATAAAATGACCTTTTTCGGGGCGCTCGAACGAAAAATCTGGGGCGACAAGATAAATGCCAATCCTTATTTCGCCACGCTGTCGATTCTTGCCGTCATGCTGGCCGGAGCCGTTTCGGGCGGCGGGCGTTTGTTTTACGAATGGTTCGGATGGGATATGGCGATGAACAATGTAGCCATGGCGGCCCTCATCGTGTGGGTCTGGGGATATGACGTGGCCGAGTCGATCGTTGCCGCCGAGGACTGGAAGACGGCTTTGGGGCGGTCGTTGCTGTTGTTGCCGGTGCTGATTCTGGCGTTTGTGTTCGGGGCGGTCGCTTCGGTCGTGGTGATATGTCTGGTCATTCTCTGGCTGGCGCTGATGTTCATCAGCCATGCCTTGTCGAGTTCTGGAGGGCGCTCGAAAAAACGGTCGGCAGACGGTTCCGGTCCCGAGCAGTACGGTTATGACGAAAACGGCTCGCAGGTTGTCATACGCAACGAAGGCGGCGGGTATGGCCGCGACGATTACGGCCGCCGTTGGAAAAACGAAGGCGGTTCCAAATGGAGTAAGGACGAATAGTCCGGTTCGGATTAAATGTAAAAACACCGCTCCTTTGGGGCGGTGTTTTCGTATGTCGGTCGGTGTGTCGCAACGGGCCATCCGCTATGGGATAACGGTCGGACGCATGAAAACCGCTTCTCAGGCGGGGTCGGGGAACCCCTGCGCCTTGAGTTTTATCTCGGCGCCGTCGGGCGTCACGAGGTAGCAGCCCGTGGATTCGGGGGTGATGTGGCCGATGACGTCCACCAGCCCCGACTTCATGATCTGTTCCTGCATCGACAGGGGAACCGTGAAGAGCAGTTCGTAGTCCTCGCCGCCGTTCAGCGCCGCAACGACCGGGTCGGTGTGCATCTCCTCGGCCAGCGACGTGGTCTGCTTGGCGATCGGGATGCGCTCGAGGTAGATGCGGGCCCCGCAATGCGACGAGCGGCAAATCTGCATCAGGTCGCTCGAAAGTCCGTCCGAGAGGTCGATCATCGCCGTCGGGACGAGTTTCTCCGCCGCCAGCGCCTCGACGATGTCGGTGCGGGGGCGCGGCTTCAGGTACTTTTCGAGCAGGTATTCGTACCCCTTGAACTGCGGTTCGGGGTGCTGGACGTCGGCGAGCACCCGCTTTTCGCGTTCGAGCAGTTGCAGGCCCATGTAGGCGGCTCCGAGGTTGCCGGTGATGCAGATCAGGTCGTTCTGCCCGGCGCCGCTGCGGTAGACGACCTTGTCTTTTTTGGCATGGCCCAGCGTGGTGACGGTGATGACCAGCCCGGTCATCGAGGCCCGCGTGTCGCCGCCCACGAGGTCGACGCCCTGTTCGTTGCAGGCGAAGGCGATCCCTTCGTAGAGGTCCTGCAACGCCTCGACGGGCAGTTTCGACGAGACGCCGAGCGAAACGGTGATCTGCGCCGGGAGGGCGTTCATGGCCAGAATGTCGCTGATGCCGGCCGTCACGACCTTGTAACCCAAATGTTTGAGCGGGAAATAGGTGAGGTCGAAATCGACACCCTCGTAAAACGAGTCGGTCGTGCAGAGCACCGCTTCGCCGCGCGCCGGGGCGATCACGGCGGCATCGTCCCCGACCCCCTTCATCGTGGAGGCGTTTTTGGCGGAGAAATCCTTGGTCAGCAGGTCGATGAGGCCGAATTGTCCGAGCGAAGCGATCTCGGTGCGCTTTTTCTGGTCCATAGTTACTGAAATTTTTTACAAATTTAGGGAAATCCTGTTATTTCCCCAAAAAATAATGTATTTTTGCCCGGTTCAATCATCATAAAAAGGGTTAGTTATGATAAATATCGTCTTATTCGGCGCTCCGGGGTGCGGCAAGGGCACGCAGGCCCAGCGTCTGAAAGAGCACTACGGCATCGACCATGTTTCGACCGGCGAGGTGATCCGCGACGAGATCCGCCGCGGCACGGAGCTGGGACGCAGCATGGAGGAGTACATCCGCGAAGGTAAACTGGCTCCCGACGAGATCGTCATCGGCATGATCGAGCATTATGTCACCGAGCACATGAACGCCCGCGGCTGCATCTTCGACGGGTTCCCCCGCACGACGGTGCAGGCCGAGGAGTTCGACAAAATCCTCGCCAAACACGGCTTGCAGGTGGACATCATGGTGGACATTCACGTTCCGGAGGAGGAGCTGGTGCGCCGCATCCTGCTGCGCGGCAAGGACTCGGGCCGCGCCGACGACGCTTCGGAGGAGGTGATCCGCGGCCGGCTGGACGTCTACCGCATGCAGACGGCCGTCGTGTCGGAGTACTACGCTGGGCAGGGCAAGTATGCCTCGGTGAACGGCACCGGAACGATGGAGGAGGTATTCGGCCGCATCGCCGACGTGATCGGCGGACTGAAATAACCGGCGCGTCACTCCGGGAAAGACCTTGTTCGGGAACGGCTGCGGCGGCCGTAGCACTCGCGCTGCCGCAGTTACCTCGAGCGGTGAGTAGTTTAACCATACTGGCGCCCTCGGGCTGCGCAATCCGCGGATGATTGGATTCGGGATAGGCAACTGCGCGACTTTCCGCGCCGCTGCGGACAATGCCGCCCGCGGCATTGTCCGCAGCCGGTTCGTTACCCTGCAGGGCGAGACCCCGGGGCCGGAGACGGCTGTTAAACGACTGTTGGAGGAGTTGGAACGATAACCCCGCCGGGCGGGGATGGCAAAACGAAGGCCGGAACATTTGTTCCGGCCTCGTTTGTCTTTGCGCCGCGGCAGATTAAAGCGCGTTCACATGCAGTTGCATGGCGCTCTTCAGATTGCCTGCCTTGTTCTTGTGCACGATGTTGTGCTTGGCCAGCTTGTCCAGCATGGCGGTTACCTTCGGAAGCAGGGCCTCGGCGGCGCTCTTCTCGGTGGTTGCGCGCAGGGCCTTCACGGCATTGCGGGCCGTCTTGTGGAACAGCCGGTTGTGGGCACGCTTCATGGCGGTTTGGCGAATACGCTTTTTCGATGACTTATGGTTTGCCATAATCCGTTAAATTTTATTTTTTACTTTTTTAAGTTCTTGCTTGTCCGCGAGCCGTGGCCGCGTTCGGATAGGCCCGAAGCCCGCTCCTGAAAAGTAATTTACCGTCCGTCATCCCGGTTTTTACACCCCGGATGCCGTTTTTCGTAGCCCATAGGAGAGTCGAACTCCTCTTTCAAGAATGAAAATCTTGCGTCCTAACCGATAGACGAATGGGCCTTACCGCTATCGCACCGCCCGTTATGGCGGTTACTTTAGCGGTGCAAAGGTAAGCAAAAAAGTGACTTGTACAAAAAATATGCTGAAAAATTGCGGATTTTTTGTCCCGGAGCCTGCGGATGCCGCGTCGGGCGGCTCTGCACCGGGGGTCAGCGCAGGCGGATTGTCCGTGTTTCGGGGTCGAAGCAGGCGTTCTCGCCCGAGAAAAGCCGCTCGATCAGGCCGCTGCGGGCCATCGCGTCGGCCGGGAGGTGGTGGAGCGACGGAGTGTCGATCAGCGCCACCGAGTCACAGAGCGAGAGTGCGATGTCGAGGTCGTGGGTCGAGAAGAGGATGCATTTCCGCTCCTCGCGGGCCAGCCGCCGGAGCAGCGTCGCCAGCGTGTAGCGGTTGGGCAGGTCGAGGAAGGCGGTCGGTTCGTCCAGCAGGATGACGGGGGTGTCCTGCGCCAGCACACGGGCGATCATCACCCGCTGGCATTCGCCGTCGGACATGCGGTCCATCGTCTTACGGGCGAAATCGGACATGCCCACCAGTTGCAGCGAGCGTTCGACGACGGCGCGGTCGGCCTCCTGCATGCGTCCGATCCAGTTGGTATAGGGGGCCCGTCCCAGCGCCACGACATCCTCGCAGGCGAGGTTGGCGATGCGGACCCGGTCAGTGGTGACGAAACCGACGGTGGTGGCCCGCTCGTGGGGAGTGAGTGCTGTCAGCGGCCGGCCGCAAAGCTCGATGTTTCCGGCAGCGGTGGCGCCCAGTCCGGCCAAGGCCCGCAGCAGGGTGCTTTTACCCGTACCGTTGCGGCCGATCAGGGCCGTCAGCCGTCCCTGTTCGAACGAGGCTGAGACGTCTTCCAGCAGCGTGCGGCTGCCATAGGAGAGGGCGATATGGTCGAGGCGGATGCTCATGGTCAGAAGATATTGCGGTTGCGGACGACGACGTAGATGACGACCGGAATGCCCATCAGGGCCGTGATGGTGTTGATGGGCAGGGCGAGGAGCTTGGCGATGAGGTCGCAGACGAGCAACAGCGCAGCACCGGTGAGCATCGAGGCGGGCATGAGCACGCGGTGGTCGGCCGAGGCGAAGAGCATGCGGGCGAGGTGCGGCACGGCCAGTCCGATGAATCCCACGGGCCCGCAGAAGGCGGTGACGGTACCGGCGAGCAGGACTGTGGAGAGGAAGATCAGCGTGCGTGTGCGCTGGACGTTGAGCCCCATCGTGCGGGCGTAGTTCTCGCCCAGCAGCAGCAGGTTGAGCGGTTTGATGACGGCCACGGCCAAGACGAGTCCCGCCGTGACGACCGGGAGCAGCAGCGCCAACTGGCTGGCGGTGACGTCGCCGAGCGACCCCATGGTCCAGATGACGAACGACTTGAGGGCCGATTCGCTCGACAGGTATTGCAGGATCTCGACCACCGAACCGATGCCCGAGCCGAGCATCATGCCGAGGATCAGGATGACCATAATATCTTTGATACGGCGGCTGACGGCCATGACGATGCCCAGCACGGCGGCCGCGCCCAGCCACGCCGCTCCGGCGATGCCCAGCGACTGGACGAACGTGTGTCCGGCGATGCCCAGCAGGGGGGCGCCCAGCAGGAACAGCGCCACGCCGAGCCCTGCGCCCGAACTGACGCCCAGCACATAGGGGCCTGCCAGCGGGTTGCGGAAGAGGGTCTGCATCTGGAGGCCGCTGGCGGCGAGTGCTGCGCCGGCGAAGAGTGCCGTGACGGCTTTTAGCAGGCGGATTTTCAGGATGATATCGCTCGCCGAGGGGTCGCATGCGCCTCCCGTGAGGGCCGCCCAGACATCGCCGAGGGGCACCGCGACCGAACCGACGGCGAGGTCGGCGATGAAGAGTGCGGCGGTGAGCAGCGTGAGCAGGGTGAAGAGGAGGGCGGTGCGCTTCATCGGTTGTTCTATATAATAATATAGTCGAAGCCCGAAACATGGGCCGGGGTGCAGACTTCGGCCGCGAAGCCGCTCGGGGAGTGCTTTGCAGGGCCTTTGCATCCGGCCGCGAAGGCCGCGGCGAGGAGTTGTATGAGACGCAGGAATGGTTTCATTTCCGCAAAAGTAGAAAAAAATCTTGCAGAAATATGGTTGTTTTTGAAAAAAAGACTATATTTGCAGTCCCAAAGCGAAGGGTTTCGGCCTTTTGCAGACGGAATCGGGGCGTAGCTCAGTCCGGTTAGAGTACACGTCTGGGGGGCGTGTGGTCGCTGGTTCGAATCCAGTCACCCCGACTTATCGAAAATCCTTGATATTCAATCGAATGTCAAGGATTTTTCTTTTGTGGTATATAGCCGAAAAAATGGCGGTGGTACACAAGTGGTACATAAATGGTCGCTATCCAATAGATTTAGACTCAAAGTTTTATTGCCGAATCATATCTTTCTAAAATTTATCACCTATATTTGTATTTAAATAATAAATAGTATCATTGCATTATGGGGACATTTGCTGCAGACCTTGATTTGCTTATACAAGCAATCCAAACTGTTTCTTCAACCAAAAATTATTGGTTGATTAGAACGCAATCAGGGAGTTTATATGAGACATTTATTGATAATAACTATATCTCACTTGGACATAAAGAAGTATCTATAGAATTCTTGAAGGCCCAGAGAAACGTATATAAAACCAATGAATCATTGGTAATAAAAGAAATAAGACAAAAGATACAAACGTATCATGCTTTAGATGAGAAACCCTTGGATAAAAGAAAGATTTCTCTCATTGCATCTCAAATCGTACGATTTGCATATGATATTAAAATTGGAGATGTAATTATCATACCATCTTTTAATTCTGATAATGTAAGTTTTGGTATTATAGAAAGTGAACAATGGGCATATTCAGATTATAATAATGATAAAGACAATTCTTTGTTAAAGAGACCTGTAAGATGGATCAAAGAGGTTCGACGAAAGGAGTTAGACCCCTACTTATATCGAATGTTTACGGCTCATCACGCTGTTAATAAGGTTAATGACTATGCAGAGATCATTGAACGATCTGTCAATGATTTATTTATACTTGAAGATGAGGCTCATTTTGTAATTAATGTTGGATCAGATACAATTGCGGCTAAAAATCTATTTGGATTGGGGGCTAGTCTAATGGAAATATTGGATGAGATATCCGAAAAATTTGTTCTGGGAATTAGTTCTGACGATTTGGAGGTCACCATTAATATTAATAGCCCCGGTAAGATTGATATTAAATCTAAAGTAAAAAAGACCACAGTCGTATTTGGCTTAATATTGTTATTATGTGGTGGAGGCTATGAAGCCGCAGATGGGACTAAATTGGCTACGGATGGTCTTCCGGGTATAATTAAAACTATTGATGAATATTTGAGCCACCGCCAAGAACGAGAATTAAAAGAAGATATTTTTACCACTTATAAAGATAGTTTACAAATTAAGGATCCCGAAGATATACTCTTGCTATTGAAACAGGTTAGCGAAAACAAGGATGTTGCTAAATAGCTTATGAATGGTATTATCAATATAGTATCAGTAATAGCTGCGTTTGGCTTTGGTGTGGGATGTTTATACTTATTGATGGACACAACAATTGGTCGATTAAAGCTATTTCATTCTGATTCTGACCTGTTTGGTTTTCAGATAAAAGATTTGGTGTTTTTAGTTCTGGCAATAGTGCTCCTATTATCTAATTTTACGTTTATTCGGCCATTATAGATTTCATGAACGGGCAAATATGGTATTGATTACTCTTCGATGATGGCTTTGTTGTTAAGTATTTGGTTGCTGGGTGGTTGCTGTATTTGGACCTATATAGTCGCTCTAAACAGGCGGATAATGAATTTTATTGGTTTTATGGCTATATGAGTTGTAATTGCATCGCAGTATCTTCTGTCGGGACGAAATAAAATGGGGCTGTCTAATAGATTCCCGAAATTGCAAATCACCCCCGCCAGAGCGTTGTCTGACAGGGGTGAAATGCTTAAAATCGGACTTGTTAGACAGCCTCTTGCAAATTTACTCTGCCGATGTCCCGATCAGCAACAGAATCGAAAAGTCGGTTTCTGCCAGTTTAGCATCCGTGCCGCAGCCCCAGACGATATTAACCTGCGGTGCAAATTCGTGGATAACGGTTAAGAGGCTGCATAGGTCGTCGAAACTTATTTCCGAAACGGGATGATAGCTTACTTTTACAATCACGTCGAGGTCGGCTTCGATGTGCAGGGCTTCCAATTCGGTGCGGAGTTGCTCCGCCAAAACGGGCATTGCACTCTCGACCGTAATTAGGGCGCAAGATGCCGCGTTATTCAAAATGCGGTCGAAATCGTTTTGGACGATTTGCACCATGTCGTCTTCCGATGGGCTGAATTGGGCATCGAGGTAGCGTCTGATTTCTTCTTTGTTTTTCATGCGATTTTGTTTTTGGGTGATACTTCCGGCTATGAGTACGCAGGCCGATTCAGCCGCTATGTACTGGAGACCATCATTGCTGCTTGCTTATTTAAGCCCTATACATTGGCTCGAAACAGGCGGATAATGAATTTTATTGAGTTTCCGACTACATGGGCTGTAATCGCGTCGCAGCATCTTCCGTCGGGATTTAACAAAGCGACCTGCCGGGTTGCGGCAGGTCGGGACAACTAAGAACGGTCGGGATAAAGATTCGGAAAGGATGTGGATAACAACTTACAACTATGCGCTTTATCCGCGACCGGGATTATATACGAAGGGAAAATTATGATGAAATATGCAAGATTATTTAATATTATAATGTTCTTTGTATTTGGCTTGCAATACCTTAAATACTTCTTTGTAGTCGGTGTCTTCTGAAACCAGTTTTATTCCGTCTTTGTCTCGGAAACTTGCTGTTACCATCATATCAGGAGCTTTCAGCGTGAAACTCCATGGATAACAGAAATCTTCGGCATTGTCTCCGAAGTCAAATATAATATTAAACGGACTTGTGTTGTCCAATCCAATACATTCTAATACGACGGTGCTATTTGCTGAATATTCCTTTGCGGTCTTCGTATTTCGGACAGTGAAAAGCATACCTGTTCCAGCAATGTTGGCTATTCCCATAATAGGATAACCTGCTTTTTGGGTGAAGAAGAACTGCATATCGAATCCCCTCCGGGAGTTTTGATCTGTAATTGCTTTCGTACTCTCTTTGAACGAGTAGAATGCATTGTCGATTGCCAGAGCATACCCCTGCACATTCGTAGTTTTTGCCTTTTCTTGCGCTTCTACAAAGAGGCACATTGCCAACCCCATAAGGAGTAAAATAATTTTTTTCATGATTGTTTGTTTAAGGTTCGTTAATTTCTTTACGATAAAAACAATGCTCCTAAAGATATGATTCCGAGAATGGGTAGTAATAATGTGAGAATTAAGCCTACGATAAATAGAAAAATGGCCTCTCCAGCGCTGAATACCCGGCAAAGAGCTAGAATAATGAGCGCAATGAAATAGCCGATGAAATTGAAGAAGATAGAAGCCACTATTAGCACGATTAGTCCCAATAAAGACCATAAACAACCGCCTCGATCTTCTTTCTTCTCCTGTTGAACATTGATAATGTTTTCATTGTGTGTCGATTCGGTTGGGCATATCGGATGCCCGCATTTAAGACACGCCGGGGCATAGCGGGAGACCTCCGTGCCGCAAGCCGGACAATGAATTAAAAGAGGTTCTGGTTCCGATTCTTCGGCAAGGGTTTCTTCCGAGGCTTCTTTCTTCAAAGTCATTTTGGGATATTTCTTTCTTAAGTACATAAATCCTATGATGAACAACAGAATGACGATGATTGACCCCATAATGCCGTATTCACCGAAATATTCCTGTATAAAGGTTGGTGCTGATTCCTCCATAGTCTAATTTCTTGGTTGTGTCGGTTTTAGTTTATAGAATGTAGGTTCAATATCCGTTATATAACTCTCTCGAAATTTTAGCCCGAGTAGAAAAAGATTGGTTAAGGATACGCTTTTAGCAATAGTTTCTGCCCCGCCAGAACGGATGCCTTCATCGACCCCAGCAAGGTAATAGATAAATCCTATTGGACAAGCCGTATCGAAATCAGAGCGATTGAAATAGATATTTGAGAATACGTCACCTCTGGTTGATAACATCTTCCAAGTGGCGTATGGGTCAACCTCGGCGATTCCATCAGAGAAAACGCCATCGAGATAATCATCCCATTCCACGCCGCACGCCTCTGTCAAGTTCTTGAAACTTTCATATGATCTTTCGGCCATGCTCAATCCCTTTACCAATCCGCTTTCATAAATGTCTCTGAAAATTATCCATATCTCTGTACGGTCAATTGTTGTTGTATCTTGCTTCTGAATATTTATTAGGTCTTCAATATTCGTATTGTTACAAGGTTGAGCAACGGACTTAGGTTGGTTTAAGTTGCAGCCGATGCAGAATAATACAGCAGTTAAAGAGAAGATAAAACGAGATAATTTCATAGTGGATATAATCTTTTAATATAAGGAGGTTAATTTCCCATCTGTAAAAACCAAAACCGAATATTTGGGCGTTGATGCACCTACGCTGTCGGCAAATCCCATCAGTAAGGCTAAAGCCATTGCTTCTTCGCCGGAAAGTTGTGTCATCGCTGCGGCGACTTGCATGTCTTGTTTGTCCTTATTGAAAGTCCATGTTTCAACCCTATGCCCGGATCGGATGCTTTTTCCTATATCGTATGATTTCATGTCAATTATCTCCTGACACATTTGTTGGGTCATACCGAGTTCAAGTTTTCCTTGATAAAGAAGTGAGCCGTATCGTTGACCATATTTTCGGACGAATGTTTGCTTTTTTTGTTCTTCAGTCTGATGTTTCTGCTTTTCATCTGCGAGTTTCTGAGAATCGGCGCGAGCTTTTATTCTTTGCCACCGTTCTTCTTGCTCTTGTTGCCAAGCTTTTTCTTTTGCGCGTTGTTTTACTTCAATCGTTATTAGTTCTTCCTTAAGTTGTGATGGATTTTTGTCGAACGTAAAATACTTATAATAATTGGACGATAGTTTCCATGTTTGGTCTTTAACGCCATTGTTATATGTCATTTTTCCCGATATTGGAATAATCCCATCCTCTCGATTTCGAAAACGAAGTGCTGCGCCTTCAAAAGAATCTCCATTATTCCAAAAGTATTTTATATTGAACGATTCTTTGGAGGCATTATAATAACCTACATTCAAATATTCTTGACAACCATCCTTCCCTATTTTCCAATGAAAGCCGTCGTGATGAACAGGACCGATATATTTATTGCCATTTGAGAAATAAATAGTTGCATTATGTGTTTTGATTTCTTCAAATTGTTGCATAAAAGATGATAATTGTCTCCATACATGGGATCTGTTATTTCCAACCCGTTGAGGAGTCATTCCTATGAAAAAATCATCAAATTCAGTTTTCGCACCATTGATAGTCCCGCTCAAATGTAACTTAATCATCCATTCATAGGTCGCTGTCTTTTTTGATATTGATTTGCCATTAGTGGTGTATATTGTTCCATAACAGTCATATGTCCCGTTGATCCGGCCTTGGAATGTTTGATTTTGGGGAGAATATCTACCGTCTAATTTTACCGTATATGCGGCAGTTATATAATCGAATTGGACGGGGCCGTCTGTTAATAAGCCCTTTTCAAAATTTCCTGTTATTGAGAGCGTTTTATATCCGTTGAGTTTATAAACTACGGTGGATTCTTTGGCTTGTATGTTTATGTAAAAACAAAGCGTTAATGTAAAAAGTAGTAATCGTTTCATGTGATAAATTTTAGCGGTTATTTCGCTGCTTAACCTAATTTCCTCCAAAGCGAAGTCGGGGTTTCTTCTCCGTTCATGTTGGTAGACGTAACTTCTCCGATCTTTTCAATCTGCAAGGCCCTGCTGTTGTGACCGAGATAGATTCCTATACGGTTTGCAATAATAGCATTCCGAT
Organism: Alistipes provencensis; assembly: GCF_900083545.1. NCBI lineage: Bacteria > Pseudomonadati > Bacteroidota > Bacteroidia > Bacteroidales > Rikenellaceae > Alistipes > Alistipes provencensis. Next base: position 565,858 of record NZ_LT559262.1, on the reverse strand, counting down.
TCCGGATGTCGCCTTCGTCAGCATGTGCGATCAGCATACGTTCGTAATAGTCTTTGAAATCTTGCGGAAAGGGATTGGTGATCCGGTGCGAGTCAAAGGTAGGTTCGGCGATGTTCTCGTAAATGTACTTGTACAACGCATCGTTACCTAATTCTTTGAGAATCGAGTAGGCTGTAATTTTCTCCATGACGGTAAGTGTTTGCGCCACCCAGCCCCGATTTGGCATGATTACAAAAAGAAAGTGTGGAGCTGCCCGGTTTATTCGAATAGAGGTTCTGGAATACCTTTGCTGAAATAAACTGACACAAGACCCCACACCTGTATAGTATGGGGATTATATCTCGCATACCAATACAAGTGATGAGTGCCGTCGTTTACCCTCAGCAAATTGAATTTTCCAGATTCCTATTCGAGGTTAAATCGAAACACTTTCACCAATATACGCCGCTTGCGCGACAAGACAAAGGTAAAAAAATATTTCGTAATTGACGACACTCATCGGGGCCTTGTTGTGCAAATTTCGCCAAACATGCTTTCGGGTATTATCTACGCAGGGATGCAGATATAATAAAAAAGCCGGAACCCCTTGATAAGGCTCCGGCTCCGCGTGCGGGACGGCGGGCTACTTGAATGTTACCCCGTGTTTTTTGCAAATCCATAGGAAGGTCTCGATCCCGATTTTGCGGCTCCGCAGACATTTGGCGAACTGCTCGTCGCATTCGGTCGGGTAATACTTCTTGGAGTGCATACTGACCAGATGGAATAACCGCAGCCCCTCCTCCTTGCCGTATTCGTGCGCCAAGGCGCATCCGATGCTGTACCAATCGTGGTAGGCGTCTGTGATATCCTTTTTCTCTTTGCGGATTTTGCCGACTAATTTATAGACCTTTTTATCGAGCAGCTCCTTTTCCCGGGCTGTCCGGACTTTGGTTCTGGCCGTTCTTTCCACGAGCACGCCCCGATAAGGATTGGCGTGCGGATTAATGTATGGGTAGGCATCGTAACTGGCTCCCCGCAAGCGGCAGATGTCGCAACACCCTTGGTCGGCGACGAGCTCTGTTTTCTCGTAGACCTCCCGAACCAGCGCATCGAACTGCGCCAGGTGCTTGTCCGGGTAAGCGATGCGGAAAATCAGGCACAGGCCATTCCCGCTGATTGACATGCCTGCATAGAACAGGCAGTCGAAGGTCTTGGCGAGGAGCTTCTTCTTCTCGAACCACTCCGGCCCGAATACGCCGTTGTCTTTGTGGTCTATGTCGATACATATGAAACCGCTGTGCTGAACCAGCCCGTCACGGCTCCGGGTCTTGAATATTCCGCTCGGGGTAATGCAAGGAAGGTTGCGTTTAATCCGTTGGCGGACCTTCTCGTTGGAGGTCGTGCGAAAAGCGATGACTGATTCCTTGAATTTGGCAGTCTTACACCACTTTATCAGGTCGACACAGCCGAGGGGTTCTGTCGCGTAATAGTTCTCGAATACGGAGACCCTGATCGGAGGGAGTTCCGAGGGATTCGAACCGACTGTTTGTCTTTCTGTGTATCCATTATTATATTCGTTTTCTTTCATGTTAGAATTATCTTTTAAGGGCGACCTATTCATATTGTATATCGCTGAATATTTGTAAATTGCCATTTTCTTTGTCTTCAGTTTTTGTAAAAAAATCGTTGAGTTCTTCGTCGTTATTCTTTTTGGTTGCTTTCTCCTTGTACTTTTTTTGCCGTTTCCGTTCGTTGGCGTTCAGCTGGGGGCGGATTATTATGAAAATTCGCTCCTGCTCCCCTTTGAGATCCGTCGGTTCCTCGCCGTAAAAGGCATATTTCATAATCACATCATAGAGGTGTAATCTTGCCATGGGCTTCATCGAGGCCAGTGCTTCATAAAAGCTACGGTAGAAGATGAGCCCTTCACGGGGCGGAATCTCCGGGTCGAATACGGGCTTGGTTGTTGTTTTTTCGTGTTTCATAATGAATACTTTTTTAATTGTTTTATTTTCTGAATGTTTTCCTGTTCGATTGTCGGGTGCGATTCACTCTGCAACCAGTCGAGAATCTCCTCACGGTTAAAGTAAAGCTTACGGCCTTTATGCTCCGGTTTGTGGAACGGGATCTTTCGTTCACTTGTGAGTTTATAGACCGTAGAGATACTGTACCCTGTAAGCCGGGCAAGGTCGGCAGCTGTCAGCACCTCTTTGTCCGGAGCGCGGCTCGGAGTTAGATGTCCCATAATTTTGTCGATTGATAAAATCTCTTTCAACTGTCCTACCGTCAGCATTGCGATCGGAGTGTCATCAGTAATTTTTGTCATAATCATATTGTTTTAAAGTGTGTTTCTATACTGAAATATGATAATGGAATATACATGGAGCCTAAAATGAAAGTACCCCTGCGAGAGAGCTATTCCGCAGGGGTACTTAATGACGATGATGAATTTAATGAACGATTACAGCCCGTATAGGTCAATGAGAATGCTCGGTATTGCTGGGCGTGTAAATAGAGGGGTCTGAATATGAGGTCTCGAAAGTTTATGTCGTCTTCATCCGTGCTTTCGAAAAGCCGCCTGAGGGTCGTGTATATCCGGCGCATGGTCTGATCCGAGGTGGCTCCGATCTCCTGCTTTATGGATTTTATGGATAACAGATGAGGTAGCTGAAACTGGGGGGAAATGACTCTTGCAGAAATAAAACAGCGTGCCGGTATAGAGCCAGTATCGGATGTCCGTCCGCGTCCCCTGAAAGACGGTTCCCGTGAAAACGGAGATGGTCTTCCCGCATTGCGGGCAACGCAATAGCAGCGGATTTCTTCTCCTCAAAGGTCGTGTGAGCCGGATATTACAGTCGGGACAATAGGTCGAGTGCCGTTCTGTATAGTAGGCGATGGCCCTCGTTTCATCCGGAAGTAATGCTGAAAAGGCTTGATAGCTGAATGGAATTTTCATCGTAGTTTATTTTGAATCGTATATTTGTGCTAATAGCGTAAAAAGGCGAGCTGAATTAAACCGCGACGACGGCTGTTAGAGAACTTTCGCCGCCTCGTTGATCACGCCGTTGTCGAAGCTATCGAGGTATATGTTCGTGGTCTCCAGATCGGCATGGCCGAGCATCTGTGAAATCACTTCGCGCGGAATGTTGTTGCGTTGCAAGGTCATGGCCGCCGTATGGCGCGAAACGTAGCTCGTCAGGTGGAAATCGATTCCGAGTTCCTCGGCGAGCAGGCGCAGGTACTTTTGATACTTGCTGTAACGGGCCCGAATGTGCATGTAGAGCCGCTCGCCCGTATAGCCGGAGCGGGTGACGATCGGCAGCAGGAAATCGTCCACGGTCGGCGAGGCCGCTTGCAGGCTCCCAATCAGTTGCCGGATCGCAGGCGTGATTTTGATAGAAATCGGTTTGACCCCTTTCTGCCGTTTGATCTTCTGCCTCTTGTAAACGATATAGTCGCCGTCCTCCATCTGTTTGATATGGGCGGCCGTGAGCATCGCCATGTCGATGAACGAAATGCCGTAACAATAGTAGGAGAAAAGAAACAGCTTGCGGGCGTATTCACATGGTGGATTGCTGGCCGTGGTGCTTTTGAGTTTCGACAACTCGGCGGCAGGCAGGTAGCGTTTGGCGGTCGTCTCTTCGAGTTTGGAGACCTCGAACCCGCCCCGTCCGAACGGATAGGTCGCCGCCGAGCCGACGCCCTCCGCATTGGCCCGGTTCAGAATGGCCCGTAACGCTTTGAAATAGAATCTGCGCGTATTGCCGCAACAGCCCCGCTTTTGAAGGAACATATCGAATCCCCGGACATAACGCAGGTCGATGTCGGAGAAGAGTCGCTGATCCAGCTTCCGGTCGTAGCTTCTCAACATGTCCTGCGTCTGCTTATAGGTCTGGGAGTTCCCGATATGCCCCGTTGAGTGCAGTTCCGCGATGCGGTCGGAGAAATAGGCGTTGAATTTCCCTTGCTTGGAGGTGTTCAGAAAGGCGTCCTCGAACTGGTTCAGCGTCCAGTCGATACCTTCGATCTCGAAACGCTCGACGATCTCGCGGGCGCGGACCTTGTATTTTGCCAGCAGCGCATTGTCGGCCTCGCGCCGTTTGTTATCGGCTTTCTGCTCGGCTCCTTTCAGGTTGCGCAGGATGATGAATTGCTCGCCGGCTTCGTCCCAATATGCTGGGTCGGCGTAGAGATCGAGCGCGATATATTTGCGCCGCTTGTTTTTGGTGATACACAGCCTGACGGCATAACGGCCGTTGCGGTCGGCTTTGTCGTGGCGACGGGGGAATCGAATTGAATGTGCCATTCTATCTGCATTCGCGTTAATAAAAAGATGATTGCGCCACCGACATTGCGTTACGAGCTATGAGTTACTTGCAATAGAATGGCAACAAACTATCTTAGCACTAACCGTATACGCGGGATTATCGATTCCAATTATACGATTACAGAATAACTCGCATGTGGCATTGCAAAAATAGAACGGCAATTAAGGGATTCCAAGTATTTTAAAATTTTGTATCCTGAATTTTGAAATTAGAAGCTGTTTAATCGCAATAGATACAGATAGTTGTGTGTCCTGAATTTGTTGTTGAGTTTGAATAATTCGGATGTGTCGATTTTGATTTTGGATGAAAATAATTGCAATTTTTGGATAAAATTGACTTTTGTGTCGAAGAGGCTGTTATTAGGATTTTTGAAAGTTGTGCAGAAGATAGTCTGAAAATTGCTACCTTTGTTACGAAGTATGCCGAAACTCTATATCATAGCGGGTTGCAACGGTGCAGGGAAAACGACTGCATCCTATACCGTGTTGCCTGAAATGTTGGGATGCCGGGAGTTCGTCAATGCCGACGAGATCGCAAAGGGACTATCGCCGTTCAATCCCGAAAGCGTGGCGATCGAAGCAGGACGGCTGATGCTGCAACGAATGGACGATCTTTTGTCCGAAGGCGAAGATTTTGCGTTTGAAACGACGTTGGCGACCCGCTCCTATGTGAAATTCGTGGAGCGGGCGCAGGCGAAAGGCTATTTTGTGACGTTGCTCTACTTTTGGTTGCCGACACCCGAACAGGCCATCGAGCGTGTTGCGACACGAGTAAGCGAGGGCGGGCACAATATTCCGTCGGATGTGATTCGGCGGCGTTATGCGAACGGCATCAAGAATTTAACGACCCTCTATACCCCGATTTGCGATTTTTGGACAATCTACGACAACAGCTCGCCAGACGAAGAGATTAAAATAGTTGCATCGGGTGAGAAGAACATAACAATTCATGTTGAAGACGCGTTATCCTATAAACTGATTACGAATTATGAGCGAGATTGAAATAAAACAAATGCAGGAGAAAATCAATGCAGGGATTTTGCTTGCCCGAAAGCGTCTGATTGAAAAGACCAAGAAGGAGGACGGCGAACTGGTTGTTGTGCGCGACGGAAAGGTCGTGCGCATCAAGGCCCGCGATCTGAAATAGGAATTTTGGGTCGGTTGTCCGAATGAATAATCCCCGGCATCCGAAAATGCCGGGGATTCATTATTTCTTTATGAGATCGTCTATGTATATTCAACGCATCGGCTTAAGTTATTCTAAAATTAGAATTTTAAAAATAAATATATTATTGTATATTAGAGGACTTTTTCATAAATAAAGGTTAGAATATGTGCCCTCGAGTAATGGTTGCATGAAAGGATATTTAGAATGTCATCATGATATACTGAATATAATATGATAGCTGAGAGGCGGTGTTAAATGGAGATTTATTATTTCATATACGATATAAAATAGTGTGCGCTATAGTCTGTTAGTGTTTTTATATAAAAATTATTATGTCACAACAAATTATTTCTAAATCGGCTATTGATAGGGCAGGGAATATTCTTGCTAAAGAAAAATTTAAGACATATGAAGAGTGGATAGCTGCAGATAAGATTTTTGACGATTTTAGGCAAGCACATTTGCAGCCATTAACATCTACAACTATTGCTATTCAGAACTGGTTTAGGTCAGATAACGCTACATATATTATAGTTCAAAGATTAAAACGGAAACCTCAAATTTTAAAAAAATTGAGAAGGTTGAATACTCGTTTGACTCAGCTCCAAGATATTGGTGGTTTGAGGATAGTTGTTGATCAAAATAGTGATGTAGACCGACTTATTGAATATATTACAAGCAAATTAAAACAACAAACATCTATTGTTGTAAAAAGAATTGTGGATTATCGACAAAAGGGAAGGGATGATTCTGGATATAGAGCTGCTCACATTATAATGGAAAGAGATGGAGTGTCATTGGAACTCCAGATTCGAAGTCGTATACAACATTATTGGGCTGAATTGATAGAACGAACTTCTGTTATATATGGCAATGTTATAAAAGAGCTTGAAGGAGATAAGATTGTTATCGATTATTTTAAAGAACTTTCAAATTTGTTTTATTTGATAGAAACAGGTCAGCATCCAGATTCAAATCAAAAAATAGATATTGAACGTAGAAGAATAGAAGCTGAATCTATTATTAATGAATCTGATACAAGGAATATTCTGTCTGGATATGTAAATGAGGGCCTTGTTAAAACATTAGTTGACAAAGAAAGGCGAATCGGAGAATCGAATTTTAATAACTGGGTGTTTATTTTTAATTGGAATCAAGGAATATTCGTAGATTGGACAATTGTAGGTCTTAATCCGGATGAAGCCATTAAGAGCTATGTTGAATATGAGAATAATTACCCCGCAGATAAAGGATTTGAGGTTGTTTTAGTTGGAACGTCCTCTGTTGCTAATGTACGAGAAACTCATAGTCATTACTTTGGACTTGCTCAAAGAACAAATATATTGGAGACATTAAATGAGTCTATTGTTGGGTTTTCCAATCAAATGGATATTGATGTGGGCGCGCGCCAAATCTTACAGACTATGGAACGTCGGCGTTATTGGGAAAGTAAAAGTATTTCGATAGATACTCTTAAGAATCATTACTGCCAAGATGTTCTTACTTTTGAGCAATCGTTAAACACATTGATTGAAAAAGAATTAGTTCAAAAAGTGTCTAATAAGGTTGTGTCTTTAAATATAAAGAAAAAGGCGGAAATTAGTTCCTATTTATAGGAATAAATCATGTAATGCGTGGAACACAAGTGGAACACGCGAAATCGCAACAACTCCCGATAATGGCAAACTGCAACTCTTTGAATGTGAGTGAAGTCCGCTGGAATATAGTTCGTTAAATTTATTGGAAAAAGTAAAATTTAATTCTGGGGGGGGCGTGTGGTCGCTGGTTCGAATCCAGTCACCCCGACAACAGAGAATCAGCCACTTGCAAAAATCTGCAGGTGGCTGATTTCGTTTACTGGAACACAAATGGAACACAAAATCTTTTTTATCTTCGATTTTCTGTTCATGTGTTAAATTCTTGGATACAAATAGGGATTTCTATAACGTGTTTGTTTTTACTATCCTCAAACAAACTTTTTTCGAAGCGGAGATTGCCTCTTTCTGAGGGTGGATTTCATTTTATACTTGCACGGAATTTGTAAATCCTGATATTTGTCTGATTATCATCCTTTGCCACGCAGTTCATCCATTTCGCTTTAGATTTACAACATTGTCTGATCCTCTTTCTGCCTTATTATGATACCATTTTCTATAAAAAATCGTTGCTCATATTCACAATATCCCGTATTGATATAAACGGATCTACCTCCGGAAGCGTATTAAAAATAAATAGGGTCGTTGGCGGATTCATTTTGTCTGTGTATCTTTATCCAGCGAATCCCATGTAAATTCTGACCGCTCATGAAAACGGTAGGGAAGGATATTATCGATGGACTTAATCGGGGCAGCGAACAGGCGTTCGCGGCTCTGTACGATGTCTATTTCTCTTACCTATGCGCCTGTGCGGCGACCTATGTTCCCGATCCGGTGAGTGCCGAAGAGCTTGTCAACGATGTCTTTGTCAATATATGGGAACATCGCGGCCGTTACCGTGCACCCCTGCGCGGATATCTCGTCAATAGCGTCCGGAATGCCTGTATCAGCCATATTCGCTCGCAGTTGTTCCGCCGTCGGCTACGGGAGGGATATGAACGAGAGTTATTGTTGTTTGCTGAACAACAGTGCCTTACTGATGCCCATCCGCTCGAGGTGCTGTCCGCACAGGAAGTAGAGGCACATATCCGGGCTGTCGTCGAGACGCTTCCTGAACGCTGTCGAGCCGTCTTCGAACAATATTTCTACCGGGGAGAGTCTGCCCAAGAGATTGCTGAGAATCTGCAGATCAATCCCGTCACGGTGAGGGTACACATCAAGAATGCCCTCGATCGGCTCCGTATCGAACTGGGACCGTTGCTGACGGTCTATCTTTTCACGACCTTCTTCAAATCCTAATTATCCGTCTGAACAAAAAACGGCGGGTTCTGCTAAACGATGCGGGACCCGCGTGCGTATTTATTGTGCATGCAAACCCTAACAAGATGGAAAAATATTTTGAAGAACTGATTATTGACTACCTGACCGGGAACCTGTCGGACTCGGAAGCTACCCGGTTTCTCGAGTTTGTACACAGCGACGAACAGCACCGCAGGCGCTTCGAGGAGCTGAGCCGCCTTTACGCTCAGTCGCTCATTCCCCGTTTCGAGGCTGATAAGAAGATCCGATACCGTGAGGTGGAACAGCGGATTGCTGCATCCCGCCGCATGCTGACACCTTGGCGGATTCCCAGCTGGATGCGCGTTGCCGCCGCTCTTGTAGCCGGTATCGTATTGGGAGCCGCCTCACTCTTCGTACTCCGTCCCGATGTAGATCCGGGCCTTTGCGAAGTGACAGCCCCGGCAGGCACTCGTTCGCAGATCATGTTGCCCGACAGTTCCCTGGTATGGCTCAATGCCGGCTCCAAACTGATCTATGCCGGCGATTTCGGTCGCAAGAGCCGTCAGGTACGGCTCGAAGGCGAAGGTTATTTCGAGGTTACGCGCAATGCCGGATGTCCTTTCACCGTCCGGACTGACGTGCTGGATATCACGGTGCTGGGAACCTCTTTCAATGTACAGGCCTACGCCGATGCCCGGACCGTCGAGGTCGACCTGCTCAAGGGGAGCGTGGAGGTAGCCGCGGCCGACGGACGCCGCCTTTCGCTCCTTCCTGACCAGCAGGCGCGGTTTGACCGGGCCTCAGGGCTGTTCGAATCCCATCCGGCCGTAACCACGCTGGCGGCGGACTGGGTCAATGGACGCCTGTCGTTTATCAACACGCCGTTCCCGGAGATACTGGAGAAACTTCAGCGCCACTTCAACATCCGTATCGAGGTTCGCAGTGAAAAAGCTGCCCGTGAGTCTTTCTCGGGAAGCATCGACCTGCGCCTCTCGCTCGACGAGATACTCCGTTATATCGACGTGGACCGGAAATATGTCTGGACGACGACCGACGGAACGCTCCGGCTCACGGACCGGAATTGATAACGCATCACAACCTAAACCAATCACAATACAATGAACAAACTCTACCTGAACCTGAAAAATGCCCTGTATCGGCAGTTGCTGCTGGTCGGGTGCCTGCTGTTCTGGGGGCTGCCGGCCGCGGCGCAATCCCGGTCCGATGCCCGGATCACGATTCATGCCGAGGAGCAGCCGGTCGTTCGGATACTCAACCGGATCGGCGAACAAAGCGGCTGTTCGATCATCCTGCGCGACAACGACGTTGATCCGAACCTGAAGGTCTCCCTGCACGTCGACGACGTGACACTCGAGACGGCCATGCGACAACTGTTGTCAGGGACTGACCTGACTTATCAGATCGACGGACGGAAGATTTCTGTCTTTCGTCCCCGGCGATCCGCACCCGCTTCCTCCGCACAGCGGAAAATACAAGGTATCGTGGTCGACGAGCAAAAACGGCCCGTTACCGGGGCGACGATCGTGTTGCCGCAGTTCCCGACGGTGGGAACCACCTCCGCTTCGGACGGCAGTTTCTACCTGCAGCTGCCCGCCGGCGCCGACCGGCTCGAGGTCTCCTATATGGGCTATGAGAAGCAGCAGGTAACTCTTCCGGCCGATTCGGACCGGACGTTGGAGATCGTCCTGAAAGACGATGTCCAGACGTTGGAAAATGTGGTGGTAGTCGGCTATGGCGTTCAGCGTAAAAGCGTCGTCACGGCGGCCATCAGCAGCGTGAAGGGCGACGACCTGAAACGTGTGACGGGCACTCGCATCGATAATGTGCTGAAAGGTATGGTGTCGGGTGTGAACATCACGCAGAGCTCCGGTCAGCCCGGCTCCGGGGTCCGTGTACGCATCCGCGGCGTGGGGACCATCAACGACAGCAATCCGCTCTACATTGTCGACGGGATGCCCGTCAGCAGCAATATCGACTACCTTAATCCGGCCGACATCCTCTCGGTCGAGGTCCTCAAGGACGCCGCGTCGGCTGCCATTTACGGTGCCCGCGGTGCGAATGGCGTCATTCTGGTCACGACCCGTCAGGGTAACAAGGGCCGCACGTCGGTCGATTACTCGTTCTCCTACGGATGGCAGAGCCCCTGGCGTACGAAAGACGTGCTCAACGCCCATGAATACGCTGTGATGATGAACGAGATGAATATGAACAGCGGCCTGTCCCCGATCTACGAGAACCCGGCAGCGCTGGGCAAGGGCACGAATTGGCAGAAGGAACTCTTCAACTACAATGCGCCTGTCGTGGAGCATCAGGCCAGCGTCAGCGGCGGCAACGATAAGGTAAACTACTACCTGTCGTTCGGTTATCTGTATAACGAAGGTATCATTGGCGGTGATGTCAACCGGTCGAACTATGACCGTTATAGCGTCCGGGCCAATACGAACTATACCCTTTTCGAGAAACCCGACCAACGCTTTTTCCGTTCGGCGCGCGCTGGTGTCAACATGGCCTATTCGCGCACCGTGTCGCGCAGCATCGGTGAGAACAGCGAACGCGGCAGCGTGCTGGGCAGTGCCGTTTCGATGTCCCCGATCATGGGAGTTTATGCCGACAACCCCGAGGAGGTGCTCAACGAGCATCCTACGGCCGTGACTGATTTTTCGGGCCGGGTCTTTGCCATCGCAGGCGACAATTTCGGCAACATGGTCAACCCGATTGCCCAGCTGCACCTGCCGGGCGACAAGTCCGCCGCTGACAAACTGATCGGCAATATCTGGGGCGAGATTGAGCTCTATAAAGGACTGAAATTTAAATCATCCTACGGCACGGAACTGGTCTTCAGCAGCAACGACGGTTATCAGATGCCCTATTATCTGGGGCGTTATACTTATGCCGACCGTTCGTCGGTCTGGTCGAGTATGGAACGGCTCTTCACATGGCAGGTCGAAAACACGCTGACCTACGATTGTGTGCTGGGCGAACGGCATCGGTTGACGGTTCTGTTGGGCCAGTCGGCGCAGTCTTCGCATTCACAGAATGTCGGCGGTTCGAGTTATGACATCAGCGACCCCTCGCAGCCGTGGATCGACACGACCGAATCTGACGACAATTCGCGCAGTGCCTGGGGAGCGCCCTCGCCCGACCACCGGCTGCTGTCATGGTTCGGGCGCGTGAGTTACAATTACGACGAACGTTATATGGCCGAGTTTACGCTTCGTCGTGACGGATCGTCGAATTTCGGCCCGGCGCATAAATGGGCTACCTTCCCGTCGGTTTCGCTGGGATGGAACCTCACCAACGAAGCCTTCATGGCCAACCGCTCGAAGGCCCTCTCCTCGCTGAAGCTTCGCGCCAGCTGGGGATTGAACGGTAACGAGTCGATCGGTGCGTTCCACTACATTTCAACCGTGACAGGTGGTACCGACTACATCCTCGGCCCCGGAGGACTGAATACATTAGCCCCCGGTGCTACGCCGAGCGGCTATCCGAATGACGGCCTGAAATGGGAAGAGTCCGAGCAGTTCGATGTGGGTATCGACGCCACGTTCTTTAACAGCCGGCTGTCGCTGACGGTGGACTATTTCAACAAGCGTACAAACGGTATGCTGATGACCATTCCGTTGCCGCAATACATCGGTAATTCCCGGCCCTACGGTAATGTGGGCGACATGAAAAATAGCGGTGTGGAGATCGACCTCCGCTACCGTTTCCATGTGTCGAAAGTCTCGTTCGACATCGGTGGCAATGCCACTTATATCCGCAACCGGCTGATCCGCCTGGGCAACCAGAACGGCTGGGCCAATTACGACACCGTGTTGGGCAATATCGGTACCATCACCCGTGCCGAGAACGGTGAGCCGTTCCCCTTCTTCTACGGCATGCGCACGGCGGGCATCTTTCAGACAGCCGACGAAGTCGCTGACTATGTCAACTCCCGGGGCGAAATGCTCCAGCCTGATGCACGCCCGGGCGACGTGAGGTTTGTTGACTGCAATGGCGACGGAGTGATTAACGATGCCGACCGTGTGAAAATCGGCAAGGGTGCCCCCGACTGGACCTTCGGTTTCAACCTTGCAGTAGCTTGGAAAGGCATCGATCTCGGGGCGTTCTTCAACGCCACGGTCGGCAACGACATTTTCGATGCCTCCTACCGGTCGGACTATCCCTATCTCAACATGCCGCGCTATATGCTCGACCGCTGGACGGGGCCCGGCTCTTCGACCCGTATCCCGCGTCTTTCCCGCAATGTCGACGCTACCAATTGGCAGTCATCGGACCTCTATGTGCATGACGGCTCCTTCCTCCGTCTGCGCAGCCTTCAGTTGGGTTATTCATTCCCTTCGGTGCTGCTTCGCAAAGTCCATATTGAACGACTGCGCCTCTGGGTCGGGGCCGAGAATCTCTGGACCCTGACGTCGTACGAGGGCTTCGATCCCGAAATTTCCTCCGGCGGAACTTCGCTGGGCGTCGATCGCGGCGTTTACCCCACGGCACGCATCTTCACCATCGGAGCCAACATCACCTTCTAACCTCAAAACGACGATGAACATGAAACGCATACTGACCATACTGACGGCGCTGACCCTGTCGGCAACCGTCTCCTGTACGTCGGATTTCCTGAATGTGAATCCCACGACGGAAATTCCCGAAAAAGATTATTACGACGACTATGAAACGCTGATGAAAGGATTGATGGCGGCCTATGCACCCCTTCAATGGCCTGATTTCGTCTTCGGCGAATACGGTCCGCTGACATTCGTCTCCGATGTTATGTCGGATGACGTGCGCGTCGGAGGAGCCAACGAAACCGACATTCCCTACCTGCAGCTCATGCGCAAATTCTCCGCGACGCCCAACTATACGCCGTCGGTCCTCTGGGTCGTCTTTTACTCGGGGGTTTACCGCGCCAATACCGTGTTGCAGTACGTCGATACGGCGGAAGGCATGTCGGGTTCGGCCCGCAGCCGAATCAAGGCCGAGGCTTACACCCTGCGTGCCTACTATTATACCTGGTTATGGAAACTCTTCGGCAATGTCCCGTACTACGACCGCAATCCGACGGGACCCGATTATCTGATCGACCAACTTTCGGCCGATGAGGTCTACGCCCGGATTGTGGGCGATCTCGACGCCGCGCTGACGGGCAGCGGGCTTCCTAAGGTCGTGAAGTCTGCCGAACTGGGCCGTTTCACACGCGCTGCTGCACAGATGCTTCGTGCCAATGTGGTCATGTATCAGCAGGATGCATCCCGCTACGGAGCGGTGCTGACCGATATGCGCGAGATCATCGGTTCGGGTCTCTACTCGCTCCGGAGTGATTTTGCAGGCATCTGGTCTGACAACGGCGAATGGGGTTCGGAGTCGATCTTCGAGGTCAACTACACCGATTCGCCCAGCAGCCGTACTTGGGAGAACCCGACGAAAGCCGGCGGCACGGTTTTCCCGACGCTCATTGGAATCAATGGCTATTCGGGTCCTGAATGGGATACGGGCGGCTACGGTTTCGAACCCGTCGAGGAGGCGCTCTACAATTCTTATGAAGGCGACGATACGCGCCGGGACGCCACCATCCTGAACTTTGACAAATACCAGCAGCAGCACCCCGAGGCGACCTACACGCCCCGTTACGACGATACGGGTTATTTTAACCGCAAATACCTGGGACGAGCTGACGGCCACGACAAATATACGGGCAACGCTCCGGAGCTGAATTTCCGTAATAACTACCGCGTATGGCGTTATGCCGAAACGCTGCTGATAGCGTCGGAACTGATCGTGCGCACGAACGGCGACCAGGACGAGGCTGACGATTATTTCAATCAGGTCCGCGCACGGGCCTTCGGCATGAAGGCCGATGATGCGGCCTTTGCGGCCAAGCGGCGCACGGCGACACTCGACAATCTATTGCTGGAGAATCGGCTGGAGTTCGCGCTCGAAGGTCACCGTTTCTGGGATCTCGTGCGTTACGGAAAAGCTGAGGAAGTACTCGGCAGCCGCGGTTACACCGATGCCAAGAAACACCTGCCGATCCCGCAGTCGGAGATCGATCAGGCACACGGCACCTTGAAACAAAATCCCTATTAATCGACTTTCACCATGAAAAAACTACTGATATTACTGTCGTTCACCGTTCTGTGCCTGGCGTGCAGCAAGGCGGAATACAGTCTGGGAGATATTCCCTCGAATGAGAATACCGATTATTCGGTTACCCCGGAAAAAGAGCATCCCAATATTATCCGGTTCCGGTTCAATGAGCAGGGAGTTTCTCCCTTCTGGAAGGTCCGCAAGCCCGACGGTTCTTATGTCGAATCGAGCAGCCGCGATTTCACGCTCCGCTATTACATGAAGGGCGAATACGACGGAACATTGCAGGTCTACGGCGGAGGAGGAGCCAGCGAACCCATTGCTTTCACATTTCGCGTGACGGAAAACGACCCGATTGTCGCCTTGTTGACGGGTTCGGGTGAACAGAAAGTCTGGGAGTGGAATTATTCCGTTGATAACCACTTCGGCGAAGGTTCCAGTTCGACCCGTGTTCCGGACTGGTGGCCCGTGAAAGCCAACGAACTGAAAGATATGAAGATGTATGATGACGAACTGTCGTTCGTTACCGACACTTGGCAATATGTGCTCGATGCCAAAGGTTATGTTTACGCTGACGGTTCGGTTCTCTCTGACCTTGATCCGCAAAATTATCCCGAAGGGGGTATCTACAGTTCTGCAACGATCGCTTACAACCAGCCCGAAGGTCAGAAATGGGCCCTTTACGCAGATGAGGCCGGGACGCTGTGGCTGAGCTTCACCGAAGGCGGATTCCCCTCGTATGCTCCTTATCCCGATGGGCTGGGCGGCGCTTACGAGGTAATGGAACTGACGGAGGAGACGCTGGCGTTGCGGTTCGACACCGGATCGGACAAATACGGCGCCTGGTATTACCGCTTTGTAGTGAAAGGTTCGCAGCCCGATGCCGACCTGCTGGCACTCGAACAGCTGCTGACGACGAAGAGTGACGGAACACAGAAGGTCTGGATATGGGATTATACCCGGGACGGGCATTTCGGCGAAGGAGATCTGGCCTCCCGCGAGCCCGATTGGTGGCCGGCAGGCGCCAACGAAATGCGCAACTACTCGATGTACGACGACGAGCTCTCGTTCCTCGTCGCAGGTAAGGCGTATGAACTGGCGGCGAACGGCTATGTCTACTGCGATGCCGGTGCTCGTGCTGCTATGGGCTTCGAGGACGGTCCTACGGGCGATGTTGCCTATACGCAGCCCGAGGGACAGACTTGGAAAATCGAAATGCGCGAGGGCGTACCCTATCTGAAATTCTCGGAAATGGCATTCCCGAGTGCTGTTTGCCATCCGTCGGCGCTGGGTGGCAGTTTTGAGATACTCTCACTGACGGCTGATGAACTCTATCTGCGTCTGGCGACTGATGTGGATGCGTGGTATTTCCGTTTCGTTCCGAAGCCCGAAGCGGAGCCCGAACCCGAACCCTCTGAACTGGAAAAGTTGCTGACAACCTCGGCGGACGGTTCGCAGAAAGTCTGGGTCTGGGATTACGCTCGTGACGGTTATTTCGGAGAGGGCGATCTTTCGGCCCGTGATCCGAACTGGTGGGCTCCTTCCGTGGACGAGATGAGCATTTATTCGATGTTTGACGACGAACTGATCTTCCGCTTCGAGGGCAATGCCTATGAATTGTCGGCGAATGGGGCGGTCTATTGCGATAGGAGCGCTCGTGAGGCCATGGGCCTCGAAGCAGGCAAAACGGGCGACATCGATTACACTCAACCCGAAGGGCAAACATGGAAGATCGAGGACCGCAACGGCACATCCTATTTGGTATTTTCCGAGATGGCGTTTCCCAGCGCTATCTGTCATCCATCGGCGTTGGGCGGCAGTTTCGAGATCATGGCCTTGACGGCCGACGAACTCTATCTGCGCTTGGCGACGGATGTGGATGCCTGGTATTTCCGTTTTACCGTGAAAAAATAACCGAAAACGACCTGAAACGATGAAAAAGATGATTTGGATGATAAGTCTGCTGTGCATGGCCACGGCAACGGGATGCATGCAGGACGACCCGACCTATTTCCAGAAACCCGACTGGTGGGTTGACGGCGAACAGGACGAGGAAGGCGACGGCGAATACCGTCTGGTCTGGTCCGAGGAGTTCGACGAGGAACCCGCTGCCGGGGCAGAATATGCCCAGCCGGGTGAAAAATGGCGGTTTGAAACCGGCGGTTCGGGCTGGGGCAACAACGAGGAACAGTATTATGTCGACCGCGTGCACGGGGACTATGCCGTGACCAAAGTCCGCGACGGAATGCTGACCATTACGGCTTACAAGCCGGAAACGCCTGTCGGAGGCAAGAAGTATATCTCGGCTCGTATGAGTAGCCGCCAGTCGTGGACCTATGGCAAATTCGAGATGCGGGCCAAACTCCCGGCGGGCCGGGGCGTATGGCCGGCGTTTTGGATGCTGCCGGTCACCCATTCCGACGACAACCTGCTCGACGGAGAGATCGATATCATGGAATATGTGGGCTACGAGCCCGGTATCGTGTGGTTCTCGGTGCATAATAAAAAGGACCGCACGGAGGACGGTAAGAATAAGTTGACGACGAGTTATGTGCTGAAAGCCCCCGAAACGGAATTCCATGTTTACGGTATGGAGTGGACGCCGGATTATATCCAGGCCTACATCGACGGCGTGCCTTACTACACATTCCGCAACGACGGCTCGGGCAGCGCTGAGAGTTGGCCTTTCGACAAGGCGTTCTACCTGAAGCTCAACATTGCCGTCGGCGGTGACTGGGGTGGCTACGAGGGGATTGACGACTCGATCTTCCCGGCGGAATATGTCATCGATTATGTACGGGTCTATCAACGGTAAACGATGAAAAAGAATTTGTTATTCAGCCTTTCGGGGCTTTGTTGTCTGCTGATCCAGAGTAACTGTGTATCGGTTAGGCCTGAGGAGCCTCTGCTTCTCAGGTGGACCGTCGCTCCCGGCGATGACGGATGGGAGCATGCACTCACACTCGTAAATCGAGGGAACGAACCGCTTGAGGGTGCGTGGAGTATCTATTACGGTTCCATCGCCCCTGCGCTCTGGGCTCCGGAAGGTGCTTCTGTCGGCGTGGAGCAGGTCTGCGGGTCCCACCATAGGTTGTTCGCTATGGAACCTTATGTTGCTATTGCCCCCGGTGACTCCCTGCGGGTCACGCTGTCGGGCGATTATATCGACATGCACTCGTTCTATCCCGAGGGAGCCTATATCGTTCGCCGAGCGGCTGACGGAAGCGAAATGCAGCCCTGTGATGTCGATTTGCAGTTCGTGCCTTATCATGACCGTCGGGCGCAGGCCGCAGACGGAGCCTATCCCACGGCGGAACGGCTTTATGCGGCCAATGCGTACCTTTCCGATCCCGGACCGCTCGGGCCCTACGATATTATCCCCTCGCTGAAATCCGTGATCCTTCGCAGTGGCGGCTGTACGGTGGGCCCTACCGTGGCGATCGCGGCGGACGAAGGGCTTGATGGCGAAGCGGCCCTGCTGTACGAACTTCTGCGGGAGTGTTGCCGTTGTGATTCGGCTGCCGGCGGGACCCCGGTTCGGCTGGGGCTCGATCCGTCGATCGACGGCCCCGGGGAGGCTTACCGGATGGAGTTCTCGGAGGAAGGGGTTACGCTGGCCGGGAAAAGCTCCCATGGGGTACACAATGCCGTGCAGAGCCTGCTGGCCATTCTGGCAAACAAGGAACTGCCGATGACGCTTCCTGCCGCTTCGGTCATGGACTATCCCGATTTGGAATACCGGGGGCTGCATTTTGACGTGGCGCGCAATTTCACTCCCAAGGAGGATATTTTCCGCCTGATAGACCTGCTGTCGCTTTACAAGATGAACGTCCTGCACCTGCACCTGACCGATGACGAGGGTTGGCGGCTGGAAATTCCGGGGCTCGAAGAACTGACCGAGGTCGGGGCGCGGCGCGGGCATACGCTGACCGAGAACGACCGCCTTTATCCGCTCTATGGTAGCGGCTGGAACCCCGACGCCGGAGCACCCGGCAGCGGTTACTATACCTGCGAAGATTTCGGGGAGATTTTGCGCTATGCTGCCCGGCACCACATTCGCGTTATTCCCGAGATCGACATTCCGGGCCATTCACGGGCTGCCATTAAAGCGATGGACGCCCGTTATGCCCGCTATATCTCCACCGATCCCGACCGGGCGCGCGAATACCTGCTGACCGACTCATGCGACACCTCCGTCTACCGTTCGGCACAGGAGTATACCGACAATGTAATGAATATCGCCATGCCCTCGGCTTACCGTTTCGTCCGCAAGGTCCTTGGCGAACTGCGCCGGATGTACGAGAAGGCCGGAGTCGAACTTTCCGTCGTGCACATCGGTGGTGACGAGGTCCCCCGGGGAGCCTGGAGCGGTTCGCCGATATGCCGGGAGTTCATGGACCGGAACGGGCTTGCCGACACCCACGCGCTGAAAGATCATTTCGTGCGTTGGCTCTACGGGGAGCTTGACGCCAAAGGTATCCGACTGGCTGGCTGGCAGGAGATCGTCATGCTCCCTGACGGACGACATGTAAACCGGGAATTGCCGGGACGGCGGATCTTGAGCTACGGTTGGAACACGCAGCCGGGCGAGGGGTTCGACGAAGTGCCCTATGCGCTGGCCAATGCCGGCTATCCGGTGGTTCTTTGTAATGTTACGAACCTCTATCTCGACTTGGCATACAACAAACACCACATGGAGCCCGGTCACCGCTGGGGCGGTTATGTCGATGCCCGCTCGACTTTCGACATGTTGCCTTACGACATATACAGGTCGGTGCGTACGCATCCGGACGGGTCGCCGGTCGACCTGATCTCCGTATCATCCGGTAAGGAATCCCTCTCGCCGGATGCCCGCCGCAATATCGTAGGTATTCAGGGGCAGCTTTGGGCCGAGACGATCCGCAATTTCAGCATGGCCGAATACCTGCTCTTCCCGAAGATCTGCGGATTGGCCGAACGGGCATGGAATGCGAGTCCCGCTTGGAGCGAGGACCCCGACGGTGCAGAGTATGGGCAGGCGCTTCGGCGTTATAATGCCCGGATCGCTGCGGTCGAAATGCCGCGACTGGCCTCTTTGGGTGTAAATTTCCGGGTTTCACCGCCGGGATTGAAACTGCAGGACGGTATGCTGCGTGCCAACTCGGCTGAACCCGGTGCAACGATCCGCTATACGCTCGACGGCAGTGAACCGACCGAGGCATCTGCCCGATGGACTGCTCCCGTTGCCTGCAAGACCTCTGCTGTGAAGGCTCGTGCCTATTACTGCGGCCGTGCAAGCGTCATATCGGAATTGTCAAACGATTAAGAACCAGCTATGAAATACGCTTTTATTGTAGTAGCAACTTTGCTTTGTGTCGTATTGTCTACTGGCTGCGGCGGCGTTCAGCAGCCGGGGAGCGATGTGGCCGTCTACCTCGACGAGTCGCAGCCGCTTGAAAAACGGGTGGAGGACGCCCTCTCGCGCATGACCCTCGAAGAGAAGGTGGCCATCCTGCATGCGCAGTCCAAATTCTCCTCGGCGGGCGTTCCGCGTCTGGGTATCCCCGAGGTGTGGTGTACCGACGGTCCCCACGGCATCCGCCCCGAGGTGCTGTGGGACGAATGGGATCAGGCGGGCTGGACGAACGACTCCTGCACGGCATTCCCGGCCCTGACGTGCCTCGCCGCGACGTGGAATCCCGAGATGTCGGCCCTCTACGGGCAGTCCATCGGCGAGGAGGCCCGCTACCGCGAGAAGGACATCCTGCTGGGTCCCGGCGTGAACATCTACCGCACGCCGCTCAACGGCCGCAATTTCGAGTATATGGGCGAAGATCCGTTCCTCGCTTCGCGGATGGTGGTTCCCTATATTCAGGAGGTGCAGAAGAACGGCGTCGCCGCCTGTGTGAAGCACTTTGCTGTGAATAATCAGGAACAGAACCGATTGTATCACGAGGTTGTGGTCGATGACCGTACACTGCACGAGATCTATCTTCCGGCCTTCAAGGCGGCTGTCGAGGAGGGCGGGGCTTGGGCTATCATGGGCTCCTATAATAAATACAAGGGCCAGCATTGCTGCCACAACCAATACCTGCTGAACGACATCCTCAAACGCGATTGGGCGTTCGACGGCGTGGTCGTCTCCGACTGGGGCGGCGCACACGATACGAAACAAGCTGCCGAGAACGGATTGGATTTAGAATTTGGTTCATGGACGAACGGGGTCGACTGGTCGCTGGACATTAGCAACGTATATGACAATTATTTTCTTGCAGGACCTTATCTGGAAATGCTCCGTCAGGGCACGGCATCCGTCGAACAGCTCGACGACAAGGCGCGCCGGGTGCTTCGGTTGATTTTCCGCACGGCGATGAATACGCGCAAGCCTTTCGGGTCGCTCAATTCGCCCGAACATCTGGCTGCCGCACGCCGCATTGCGGGCGAGGGCATGGTGCTGCTGAAGAACGACGGCGGGGTGCTGCCGATCGACCTCGGGAAAGCCCGGACGATTGCCGTCGTCGGTGAGAACGCCGTCAAGATGATGACCGTGGGCGGCGGTTCCTCGTCGCTCAAGGTGCGGCACGAATATACGCCGCTCGAGGGTATCCGTGCCGCCGTGGACGACAAGGCCGAGGTGATTTACGAGCGTGGTTATGTCGGTGACGTGACGGGCAACTACAACGGCGTGAAGACCGGTCAGGACCTGAGCGAGAGCCGTTCCGAGGAGCAGCTCATTGCCGATGCCGTGGCCGCGGCTCGCAAGGCCGACGCCGTGATTTTTGTCGGCGGGCTGAACAAGAGCCGGCATCAGGACAGTGAACAGGTGGATCGATTGGAATATGGACTGCCATACGGTCAGGATAAAGTGATCGAAGCATTGGCCGAGGCCAATCCCAATCTGGCGGTGGTGATCGTCTCGGGCAACGCCGTTGCGATGCCGTGGATCGACCGCGTTCCGGCCGTTCTGGAGGCTTGGTTCTCGGGCTCGGAGGCGGGCAATGCGCTGGCCGACGTGGTGTTCGGGGCTGTGAATCCCTCGGGCAAACTGCCCTTTACGTTCCCCGTGCGGCTGGAGGACAACAGCGCCCATGCGCTGGGCGAATACCCCGGCACGGACAAGGTCACCTATAACGAGGGCATCTTCGTGGGTTATCGCTGGCACGACAAGGAACAGCTCAAGCCGCTGTTCGCCTTCGGCCACGGCCTGAGCTATACGACGTTCGACATCGCCAACGTGAAGGCCGACCGTTCGACGCTTTCGGGCAAAGGCCGCATCCGTATCTCGGCTGATGTGACCAACACGGGTTCGCGTCCGGGTGCCGAGGTGGTGCAGCTCTATATCGGCGACGAGCAGTCGTCGCTGCCGCGCCCCGTGAAGGAACTGAAAGGGTTCCGGAAAATTTCGCTGAATCCCGGCCAGACGCAGACGGTGACGTTCGACATTACGCCCGATATGCTGCAATACTATGACGCCGCCAAGGGCGCGTGGGTTGCCGAACCGGGCACGTTTACGGCCTATGTGGGAGCCGCTTCGGACAATATCCGCGGCACGGCGGGATTCGAACTGAAATGACTTTAACTTTCTTTAAAATACTATTGTTATATTCCGGGGTATACTAGTTGTTTCTTTCATTTTTCGGGAGGTATTTCCGAGCTGAAAAAATCAGGATATAGAATTGCTCCATTGCAAAACTCTGCCTATAAGCTGCAGAGTTTTTTGTATCTTTACCGGAAATTGATTTCGATGTCATCCAATCTCTTTCACCGCTA
Source organism: Alistipes provencensis (assembly GCF_900083545.1). Classification (NCBI taxonomy): domain Bacteria; kingdom Pseudomonadati; phylum Bacteroidota; class Bacteroidia; order Bacteroidales; family Rikenellaceae; genus Alistipes; species Alistipes provencensis. Next base: position 543,654 of record NZ_LT559262.1, on the reverse strand, counting down.
TATCTGGCTGGCCGATACGATCTATCGTGCCGGACGCATTACCTTCGCCGAACTCAACCGCCGTTGGCTGCGCAACAGCATGTCCGAAGGCAAGCCGATCCCATTGCGGACCTTCCACAAGCATCGGGAAGCCGTCGAGGAGTTTTTCGATATACGCATCGCTTGTTACAAGCCGACCAACGAATACTATATCGAAAACAAGTCAGAACTGGTCGAGAACGATGTCTCCCGTTGGTTGTTGAACAGTTTCTCGGCCAGCAATATGGTCCATGAGAACAAGAGTATCCGCAATCGTATTCTTATCGAAGATGTACCGTCGGCTTTGCAACACCTGACCGATATTCTTGAGGCCATGCGCGAGAACCGGGTACTGGAGATCGAATATCATCCGTTTTACTTGGAAGAGTCCCAGCATATACAACTGCTACCCTATTTTGTGAAGCTCTACGAACGGCGATGGTATGTATATGGTCCGACCCAAGAGAACCAGCAAATAAAGGTCTATGCTCTGGACCGGATTCAGCGACTCGCGATTTCCGGGCAGACATTTCGCATGCCCAAAGGTTTCTCGGCCGAGGAGCATCTGGCAACCTCCATCGGCATCACGACCTATCCGGATATTCCGCCGCGTCGTATCGTAATAAAATGCACCGGAGAGCAGCCGCAATACCTGCGGGCATTGCCGTTGCACCATTCACAGGAGGAGGCAGAACAGCATGACGGATGGTCGCTGTTCAGCTACTACCTGGCCCCGACCAATGAATTCTACCGCAAAATACTTGCACACCGGGAATTCATGGAGATCGTCTCGCCCGAAGTGGGGTTCTATGTTTGTCCCCCGAAAACGATCTTTGGACAAACTGCAACAACCCCTTAACCTGATTTTGCTTAAAGAAAAAAAACCGGACTCAGAATCCCCGGTTGCGAAGCCACTCGCCCATAAAGCGGTCGTAAACAATATAACCGGCCTCGGTTTTATAGACCATCTCGCTGCTTACCAGTTTCTTGATGGCGCTGTTTACGCTGCTGGCAGCCTTGAGCCTATGCCTGGCGATAAAATCGCCGGAAAGAATCTCCTTCACGCATCCTTCCGACGCAATGGCCTTAAGCAGGCGGACGCTTCCGGCAGGGTAGGCCTTGAGCAGATTCTCGTAGACATAAGTAGATTCTTCGATGATTTCCGCGACGGCATAAGCTGCCAGCTTCTTGTCGATGACAGCCGAATAACCGTACAGGCGATTCAAAATGCTTTGGATATACCATGTATGCCCGTCGAAACGATCATAAATCGTATCGAAGGTCGAACGCGTGAGTTCGCGGTGTTGTAATGCGAAAAAGCCGGCGGCGAAATCATAATAGGCATTTCGTTCGATCTGATCTATGGAGAAGGTCTGCGTACTTTGGTAGAAGGGCTTTTTTGCCGACAGGAACATCTCCTGCATGACGTGTTGCTTGCTTCCGGCAAAGATGAAATTCACATTTGGTATAAACTGAATATAGGAGCGTAGCAACGCTTCAACCCCCTTTTCAGGATATTCGGTGATCTGCTGAAACTCGTCGATGGCGATATAACAACGCCTGTCGGAAGATTTCAGGTAGTCGAAGATCTCCTTCAGGGTCGCCTCTTCCGTGGCCGGAGCGATTTCGATGGTTACTTTCGGTTGTCCGGTCAGTTCGTCGAACATAAAGACCGGACGACAGCTCTTGATGAACTGCGCTACGCGGCTCAGGGCTTTCTGCGGAGCGGAGTCCAATTGGCCTAGTACGGTAGTGGCGAAAAGACGCACGAAATCGCCGAGGTTCTGTGTCGAATAGATGTCCATGTAGAGCGTTACAATATCCGCCTGCTGCTCTTTGAGCCGATGGAAAACATGCTTGATAAGCCCGGTCTTACCCATACGCCGTGGAGCGATCAACGTGATGTTGCGTCCGTTATAAAGGGCGTCAGTGATTGTCTGCGTCTCCTTTACACGATTGCAGAAGTATTCAGGACTGTAATAGCCTGAAATGAGAAATGGATTGTTCGGCTTCATATTATTACGCTTTATTGATTACGACGATATCGTAACGCAAATATCGAAATAAATATCCGGTTTCCCAAATCTTTAGCCAGACGATACGCTCAGACGTGCAATAGATTTTGGGAAAGGATGTGCTGGAATCATTTCGACAGCGGGGTATCCGGAGTTCCAAAAAGAAAACCGGGAGGATGAATCAATACATCCTCCCGGAGTGACTGGAGTCAGGTGGGCTGAAAAGCGGTAGGCGTTTTCAGCCCGTTTGACAGACTTTGGCTGATACGCCTAAGCCACGTCCGATTGTGTCGGAGATACGGTACCAGTGGAACTGTTTGAGGCCTCATGGACGGCCGTAGGCTCTACTCCCTCAGGAGCTACTGACTCATTGGCTGGTGCAGTTGTTGATGTGTCAGTTTGCTGCGCTTGTTCCTGCTGAGGCTTTTCCTTCGGTAACGGATACTTGTTTGTCAAGTTTGCTTCCGAGACCTTGATTCCATGGGTGATGCTCTTCAGGCGCCGAATAGTCACCGTTCCATATTTTTCCTCCAATTCGCTAATCGTACAATCCGTAGAGATGACGATCAGTATCCCACGTCGCTCGGCTTCCCGGATGAGCTTGTCGAATGGAGACAGCGAACGCTCTTTCCCGGTTCGGTCTTCGCCAACATGAGTGATGAAGATTGCCCGTTTAGACTTTAAAGTTACAATCTCAGACTGAAGGTCGTCGGGAGTTTCAAGCTCACTTTCATCCCCAACCCATTTGGAGGCAATACCTTGCCATGTAAAAATTGCCGGTAGGATGAATCTTACGAAGGTTGTTTTTCCCCGTCCCGGATCACCCCAGAGCACAAGACCTTTGTGCTGGTTGTCTGCCAACCAGTTGGCAATCTGATCATATTCAGGTTGCCACTTAGGGGCAATTCCCATGCGCCTGTAAATTTCTGCACAGAATACTTTTAGCCACTTCGTTGCATCAGGGACCTTAATTTCCTGAATTTCTTGCAGTGCAGTGGGGACCGGTAATTTGCTTTCCTTCATTACTTGCAGTAGTTCGTCAAAAGACGAATAATGTCTTCTTACCATGGTTCGTTGTTTAGTGATTCGTTATTTGCTGAATTGCTATTTTGCTCGTTCTTCGATGCTTTTGTCTTGTGCTTCAGATGCTGCTTTTCAGCCCATTCCCGTTTTCTTTCGCAGGTCGCCTGATATTTGGCGGCGTTGCGATCGAAATGTGGTCGCATTTGTTCAAAGGCAATCTGGACGATCCGATTGGAACTGGAGAACTGTCCATCTATGTGGTACTTGAAAATACCAATAATCAGGTCTTTGCACTCTTCAGGAGAGAGTGCTTCAAAACAACCGAGCATGTCGGCATACATCACGAAACTTTTCGGTTTTGTTAGTGTTAATTTTCTCATAATTAAATACTTAAAGTTAGGTTAAAACTTTTGCAAATGAAAAAGAATGTTCCGATAGATGACTTTGAACAGTTGAGCATGCAGTGGTCGTATTGCCGGTCGCATTGAGTGGGGTGGTATTTTGCGGACTGGCGGCTGACCGTATGGAAGTACCTACGGCCACTCTCTCCGTACTCTGAAGCCAGAGAACATCCGATTCGCAGCCAAGTATCGTAGTCATCAGCGATGTTCGTATTCGTTCGTTCGATCAGTGATAACAGCCGCTCGACACGGTGGGCGGTCGTATCGCTGCGTCCAGAGCAAGAGATAGGCACATGGAGCCGGATATTCGGACGTTGATAGACCATCTTGCAGTATGCCTCTGGAACTGGTATAAGCACCGGGTGAGGATCATAACTAGCCCCTCGCAAACGGGCTAAGTCTCGACAGTGCATATCTACGATTATCCCCTGTTTCTTTAAGTCTTCGGCAATAGCGCGGAAGTAGACATCGTGTCGTTGCGGATTCGCAATTTTGATCAGAAGGAATATGCCGCGGCCGCTTGCTGACAAACCTGCGTAATAAAGGCCAGGGAAGGAAGCTACCTCCTGTTTGAGGACTTCCCAGTCCGAGATATGTGGGTTCTCGGCTCCATCGATGTCGATGCACAACAGCCCGCTATGCTGGATGAGCTGATTGGCATTCCGTTGCTGAAAGATCCCGCTGGGCGTAATGCAAGGCAGGGATGCTTTGAGTGCCCGGCGTTCCTCCGGGTTTTGGCTTTTACGGATGGCCTCAATGGGGAGGCGGAACTCATCGGAGCAGAGCCAAGAGCCAAGCTCGATAGTAGCTACGGGATAAGTTTCCCGGAAGTTCCTGAAAAGGGAAACCTTATAGGAAGGGTTATTATTGCTCATAATGGGTTTCGTTAAAAGGGGTTCGTCTCATTCTACCTTCAGTTACTCTCATTTTTTTTAGTACCGACTATCTCTTTGTCGGTACTAAAAAATGAGTACCATTTTTATTGTTATTTACATCATCAAGTATATTCTCATGATAATAAGAATTAGGGGCCATTAATTGGGGTTGAACAGGGACCATCGGCTTACAGGTTTTGTGAATTACAATACTCATCGATAGTCTGGATTTTTTCCGCCTGCATCCAGGCTAAGATTTCCGAACGCTTGAAAACAATTTTGCGTCCGCCGTGTGCAGGTCGGTGGAACGGAATCTGGTGCGTCGAGGTCAGTTGGTAGATAGTCGACTTGCTGTAGCCAGTAAGTGTCGCGACCTCGGCCGTATCCATGAGTTCTGGGACCGGTTCTGCATTTGACATCTTGCCTGCGTTCTGCAAGCATTCGGTAATCGCTGCTTTTAATTGTCCAACCGTCATCATTGCGATGGGCGAGTCGGGTGAGATGCTAAAATTTGTCATTGACTATGTCGTTTTTTTGATGACTTACTATATCCACGCATATTCGGCCTCTTCCGAAAATTTTTGAGCCTTTTGTTGTTCAAAATAGCGTTAAAGTTGGTCTTATTATCTCTATGTGTGTAATATTATATACTTTACGCTTGGGAAAATAGAAAATATATACTTTGTGCTTGGTTGTGGAAGAATTATACCCTTTGCGCTTGGGAATAAAAGAAAAAATAGATTAGTGAAAATTTGCGGTGAATTCTCTGACTATCTCGAGATCATCTTCATTTTTTTTCTCCGGCTTTTCAAGAACTTTTAGAATGACCTTTTTGATTCGAAGTATGCTCTTATACGATTTGATACCTACCATGTCTTGTAATTTGAGAGCAGGAGTATTTATATTCTCAATTTTGAGGAGGTAAATAATGTAGAACCAAATACGAAGATCTATATGCGTATGTGCGAACATTGTCGATTGAAGTATCGAGAATTCCGATAGGCAATCTTTATTGAAACAGTACAATTTTTTGGCATCGTATTTTTGACGACATATATTACGAATGGCGCCACATTTAAGGCACATAAATGTTCCTTTAAATTTGGCTTTTACAATGAAGTCAAGCATGTCTTTTTCTGTTGGATAATAGCGCGCTATAAAATCCTTATATGATAATTTGGGTTCCGGAGTATGCATGTTCAACGTAAATTTGAGAATTGATGATTTTCCATTTTACGATGCGAGTGGTAGAATGATTTATATTGTTGTATAATGTTGATTATTATGCAAATATAAAAATAATTAAGTAGGTTATCCAAATTATAAGGACTAAAAAATCGAGGAAAAAATTCATTTCTCCTCGATTGGTTTTGTAAGATGATACGTTAGCGATCTGTATTAGAATAGTTCCTCAAGATGCCAGGCTTGGAGATGTCGGATTCCGTTGTTCGATGGGAAAGCCACATCGTCGAGTGATACGACGATTTTTTCAAAATTATCTTGAATCGCTTCTAGTGGGGCATATTCTCGACGGATGGTCGCCTCTTCAGTCATGGCATATGTACATTGCAAGTAGATGGTTCTATCGCCTTTCCAGGCTACGAAATCTACTTCTTTATTTTGGACCGTGCCCACATAAACCTTGAAACCTGCCCGGCGAAGTTCCAGATAGACCAGGTTTTCCAGTTTGTAGCCGATGCCGTATCCGAATCCGGGATAGAGGTAATTTTTAAAAGCAAGGTCATTGATGTAATATTTGCAATTTCCTGAAATCGTATCCTTCCCCCGAATGTCGTATCGCTCGGCCTTATGTATCATAAAAGCGTCTTCGATATATCCGATGTAGTTTGAAACGGTATCGTAAGACACTCTACGACCGTTGCTCTTGAAATAGTTGGTAATGCCGGTTATCGAAATCAAACAGGAGGCATTGTTTACTAAATAGACGAAGATATCCTCCAACAGTTTGGCATCTTTGATATTATGCCGTTGAATTATATCTCGGAGGAGAACGGTATCTTTAATGGCTGATACATAATTACGCTTTGTTTCTTCATTCGGCAACATGAAGAGTTCAGGCAGGGCTCCGTCCTCCATGTAATCTATGTAGTTTGCTTTGGAGAATTCTTTGTGTGTGATGCCAATATATTCATTGAAACTCAACGGGAATACTTCGAATGATATATAGCGTCCAGATAGCAGCGTTGCTAATTCTCCAGAAAGCATTTTTGAGTTTGAACCACTGACAAATATTTCGTAATCGTCAATGAAATCTTGGGAATGTGAGTTTACGAAATGTTCCCAGCCATCTATGTTCTGAATTTCGTCGATGAATAGCCAGACTTTTCCTTTGGGCTTTAATTCGGCTCTATATAATTTCAGGAGTTTTTCTAATTCTTTATAGTCCGTTAAGAAATCGAAATCCGTGAATTCTTTGTTGATATAGAATACGTTTCTTGGATCGGCTCCTGCCTTTATCTGGCGTTGGGCTATCTGTCGCAGGAGATAGCTTTTCCCTGATCGGCGTTGGCCCACCAATACTTTAACCAGTTTATTGCCGATGTATTCTGCAATTTTGTTTGTGTAATGTATCCGGGGAAATCCAGTCGCCGGAACATTTCCATCCCAGAAATTGTATTTCTTTAGGGCGGCAAATCTTTCGTCCATACTCGAAAATTTTGTGTAAATATAGCAAATTTTAGACTAGAAACGAATTTTTTAAGATGGCAGTAGTATATTAAAGGCCAAAATCAAAATTTAGGTGTCGTTATTTATAGGACTCTTGCTGCTTCATCTACGACGCTGTTATCAAAGCTATCGAGATAAACGTTCGTTGTTTTTAGGTCAGCATGTCCCAATACCTGGGAAATCACATCCCGTTGAATTTTATTACGCTGCATCGTCATTGCCATGGTATGTCGGCTGACATAACTGGTCAAGCGAAGTTCTTGTATATTAAATTCCTCTGCCAGCAGATTCAGATATTTACTGTATTTCCGATAACGTCCCCGGATGTGGTTGTAAAGTTTCTCTCCGGAATAACCTGCACAAGTAACAATCGGAAGTAGAAAATCGTCGACTGTCGGTGATTCATCCCGAAGTGTTTTTAAGAGTGCTTGAATTGATTCATTGAGTTGAATATGAATTGGAACAACATTCTTTTGATGTTGAATCTTGTGCCGCTTGTAAATGATATAGTCAATTCCGTTTTGGCTGACGATATTATCTGAGGTCAAGTAGGCCATATCGATGAATGACATTCCGAAGCAATAATAGGAAAAGAGAAAAAGCTGTCGCGCGTATTCCGCTTGTGGATTGTGTGCCTGAGTCGATTTGATCATTTCGAACGTGTCGCTTGATAGGTACCGTTTGGCTGTAACCTCTTCTAACTTGGCAATCTCAAATTTACCTTTTCCGAATGGATAGGTATCGCTGGATGCTTCTCCTTCTTGAATTGCCCGATTCAGGATGGCTCGTAAGGCTTTGAGATAATATTTCCGGGTATTGCCTTTGTTGCCTCGTTTTTGTAAATATATGTCGAAGCCATTAACGTATTTTAGGTCTATGTCAGGGAACAGACGTTGTCCTAATTTGGGATCGTAATGTTGTAGCATGCGGAGTGTCTCTGAATAACAGGCGGCATTTCCGATATGTCCGGTTTCTTGAAGAGTTCGGATATGATTCTCTAAATAAGGTTTGAATTTGTTCTGTTTTGATGTATTTACAAATGCATCCTCAAACTGATTCAATGTCCAGTCTTTGTGTGAAAGTTCAAATTTCTCAATAATTTCCCTTGCGCGAACTTTATAACGCTCCAGCAGAGCATTGTCACAGATACGTTGTTTATTTGCGGCTTTTTGTTGTGGATCTTTTAATTTGGTTTGGATGATAAATGTTTCATTATCTTTGTCCCAGAATTCAGGGTCTGCAAAAATCTTGAGAGCTATGTATTTTCGTCGCCTGCATTTGGTGATACATAGCCGAATGGCATAACGCCCCTTGCTATCAGGGTTGTCGAAGCGAGGTTGAAAATGTAAAGTCGAGCTCATAGTAAGTTCAAAAATTTAATGGAACACAGCTGGAACACAACTAATCTAAACAACTATAAAAAGATGGATTTTTCAACTGTTTGTATTTGATGCAAATATAATGATTTGTAATTGATTATGAAAATTAAAATATTGAGATAACTCCTCTGGGGGGCGTGTGGTCGCTGGTTCGAATCCAGTCACCCCGACTGATGAAAAGGTTTGGTAATCTGATGATTATCGAGCCTTTTTCGTTTGTTGGCGGTTGATTGATTCGTGGCTTCTGATCCCGTTTTTGCGTTGGTTTACACGGGGTGTGTAAACCGTGGCGTAAACCGCCAAAAGGCTATGGACGCCACCATTTCAGTTATTTGCTTCAAAAGCAAAACCCTCGCCAACGGGGAGCATCCGCTTATGTTGCGCATCACAAAAGACCGCAAGCGGACGATGAAGAGTTTAGGCGTGTCGGTACATCCGTCGAATTGGGATTTCGACCGTAACGAACCTAAACCCAAGTGTCCCGACCGCAAGTACATTCAGCAAATCATTCTGAAAGTCAAATCCGAGTATCAAACCAAGTTGTTGGAGAAAGCCGCCCGCGATGAAGATTATACGGCTGAAACGCTCGTAAAGGAGCAATCCCGTGAGCAAATTCAGTCCGAGACGGTCGAGAGTTTCTATTTGCGGACGGTGGAACAACTCAAACGGGAGGGAGCCGTCGGCAATGCCTATGCCTATCTGAACTCCTACAACGTGCTGAAATCTTTTAACGCAGATAAACCGCTGTCCTATACGTTCGGTCAGATAGACGAAGCATTTTTGAGTGCTTTCGAGGGGTGGATGCGGTCGAAAGGCAACAAGGAAACGACATTGAGTTTTCAGATGCGGACTTTGCGGGATATTGCCAAACGGTTGAAAATTAAAGCAACTGTTACAACCTATGTGGCAAGGCACTCATACGCCGGGGTACAGAAAAGTGGTGTAGGAGCCGTTGTTTCCTGCGACGCGGCGGGTAATCAACGTTGGGTGTTCACGCCCGATCCGGCTGGAAAGATCGATTTCAGCGGTCCGGTGCTGGGCGCCGACGGCACGGTCTATATCTCGGTGAACAAGGTCGGCGGACAGATTGCCGCCCTCGACGGCCAGACCGGGCGGCAGATATGGCAGTATCTCTGCGCCGACGGATTCGGCGGTACGCCCGCCGTGGACTGCTACGGCAATATCCACTGCGGCGACAATGCGGGCTGGTACCACGTCGTCAAACCCGACGGAACGCTGCTCTTCAAGAAACGGCTGGGGACCAATATGTGGTCCTCGCCGGTGATCGCCGATGACGGGATGGTCTATGTCAACCTGAAGGACGGCGCGGCCTGCAAGCTGATCGCGTTCGACATGGGGTTGACGGGGCCGGCGAACTCCCCGTGGCCGCAGCGTGCCTGCACCGCTGCCCACATGGCGCTGCAACGATAGACTGCAGTACGGATGAAAAGGCCGACCGACATTTTTTGCCGGTCGGCCTTTTTTGTTGTCGATATGGTCGGAATAGTTTCTTGGGGAGAATATTTGAATGGAAATATTTGGTTATTCGGGCAATAATCCATACTTTTGTGTAGTAAAAATGCCTCTTGCACAGAGGCTATTCATTTACAGGGGTTCGGCATCGCTTCTGGTTCAGAAGCAAAGGTGACCGAGAGCCGGAGTTTCAGCGGCCAACCCCCGATTGCCTCGTAGAATAATCGTGTCGGATGACGGATTTATTATCTGCGGGGGATTATGGAGTATGCCCTTTTATCAACTATGTTCGATCAGCACGGCGACGAAGAACACTGGTATGCACTGAAAGTTTTTTACAACCGGGTGTTCGAGGTCGAAAGATTTCTCGCACAGGACGGGGTGAAGAGCTATATTCCGCTGCGCTGCGTGGAAACGACCGTCGGCGGGCGGACCATCCGGCGGCGCGAGCCGGCCGTTTCGTCGCTGATGTTCGTTCGCGGGCCCGAGCAATATGTACTCGAATTGACCAAGCGGCTGAAGAACACGACTCCCCTGATGACCTATTTCGACCGGGACACCCGGAAACCGGCTGTCATTTCCGACCTCGAGATGAACGTTTTCATGCTGGTCACCTCGACCGACGATCCCGGGCTGGAATACCTCGGCGAAGAGCCTTCGGACCTGCGTTCGGGCGACCGGGTGCGCGTCACGGAGGGGCCTTTCAAGGGGGCTGAAGGGTATATCAAACGCATCAAGGGCAACCGGCGCCTGATCGTCTCGATCGAAGGCGTCGTAGCCGTGGCGACGACTTATATTCCGGGGTGTTTCCTGGAGAAGATCGCCTGAAACAAAATCCGCTTTCCCCGGACGGCCGTCTGCCGCGCCGGGGTATCTGAAATACGATTAATCCGATATTTTAATACGAAGGCAACGGGGTGTTCCGACCGCCTTCGTAATTTCAAACAGTAAGGACCGCCATGGATTTTCCTTGGGTTGCGCGGTTTTTACCGGTTTCCGGGTAGTTGCCCTCCAACGTTCCGGAGCTATAATTCACCTCTCTAATGCTTTACCGCCTGCTGTCACGGCTGGGTGCTGAAAAGTACCTGTCGTCACGCTATTTTTCGTCGTGGTTGATTCTCGTTATCGACACGTGCGTTTCGGTCTTTTCCACCTTTATTGCGTATTTGCTGATACGCGGTCTTTTTCCGAACCCGGTCTTTACCTTCTGGTACGGCCTGTGGCTGCTGGCGGGTTCGTGTGTGCTGAGTGTCGTTCCGTTCGTCCTTTTCCGCACGTTCCGGAGCATCATCCGCCACTCAACGCTGCGTGAGATCTGGAAACTCGGCGCCGCGGTTCTCTTCAAGGACATCCTGCTGTTCGGCTATGTCCTGCTCCTTCCCCAAAAACCATATCCGCCGTTTACGGCAATCTCCCTGGGCTTCCTGCTGGATGCCCTGGTCACCCTGTTCCTGCTGCTGGGCCTGCGCCTCTGCATGATCGTTGTCTACGACCTGATCAAGCTGAAGCAGACGCGCCGCGACAACTGCAGCCGGGTGCTGGTTTACGGCACGGGCGACAAGTCGGTGTCGCTGGTTCCGCGGCTGCAGAACTCGCCCCACTATCGCGTGGCGGGGTTCCTGACATACGGTAAGCGCCTGCGGAACCATACGGTCGCGGACTGTCCGGTCTACTATTTCGAGGATGCCGGAAGCATGGAGTACCTGCGCGACCGTTTCGATATCGATGCCGTGCTGTTCGCCACGAACGACGATGCGCAGGAGGAGCAGGAGCGCCTGATCAATTACTGCGCAGAAAAAGGCGTCAAGGTGCTGATATCGCCGCCGATCGACGAGGTCATCGACGGCAAGATCATGAAGCAGTCGATCCGCGAGATCAAGATCGAAGACCTGCTGGGACGCCCCGAGATCGAGATTTCGATGTCGGAGATCGAGGCCAACTTCGCGGGTAAGACGGTGCTTGTGACGGGTGCCGCCGGATCGATCGGCTCGGAGCTGTGCCGTCAGTTGGCGACGTTCGGGGTGAAGGAACTGATCCTGTTCGACAACGGGGAGACCCCGATGCACAACCTGCGGTTGGAACTGGAGGAGCGTTATCCGGAGTTGCATTTCGAACCGGTTATCGGGGATATCCGCATCGAACGGCGTCTGGATTTTGCATTCCGGACCTACCGTCCCCAGGTGGTATTTCACGCCGCGGCGTACAAGCACGTTCCGCTGATGGAGGAAAATCCCTGCGAGGCCGTGCTGGTGAATGTTGCCGGAACGCGCAACGTGGCGGACAAGTGTCTGGCGTACGATGTGGAGAAGATGGTGATGATCTCGACGGACAAGGCAGTGAACCCGACGAATGTGATGGGTTGCACGAAACGCCTTGCGGAGATTTATGTGCAGTCGTTGGGGCTGTCGATCGAGCAGGGCGTAACGAAAGGCAAGACAAAATTCGTGACGACGCGTTTCGGGAATGTGTTGGGGTCGAACGGTTCGGTGATTCCGCGTTTCCGGGAGCAGATTGCCAAGGGCGGTCCGGTGACGGTTACACACCCGGATATCACGCGTTTCTTTATGACGATCCCGGAGGCCTGCCGGCTGGTGATGGAGGCGGCCACGATGTCCGGGGGCAACGAGATTTTCGTCTTCGACATGGGCGTTTCGGTGAAGATTGCCCACCTGGCCCGGCGGATGATCGAGTTGGCGGGCTTCGAGCCCGAACGGGATATCAAAATCGAATATACGGGCCTGCGGCCGGGTGAGAAACTCTACGAGGAGGTGCTGTCGAACAAGGAGAACACGCTTCCGACGCCCCACGACCGCATCCGAATTGCGAAGGTTCGGGAATACGACTATGGCGAAGCTCAGGAGGTCGCCGAGGAACTCGAGACGCTGTCGCGTTCCGTGAACATCCCGGACATGATCCGCCTGATGAAGCGGACCGTGCCGGAGTTCAAATCAAAAAATTCTGTATTCGAAGCATACGATAACCGGAAAACCGAGGTTTAGGCACCATGTTGAAGAAGTCTCTCTATATCACCCTATTTTTCATTCTAAGCGGCATTTTGGGCTTTTTATGCCAAGTGCTATATGCCAAGTATTTTGGTGCGGGACCCCAGATCGACCTCTTTTTTGCTTTGCACTCGATTCCGACGATCATAACCGGTGTAGCTCCCGTGATCTTTGCTTCGGTTTTTATCCCGGTCTTTGCAGAGATAGGGCCGAAACGGCTACCTGGTTACATTATGGTTGTCCGAAAACGTGTGGTCTTCTTTAGTTTACTTTTTTCGCTGGTCGGAGGGACCTTGACTTACTGTAATCTTGATCGGATTTATCCCGGGGCGCTCAATGAAGAGACTTATCCGTTGGCGGTTGGGTTGTGTCTGTTGTTCTGGGCATCGACTTGTTTTTCGCTCGTCAATGGTTTTTGGGCCTGTGTCCACAATTATTTCAAACGTTTTGTCTTGATCTCAGTGATTCCACTGTTGGTCTATATGGCTATTATTGTCTCGGTACTGATGATCGGCCCCCGTATCGGAGTACTTTCAGTAGCATTGGGCATGACTGCCGCTACGATCGTGCAGTTCATCATCTATCGCATCGCCGCCCGTCAGAGAGTCGATTCTACCTTGTGTACTGTGTGCCGCGATTATGTGCGCATCTCGCAATTGTCGGGGCGAATGCTCTTGATCACCGTTTCACTGCTTCCGTTCACGGCGTTCGGATTTATCGCCTATCAGTGGGGAGGCATTCTGGCACCGGGGGCAGTGTCGTATCTAGGCTATGCTCATAGCTTCAGCGGTTTTCTTTCCGTGGCGGCAAGCATGGGGCTTGCAACGGTTTCTTTCCCCGATTTGGCGAAAGAGCTGAGTAGTAAAGATCTACGCAGGATCCGTGTCGCATTGGACGCTTTTGAACGGGCCGTTCGGATGGCTGTACTCTTCATTTTGGTGGTCAGTATCTTTACGATCGTCTATATGCAACCAGTGCTTCGAATATTGTTACAGCGGGGAAAATTTGGGGCGGGTGATATTGAGAATCTGGCGAGTGTGATGCCTTGGTACTTTTTGGGCGGCTTGTGTATTGCTGTCATGAATCTGGTAAGAACTGTTTTTTATTCGGCGAAATTGTATGTGCATCTGGCAGTGATCGGGGTGGGGGCCACTATATTGTTCGTATGCGTCCGGTTATTACTGTCCGATCACATCTCCTTTGTGGAGGTGGGCATGGTCGAATTTTTCTGTTTGTTATTCTTCGCGCTCGTCTCGTTGGTATTTCTGCGGATGCGATATGCTTGTTTCGATTATTCATTTTACTTAGATATCTTCAAATACATAGTGGTCTGTATGGCCGGTTGTGTGGTGGCGGTTGTTGTCGACTGGCTTCTGCTTTGGGGTTTGGGGGGTATTGGTCGGATTATAGTATGTGGTACGATCTATATGGCGACAGTCGATCTGTTGTTAGTGAAAGTGTTACGGAGCGAGGAGATCGTGTGGGTTAACAGAACACTCTGTTATCGGCTTCGTAAGCTTGTCTTTGGTTGTAAAATCGGTAACGAATGAAAAAATTCTTCATTACCTATGGCGATGGCGAATTTGCTGCGAGCAAACGGCGCATCTTGGCTGAAGCTCGAAGCCTGAAGCTTTTCGATGATTGTAGGGCTTATGCTCCCGAAGACCTTTCGGAGGCAATTTTGAATTGTCCTGCTATGCGTGAAAAGCGGGGCGGGGGATTGTGGATATGGAAGCCTGATATAATTTTTGATGCCTTGCAGGCGATGGATGAGGGGGATTTTCTGGTCTATTGCGACGCCGGGTGCTCGTTACAATCTTCGCGGGATTGGAGGGTGTGGTTCGACACCCTCTCTCGATACGATATTTGCGCCTTGCGGATTGATCAGCGCAATGACCGTTGGACGCGTCGGGAGATCATCGACTATTTCGGTGACGGGGCATGGCTTTCCCGGCGTCAGTGCTGTGCTACGGTTATCATGGTTCGAAAATCGGAATTTGTGATGGATTTTATTTTAGAATGGAAGGATACGATTCTCAGATATCCGCATTTCGTTATGGATGTTCCTGTTGCCGATCGCAGACTGCAATTACGAGGCTTTATTGAAAACCGCCATGACCAGTCGGTTTATTCCGCATTGGTGTACAAATATCTGAATACCGGGCGAATAAAAATTCGTTGGGAACATATGGAAGGGCATGATTATTTTCGTCGGCAGGCAATTCGGGCGACTCGCTTGAGAGGCGAAGAAACAATATGCGAATCTAACTTTGAGAGACTGATATTGTTTTTTAAGGGTTTTTTACGCCATTTTATGTATTTACTCAAATTTAAAGTATAGCCATTGAAATGACACCTTGGATTTTAATGGTTATCTTGACTCTCTTTGTGTTTTATTGTATAAAATATATGATAAAACGAGGAGATGATCTACATGCTTTTTCTTTTCTAATATTATACATATATACCATTTTTGCTCAGATTGGATATGTATATTACCCGATTTTGTCCATGGGAATAGGAGCCTATTTCGGTCCTGCATTATACTATCGATATTGGGCATTTATGTTTTTGTCATTTGTTACTGCATTCTTTATATATAGGATGTTCCCACTAAAAAAGACAGTTATTTATGAGGTTTATCGTGTAAAGTATAGAAAAGAGTTTCGATTCTATTTTGGACTGATATTTTTATTTGTTTGTTTGTTAATATATTTTTACAAAAACCGGTCTGTATTTTCATGGGGTAGTGGAAATCCTATGGGCTCCAGTTGGTTTTCATTGTTGTTTTATTTTTTTACAATTAGTACTATTGTATTATATGCGGTAATCCGGTATTATCGTTCGTCAAAATTTAAAATCCTTTTGCTGATATGTTGTGTCACTTTTTTTATTCAAGTAGCATCGGCTGCCGGTATTAGGAGTTCCATCCTGTATTTTTTCATAGCGATTGCGAGCATCGAGCTTTCTCCTTTTATCGTTTCATTGAGGAACCGCAAAACTACGATTCTGAAATTTGTCGTATTAGGATGCTTGTTAGTCTATGGACTGTTGATCATCCTACAATTAAGAACTCAGGGAAGTATTTCTTTAAAAAAGGTTTTTCAAACAGACTTGAATGCTGGATCAAATGCATTACCTATATCTGAACAGATATTATTACAAGATTATTATGCCCCTTCGCATACATTGTTTGTTTCCATGTATTATGATATGATAGATCCCGTAGAAGTCATTAAATCTAATGTATGTAATGCAATTTTAGGCGTCCACTATCCACCTTTGACCAATACTATCGTAGCAAGGGTCAAAGGGGAAACTTTGGAAAGAGGCGTAGGCTGGTCTTATCACTTTTTTGTACAAGGCTATAATTTCATGGGTTTTATGGGCTTTTTATATAATGGTATTTTATGGAATATTTTACTTCGGATATGGCTTTTATTTGTTAGAACCGATAATGTCTTGTTCAGAAGAACAATGTATGCCCTTCTTATATTCTGTGCTACATTGGCAATGAGAAATCAGACGGCGCAATTTATTCGAAGTATCTATTTGAATTTTATTCCAGGGATGATCTGTTTGATTTGGGCGACGAATTCCCGTATTAGATTCCGGAAAAACGCTCATTGGGATAATCTGTTGAACCATTGAAATCTATTGTTTTGTGAAAATTGTCAATATTATCGGGGGCATCGGGAATCAGATGTTTCAATATGCATTTGCAGTGGCGCTTAAAGCCAGAAACCCGGAAGAGGAGGTGTTGATTGATACCTCGCATTTCAATGGCTACCGGCTTCATACGGGCTTTGAACTGAAACGTGTCTTTGATGTAAAGCTCTCATCGGCCAGAAGAGGACAGATTGCACGTCTCTCGTATTATATTCCTCATTATACGGTTTCACGCGCGCTCCGGCGGGTGTTGCCCGTGCGACGGAGCGAATATATCGAACTGGAGGCATTCCGGTACGATTCGAAAGCACTGGGGGTGTCGGGAAGCTTTTATTTCGAGGGATATTGGCAGTCGCCCCGGTATTTTGAGCAGTGTCCAGCAGCTGTTGCTGAGGTATTCCGTTTTCCGGAATTTTGCGACCAGTTGAACTTGAATGTAGCTCGATTGCTTAGGGAGCAGAATTCGGTTGCTATTCATGTTCGCAGAGGTGATTACGTCGGGGCTGCAAACTTTTCGGGGATATGCACACTCGAATATTACCAGAAAGCTTTGGAACAGGTTTTCGGACTGATAAAAACTCCCGCGTTCTTTATTTTTTCGAACGATATGGATTGGTGTCGGGAACACATCATTCCGCTACTGCGAGGGGCTGATGTGCATTTCATAGACTTCAATACAGGCCAGCAGAGCTATCGGGATATGCAACTTATGTCGCTGGCCAGAGGGTGTATTATCGCCAATAGTTCGTTCAGTTGGTGGGGCGCTTGGTTGAATGCTCGTCCGGACAAGTTCATTGTGGCTCCTGCGCGGTGGACGAACGGCTCCGATTCCACGGATATCTATCCGGTAGGTTGGATACTTATATAATTGGTAGATTATGGCACATAAACTGATTCGCTCGTTTTTTCAGGGGATTTATAGGTTGGGATGTCCGTCTCCGCTTTTGGAAGAAGAGGGGATAAGGGTTCTGACCGACCTGCTCGGTTCGGACACTCCTTGTATGATCTCCCGGTTCGGGTCGGTTGAATTGCAAACGCTTTGCTATGAGAAATTGCAGCCCTGGCTTCTTCCATTGAAGAGAAGAACCTGGCGGAATCTTGGTAATTCTGCCGGTTTTTTTCCGGTGGATGGAGAGCACATCCGCCGTTTTTATGAATTGTATAAAGCCGATACTGCTGAGTTGGATGTGCTGATTACCTGGCGGTTCGAGGAGATGTTCTTTCGCAGTTGGATTGGCGATATCCCCCGTGTTAGCAAGCGCACGCTCGATGGGTTCTACGATCAGGATTCGCCTTGGACGCGGGTGTTGACCGGCAAGCGGATCTTAGTTGTGCATCCGTTTGCTGAGACGATCCGCGAGCAGTATGAGCGAAATAGGGCGAATCTTTTCGCAAATCCGCTTACACTTCCCGTGTTTGGGAAATTGGAGACCATCAAGGCCGTACAGTCAATAGCTGGCAATCCCGTGGATTTTCCGAGTTGGTTCGAAGCCCTAGCTCATATGAAGGCTTTGATCGACGAAAAAGAGTTTGATATCGCACTTCTCGGTTGTGGGGCCTACGGTATGCCGCTCGCAGCCCATATCAAGCGGATGGGGCGTAAAGCTGTCCATTTGGGAGGTGTCACACAGTTCCTTTTCGGCGTCAAGGGAAAACGTTATGTGGATAATCCGCAGACGAACCGGTTCATTAACGAATATTTTGTTTCGCCTCGTCCAGAAGACCGCCCTGAACGGGCCGGAACAGTTGAAGGGGGCTGTTATTGGTAATTTCTGCATTTAATCCGAGTAAATTCGATAATATGGTCTATCGTTTGGCAAAACAGGCCGACGCACGTTGTCTGGCTGATATTCACCATCGTATTAAGGATGTCAATGATAATGGAATCTTTGTCTTGATGGGGCGATGCTTCCTGCGGCAATATTACCGGCTGGTACTTTCTGATCCATGTACGGTATGTGTTTGTGCTGAGGATAAGGGCAGGGTGGTAGGATATATGTTCGCAGTCTTGGACTGCCATCGCCATCGCTGTTATATGATGAAAAACCGAGCCCGGTTGGCTATAGCGGCCATTGGATCGGTTCTTTCTAATCCCGTACTACTGAGGGCCTTGTTTGTCCGTTATAGGTCTTTGAAACGGAACGATGGGTCCTTCATCGGACAGCAGGGGGCACGAGGTGGCTATTGGGGATGGGACCCTCGCTACAAGGATTCGATTTCGTCGTGTGAGATGCATAACAATACGTTGCGGATTCTTCGCCTGCTGGGGATCGAAGAACTGGAATTCGAAGTAGATACGGCGAATAAGCATGTATATAAGTTCCATAAACTGAATGGAGCAGTTATGAAAAAAATCATTACTCTGTCAGATGGCCGGGAACGGGCTTTTATGGCTTATGACTTGAATAAACCAACTAAAATATGAATAATTAAAAATAATAACAGATGAGCATGAAAGAATTTATCGAAAAATTCGCCGAAGCGGTTGAAATTGAAGATGCAACAACCTTGAATACGGATACTATTTTCCGAGATTTGGATGAATGGAATTCTTTATCGTTCTTATCGGTCATAGCGATGCTTGACGAGGAGTATGACATGCAGATCGAGAATGCCCAGTTCCGCGAGTTGAAAACGCTGGGTGATATTGCGTCGTATATTGAATCCCACAAATAATCATGTCGTTTCTGAAATTTCAGGGTGTCGGGATTACGGCTTTGAGCGGTGCCGTTCCCCGCACGGTGATCGACAATTACAAATACACACAGTATTTCCCGGAGGATCAAGTCCGCGAAGTTGTCGATAAGGTAGGTATCTATGAGCGTCGTTTCGCCGATGAAAAAACCTGCTCGTCGGACTTGTGCTTTGCTGCGGCGGAAAAACTCATTGCCGACAACGGGATCGATCGCAATGAGATCGATTTGCTGATCTTCATATCGCAAACGCCCGATTACCGCATGCCTGCGACATCGGTATTGTTGCAGGAACGTTTAGGCTTACCGAATTCGACGATAGCATTCGATATAAATCTGGGATGCTCCGCATTCATTTACGGGTTGAGTGTCGCCTATTCGTTCATGCAGTGCAATAATCTGCGCAAGGCATTGATTCTTGACGGCGAGACCCGCTCGAAAGTCTATTCACCGAAAGACCGCCGGTCGGCATTCCTGTTCGGTGACGGCGGAGTTGCGGCACTTGTCGAACGGGATGAAAAATTCGGGGAAAGCTATTTTTCGCTCAACTCGGACGGCTCTCGCGGCGACCTGATCAAGATCAATGCCGGCGGTTACCGGATGCCGAGCAGTGTGGAGACCCTGCAAGAAAAGGTTGTCGATGAATACGGCAATATCCGTAGCGAAGAACAGGGTTATATGAACGGGGGCGATGTCTTCAACTTTGTGATCCGTGAGATCCCGCGCGACATCAAAAAGATCGCGGAGTGGTCGGAGGTGGATATCCAATCGCTGGATTACTATGTCTTTCATCAGGCCAACAACTTTATCAACAGTTATCTGGCCAAGAAACTCAAACTGGATACGACGAGGATTCCGTCGACGATCGCCAAATACGGCAATACCTCATCCGTATCGGTTCCTTTGACCATCGTCGATCAATTGAAAGACAACTTGTCGGGCAAAAAGCGGTTGATGTTGAGCGCATTCGGCGTTGGTATGACATGGGCGACGGCCATCGTACCGTTCGTCGATTGCCGTATCAGTGATATCGTAGAGGTTTGACCATGACGTTCAATCCATTCACCCTGTCGGAAAAGACAATATTAATTACCGGAGCTTCGTCCGGCATCGGTCGCCAATGCGCCATTGATTGCAGCCGGATGGGAGCCCGTGTAGTGCTTATTGGTCGTAATGAGGAGCGATTAGCCGAAACCCGGCGGCAAATGACGGGCAACGGACATGTTGTGATGTCTTTTGATTTGACGGATTTTGACCGAATAGGGGTACTGGTTGCCGATATCGTAACCCAATGCGGCCCGTTGCATGGTGTACTCCATTGTGCCGGGATATCGACGACGCTTCCCCTGAAACTGATGTCCACTGAACAACTCGACCGTTTTTTCCGGAATAACGTCTATTCCGCCATTGAACTGACACGAGAGGTCTGCAAAATCAGACACATGCCCAAAGAGGGTGGAAGTATCGTTTTTTTCTCGTCGATCATGGGATGTGTGGGCGAAAGCGGCAAATCGTTGTACGGCATGACCAAGGGAGCATTGATCTCTGCGGCCCGATCGCTGGCCTGTGAGTATGCCAAACGCAACATCCGGTTCAATAGCGTATCTCCGGGTGCGATTCTTACACCGATCAATGCAGATTTGCCTCATATGGCCGATCCTGACCTGCGCAGGCAACTGGAGGATAAGCACTTATTGGGCCTGGGCCGTACGGAGGACGTTTCCAATGCCTGCATTTATCTGCTAAGCGATGCTTCCCGGTGGGTTACCGGACAAAATCTGATCGTGGACGGAGGATATACCGTTCGATAAATTATCGTATATGACAAAAATTTCCTTTTCGCCTCCCGATATGACGGAGGCGGAGATTGCTGAAGTTGCTGAGGCTCTGCGTTCCGGATGGATTACGACGGGACCCCGCACCAAAGAGTTTGAAAACCTGATTTCGATGTGCTGCCAGACGGAAAAGTCCGTGTGCCTGAACTCTGCGACGGCGTGCATGGAGTTGATTCTCCGCGTACTGGGTGTCGGGCCCGGAGACGAGGTCATTACTTCGGCATACACTTATACTGCAACGGCCAGTGTGACGTGCCATGTCGGAGCTAAGGTCGTGCTGGTCGATACGGCGCCCGGATCCTTTGAAATGGACTACGATAAACTTGCCGATGTCATCACCGAACGAACGAAAGTCGTCGTGCCGGTGGATCTCGGCGGTGTCGTTTGCGATTATGACAAGATTTATGCAGCAGTCGAACGTAAAAAACATCTTTTTCGCCCTGCAAATGATCTTCAGCAAGCATTCGGCCGGGCTGTCGTATTGTCCGATGCCGCCCATGCTTTCGGGGCACAGTGGCACGGACGGATGTGCGGAGAGATCGCCGATTTCACCTCGTTTTCGTTCCACGCCGTGAAGAATCTCACGACGGCCGAGGGCGGGGCGCTTACATGGCGTCCGATCCCCGGTATCGATAACGAATGGCTCTACAAGCAATTCCAGTTGTTGTCGCTTCATGGACAGAGTAAGGACGCTTTGGCCAAGACGCAACTCGGCGCTTGGGAGTACGATATCGTCGCGCCCAATTTCAAATGCAACATGACGGATATCATGGCCGGGATCGGGCTTGCACAGTTGAAACGCTATCCGGAAATGCTCCGCCGTCGTCGTGAGCTGATCGGCCGTTATGATGACGCGCTGAAAGATTGTTCGGTGCAGGTACTCGATCATTATGGGGCGGATCACTCTTCGAGCGGACATCTATATCTTGTGCGTCTGTTGGGGCGGGATGTCGCCGAGCGGAACGATGTCATCGTCAAAATGGCGGAGCGGGGCATCGCCTGCAATGTCCATTACAAGCCGCTTCCGATGATGACGGCATATAAGGCTTTGGGGTTCGACATCGCAGACTATCCGAATGCGTATGACCAGTACCGCAATGAGGTGACGCTTCCGCTGCATACGCGCCTTACCGACGAGGAGGCCGAATACGTCATCTCCAATTTCGTCGATATCATTTCGAAATAATATATTTTCATTGAAACGTTTTTTCGACCTTGTAACGAGCGGTTTGGGGCTGCTTGTTTTAAGTCCCTTGTTCCTCGTTCTGGCCGTTTGGATCAAATGTGATTCAGCAGGGCCGGTCTTCTACCGTCAGGTGCGTGTCGGGCGGAACAACCGGGATTTCAGGTTGTATAAATTCCGCTCGATGCGGGTCGGTTCCGACCGGAAAGGATTGATAACGATCGGAGGACATGATCCGCGGGTGACCCGGTCGGGATATTATATTCGTCGGTACAAATTGGATGAACTTCCGCAGCTTATCAACGTTTTTGTCGGAGATATGAGCCTGGTCGGACCCCGGCCGGAGGTGCGGAAATATGTCGGGCTGTATACCCCGGAGCAGATGCGTGTGCTCGGTGTCCGTCCCGGTATAACGGACCTGGCATCGATCCGCTATCGCAATGAGAACGAATTGTTGGAGCAGGTCGATGATCCGGACCGGTATTATGTAGATGTGATTATGCAGGATAAGCTGCGGATTAATCTGGAGTATGTTGCCCATCACTCATTAGTGACTGATATCAGGGTGATCCTGATCACTCTTTGTAAAATTATATCATAACTCTCTGTTGTCGTGCAAATGTTATTGTCGGGTCGCATTCCTTATATTGATGCTTTGCGAGGTTTTGCCATTTTGCTGGTGATTGCAGGGCATGTTATTCAGACATTGTACGGAACAGATGGCCTTGTCTTTCGCTGCATTTATAGCTTTCATATGCCGTTATTCATGTTTCTTAGTGGATTTGTAAGTTATAAGACTACGACATGGAAGAGTGTTGGAAAACGATTTTTACAGTTGATCATCCCCTTTTTTTGCTACAATGTGATCGCTTTTTTTGTAGATGGTTCTGCCGGAATTTCGCTTCGTGAGTTTGCAGTATTTAATCTCCGGATTATTTTACGTCCCGATTTAGGTCTTTGGTTCTTGTGGGTCCTGTTTTTTATCCATACTCTTTTTATTTGTTGCCGAAAAACGGCGGCAGCTCTTAAGATTGATGAACGGATAATTGTGCTGGCGATTCTTGGTGGATTGAATTTTATCGAACTGATTACCCGTACAGATCTTTTGGGTTTTCATTGGATTGCGTGGTATTTTATCTTTTTTTCTGCTGGCGTTTATATCAGACCGTTCAGTCAGACGAAGCATGTCGGTCTCGACCAAGTCTTGCTTACAGGGAGCGCAGTTCTGTTTCCCGTATGTGTCTATTTCTTCCGGTTACAGATGTGTATTACCCCCCCCCAAGTATTACCGGGTATTGATTTAGAACCCTATTTATCAATCTTTTATCGTTTATGGGTCGCTGCGTTGGGGATTGTTTTGTTCTATGAAATTTTTAAATGGACGGTGACGGTGGGGACAAGTTATTGCGCTAAAATACTTATTGCTTTGGGTCGGGAGACATTGGGGCTTTATTTTGTCCATTGTCTTATTATCAATCTTGCAATAGCACCTTTTGTCAGCGGCTTGGGGTTGATCCCGGTCTGGACCGTGCTAACAATAGGTGTGGTTCTGACTGCCGTGAGTTATTTGATTGTAAAATTATTGCGCCGTAATCGCCTCACGCGACTACTCGTTTTAGGAGATTATATATGCTGCAAAAAATAGTAAACTTTATATGAAGACCGCATTAATTACGGGTATTACAGGTCAGGACGGATCGTTTCTGGCGGAGTTTTTATTGCAAAAAGGCTATGACGTGCATGGCACCATACGTCGTTCCTCCGTAGATTTTCGGGAGCGGATTGCCCATTTGGAGGGTCTGCCGCATTTCCATCTGCACTATGCCGATCTGGGTGACTCGATGAGTCTGTTGCAGGTCATTGGCAAGATCCGTCCGGATGAAATCTATAACCTTGCAGCCCAAAGTCATGTTCAGGTGTCGTTCGACGCTCCGGAGTTTACAGCCGATGTCGACGCCACGGGCGTACTGCGCATTCTGGAAGCCGTGCGTCAATGCGGTCTTGCCGATACATGTCGCATTTATCAGGCCTCGACCTCGGAACTCTACGGCAAGGTGGAGGAAGTACCGCAGAATGAAAACACCCCGTTCCATCCTTACTCGCCTTATGCCGTGGCGAAACTCTACGGCTACTGGATCGTCAAGGAGTACCGCGAGGCCTACGGAATGTTTTGCTGCTCGGGTATCCTGTTCAACCATGAATCGGAACGTAGGGGTGAAACGTTCGTGACCCGCAAGATCACCCTCGCCGCCGCCCGCATCGCTCAAGGAAAGCAGGATAAATTGTATTTGGGCAACTTGTCGTCGCTCCGCGATTGGGGCTATGCCAAAGACTATGTAGAATGTATGTGGCTGATTCTCCAAAACAAGACGCCGGAAGATTTCGTCATCGCCACGGGTGAGCAACATTCCGTGCGGGAATTTTGCTACCTTGCATTCAAATATGCCGGCATTGAATTGGAGTTTGTCGGCGAGGGCGAAGATGAAAAGGGAATCGACAAAGCTACGGGCAAGGTACTGGTCGAGGTTTCACCGGACTTCTATCGACCGACGGATGTAGTAAATCTCTGGGGAGACCCGACCAAAGCGAAGGCCGAACTGGGCTGGAACCCGACCCGGACAAGTTTCGAACAACTGGTTCGAATCATGGTCGATGCCGATATGGCGAAGGTGGCTGTGGAACGAGCCGGTGAGGAGATACGGACAAACCTCGCCGAGTATCTCGAAAAGGGCATTGTAAAATAGCGGAATATGGAAAAGAGTGCTAAAATATACGTCGCCGGGCATCGGGGCATGGTCGGATCGGCGATCGTGCGTGAGTTGCAGCGGCAGGGATATACGAATATCGTTACCCGTACGCATCGGGAGCTGGACCTTACGCGTCAGGACGCTGTCGAACGATTTTTCGCCGAAGAGAAGCCGGAGTATGTCTTTCTGGCGGCGGCGAAAGTCGGTGGTATCGAGGCCAACCAGAGTGCTCTGGCGGACTTCATGTACGAGAATATGATCCTTGAGATGAATGTTATCCATGCGGCGTGGCAGAACGGCTGTAAGAAGCTGGAATTCCTCGGCTCTTCGTGCATCTATCCGCGCATGGCACCTCAGCCGATGAAGGAGTCGTGTCTGCTGACCTCGGAACTCGAAAAAACGAACGAGGCGTATGCGCTGGCAAAGATCTCGGGACTGAAGTACTGCGAGTATCTCAACCGCCAGTATGGCACGAATTATATCAGCGTAATGCCGACCAATCTTTATGGGCCGAACGATAACTACCATCCGACGCACAGCCATGTGCTGCCGGCACTGATCCGCCGTTTCCATGAAGCCAAGGAACAAAAACTGCCATATGTCACCTGCTGGGGCGACGGGAGTCCGTTGCGCGAGTTCCTCTATGTGGATGACCTCGCCAACCTGTGCGTATTCCTGATGAACAATTACAGCGGCAACGAGACGGTCAATGCCGGGACGGGTAAGGAACTTTCGATCAAGGAACTGACGGGACTCGTGGCGAAAGTGATCGGTTACGGCGGAGAGATTCGGTGGGACACCTCGAAACCCAACGGTACGCCCCGCAAACTGCTGGATGTGTCGAAGGCTGCGGCGCTCGGCTGGACTTACAAAACCGAACTGGAGGAGGGTATTCGTCTGTCGTATCGGGATTTTCTGGAAAATCCCATGCGAGCCGAACGATAACCTTTTCTTTCTGAGAAAAACCGCAATCCTGAAGGGTTGCGGTTTTTGTTTTCGGATGTAATTTATTCAAATATGGAAGATTTGCCGTAATAAGTTTGAATATATTAAAAATTTTTACTATATTGTTCCCGCAAAATGCAATCCGGGAGTGACGATCCGGTGTGAATGCACAATTTTGCGCCTATCTCAAACGTCTTAAATAAAAAATGCGTATGAAGCAAAAGAAAATGCTTGCACTGACCCTTTCCCAGCTCGGACTGCTCTATCGCCATGAGTTACCCGACCTTGCGGCCCTCGCCGACGCCAGCAGCGACGGTGCGGAGTTCCGCAGGCATCTCGGGGAGTTCGTGGACCGGCATGCCGCTGCGGAGAGCGAAGCTGCGGAGCAGATTCGACTGTTGATCGGTTACGACGGACAAGAAGTCTACGAATTATCCACGGACTGTCAGTTGGAAGTACAGACCCTGACGCTGTTGTGGCAGTTCCTTACCGGACGGCTCGCCAATTCCGAGATGCCTTCCGACCTGTTTGTCGATCTGTTCCACCTGTTCCGCCTGCTCGACGGGGCGGAAATCCCGCTGCCTTCGCCGCAGCGCGTGCGCAGCCGCACCGAACGCTGGCTTTCGGGGCAGGACGAGGAGGTGCGGGCGATCCGCGCCGACAACCGTGAACGGATGCTGCACCTGCTGGTGCAGAAGATCGAGAACCGCAAGTCGAAAACCCCGTCGCGCTATCTGTTCGCCGAGGGGATGACTTACGATGAGAAATACCGGCAGGTGGCCGAGTGGTGGGGTGATTTCCGCTTTCAGTTGGCCATGGCCGTGAAAAGCCCTTCGGAGCTGAACCGCTTTCTGGCCGGGTCGCTGTCGTCGGAGACGATGTACCTGCTCTCGAAGGCCCGCAAAAAGGGGATGCCCTTCTTCGCCACGCCCTATTACCTTTCGCTGCTCGATGTCACGGGCGACGGTTACGACGATGCCGCCATCCGCAGTTACATCCTCTATTCGCCGCAACTGGTCGAGACTTACGGACAGATCCGCGCTTGGGAGCGCGAGGATGTCGTCGAGGCGGGTAAACCCAATGCCGCCGGGTGGCTGCTGCCCGACGGACACAACATCCACCGCCGCTATCCGGAGGTGGCGATCCTGATCCCCGACACGATGGGCCGCGCCTGCGGCGGACTGTGCGCTTCGTGTCAGCGGATGTACGATTTCCAGAGCGAACGTCTCAATTTCGAATTCGAGGCGCTGCGTCCCAAAGAGTCGTGGGACCACAAACTGCGCCGGCTGATGAATTATTTCGAGGAGGATACCCAACTGCGCGACATCCTCATCACGGGCGGCGACGCACTGATGAGCCAGAACAAGACCCTGCGAAATATCCTCGAGGCGGTCTACCGCATGGCTAACCGCAAGCGCCGGGCCAATGCATGGCGTCCCGAGGGCGAAAAATATGCCGAACTGCAGCGCGTGCGTCTCGGTTCGCGCCTGCCTGCCTACCTGCCGATGCGCGTAAATGACGAGCTGGTGGAGATCCTGCGCGAATTCCGCGAGAAGGCTTCGGCCGTCGGCGTGAAACAGTTCATCATCCAGACCCATTTCCAGACGCCGCTCGAAGTGACGCCCGAGGCCGAGGAGGCCATCCGGAAGATCCTTTCGGCGGGGTGGCTCATCACCAACCAGTTGGTCTATACCGTGGCCGCTTCGCGCCGCGGGCATACCACACGGCTGCGGCAGGTGCTCAATTCGCTGGGAGTGGTGTGCTATTACACCTTCTCGGTCAAGGGTTTCGAGGAGAACCGCGCGGTCTTTACGCCCAACAGCCGCTCGATGCAGGAGCAGATGGAGGAGAAGATTTACGGACACCTCACTGCGGAGCAGGCTTCGGAACTCGACGCGCTGCTGGCCGACGGGCGCGATACGGCGGCCAAGCTCCGGCGTTTCATGCGCAAATACCGCCTGCCGTTTCTCGCTACGGACCGCAGTGTGCTGAACCTCCCGGCCATCGGCAAGAGCATGACCTTCCGGCTGGTGGGTCTTACGCCCGAGGGGCGGCGCATCCTGCGCTTCGACCACGACCGCACACGCCGCCACAGCCCTATAATCGACCGCATGGGCGAAATCTTCATCGTCGAGAACAAGTCGGTGGCCGCCTATCTGCGTCAGCTCGGCAAAATGGGCGAGGACCCCGAAGATTACGCTTCGATCTGGGCCTATACCCGGGGTGAGACGGAACCCCGTTTCGGACTCTATGAATATCCCGGTTTCGGGTTCGGCGTGACCGACCGGGTGAGCAATCTGGAGCTGGAGCAGGCACAATAATCGGCCTCTTTTTTGCGTTTATATATAATTACCAATAGGAATGCAATTATGAAAAAGACGATTCACAGAGCCGGGACCCGCGGGTATGCCGATCACGGCTGGCTCCAGACACACCATACCTTCAGTTTTGCCGGATATTACGATCACACACGCGTCCATTTCGGTGCCCTGAGGGTGCTGAACGACGACACGGTAGCCCCGGGCGAGGGCTTCGGGACGCATCCCCACGACAACATGGAGATCGTTTCGATCGTCCTCTCGGGCGCTCTGAAGCACGGCGACAGCATGGGACACATGAAGATTCTCGAGCCGGGCGACATTCAGGTGATGAGCGCCGGAACGGGCATCACGCACAGCGAGATGAACGCCAGCCGCGAGGAGCCGGCGAAATTCCTGCAAATCTGGGTGCTTACCGACGCCGACAACCATACGCCCCGTTACAACCAGATCGAACTGCTGCCCGGCAAGCGCAATGAACTGCGGCTGATCGTAGGCCCTGAGAGCCACGGCAGCGAGCATGTGGGGTGGATTCACCAGAAGGCGTGGTTTTACACGCTGGGCCTCGACGCCGGGCATGAGACCGAGTACCGGATGAACCTCCACGGCAACGGAGCCTACGTCTTCGTGGTCGAAGGCCGGGTCGAGGTGGCCGGCGAGGAGCTTGGGCCCCGCGACGGCATGGGCATCGAGGATGCGGACGATTTTCGGATCAAGGCTTCCGAGGACGCCAAGGTGCTGATTATCGAGGTTCCGATGGAGGTCTGAGAAAACCTGTTACAAGCAAAGCCGCCGGAGTCTGCACTCCGGCGGCTTTTTGGTGTTTTAGAACTCTGAGGTGAAGTGGAAGCGGATGTCCTTGAAATTCTCCTGCGCGAGGGCGAGCCCGTAGCTCGTGTCGGCGAGGAATACGTCGCGGCCGTGCTTGTCGACAGCCATGTTGGTGTGCTTGCGGCGTTTGAAGTCGGCCAGTTGCGCGGCGTTGTCGCTGTCGATCCAGCAGGCTTTGTAGATCGAGATCGGCTCCCAGCGGCATGCGGCGTTGTACTCGTGTTCCAGACGGTACTGAATCACTTCGAATTGCAGCGCACCCACCGTGCCGATGATCTTGCGGCCGTTGAGGGCGCTTGTGAACAACTGCGCCACGCCCTCGTCCATCAATTGGTCGACGCCCTTGGCCAACTGTTTGAACTTCAGTGGGTCGGCATTCTCGATGTAGCGGAACTGCTCGGGGGCGAACGACGGAATGCCCGTGAAACGGAGCTTTTCGCCCTCGGTGAAGGTGTCGCCGATCTTGAAATTGCCCGTGTCGTGCAGGCCCACGATGTCGCCCGGGTAGGCGAAGTCGATCACCGACTTTTTCTCGGCCATGAAGGCTGTCGGCGAAGAGAATTTCAACTGCTTGCCGCTGCGCACATGCAGGTAGTTCTTATTGCGTTCGAACGTGCCGGAGCAAATCTTCAGGAACGCGATGCGGTCGCGGTGGTTGGGGTCCATGTTGGCGTGGATCTTGAAGACGAAGCCGGTCATTTTCGGCTCCCCGGGCTCCACCGCCCGGGTTTCGGTCGGGGCCGGACGCGGCGAGGGGGCGATGCGCACGAAGCAGTCCAGCAGTTCGCGGACGCCGAAGTTGTTGACCGCCGAGCCGAAGAAGACCGGGGCCAGTTCGCCGCGCAGGTAGGCTTCGCGGTCGAACTGGTCGTAGACGCCCTCGACCAGCTCGACGTCCTGCCGCAGCAGGTCGGCGAATTTTTCGCCGATGTAACCGTCCAGCTCCTGCGACGCGAGGTCCGAGATTTCGGCCGTCGATGCGTCGGCCGTCAGTTTCTCGTCCGACGTAAAGAGCGAGAGGTTCTTTTCGTAAAGGTTGTAGACGCCCTTGAAGGTGGGGCCGTTCGAGATCGGGAAAGCCAGCGGCCGCACGCGGATCTGCAACTCCTTCTCCACCTCGTCCAGCAGGTCGAACGGCTCCTTCGAGGGGCGGTCCAGCTTGTTGATGAAGACGATCACGGGGGTTTTGCGCATGCGGCAGACCGCCATCAGCTTGCGGGTCTGGGACTCGACGCCCTTGGCGCCGTCGATCACGATGATGACCGAATCCACGGCCGTCAGCGTGCGGTAGGTGTCCTCGGCGAAATCCTCGTGGCCCGGGGTGTCGAGGATGTTGATCTTGCAGCCTTGGTATTCGAAGCCCATGACGGCCGTGGCCACCGAGATGCCTCGCTGGCGTTCGATCTCCATGAAGTCGGACGTCGCGCCCTTCTTGATCTTGTTGCTCTTGACGGCTCCGGCCACATGGATGGCGCCGCCGAACAGCAGCAGTTTCTCGGTAAGGGTGGTCTTGCCCGCGTCGGGGTGGGCGATGACGGCGAAGGTCCGCCGCCGGGTTATTTCTTCCTGTAATGTCATGTGTTATTCCTTGGGGTAATCGGCGTTGTAGTGGCAGCCCACGGACTCCTTGATCTCGCGCCCCTGCTTGATGACCAGATAGGCGATGGCGATCATGTTCCGCAGTTCACACAACTCGCGGTTGGGCTTGGTCTTGTTGTAGAGCTCCTCGGTCTCCTGCCAGAGTATCTCCAGCCGGTGCATGGCGCGCTTGAGCGAGAGGTTCGACCGCACGATGCCCACATAGTTGGACATGATGGTCTGCATCTCGCGCTTCGACTGGATGATCATCAGCATCTCCTCGGTGTGCTGCGTGCCTTCGAAATCCCAGTCGGGGATGCCCTCCTGAAAATCGACCTTCTCCAGCGATGCTGCCGTGTGCCGTGCAGCTTGGTCGGCGTAGACGACCGCTTCGATCAGCGAGTTCGAGGCCAGCCGGTTGGCGCCGTGCAGTCCCGTGCACGAGGTTTCGCCCAGCGCATAGAGCCGCTTGATCGAGGTTTCGCCGTTGGTGTTGACCTTCACGCCGCCGCAGCAGTAGTGCGCTGCGGGGGTTACGGGAATCCAGTCTTTGGTGATGTCGATGCCGATCGAGCGGCATTTCTCGTAGATGTTCGGGAAATGGCTCCGGACGGCGTCGGGGTCCTTGTGCGTCACGTCGAGGTAGACGAAATCCGAACCCCGCTTGGTCATCTCGCGGTAGATGGCCCGGGCCACGACGTCGCGCGGCGCGAGGGATTTCATCGGATGGTATTTGTCCATGAACTCCTTGCCGTCGGGCAGCCGCAGGATGGCCCCGAAACCGCGCATGGCCTCGGTGATGAGGAAATTGGGCTTCTCGCCGGGGTTGTAGAGCGTCGTGGGGTGGAACTGGATGAACTCCATGTTCTCGGTGATGGCCTTGGCACGGTGGCACATGGCGATGCCGTCGCCCGTGGCGACGTTGGGGTTCGAGGTGGTGGAGTAGACGTTGCCGCACCCGCCCGTGGCCACGACGGTGAATTTCGACAGCATGGTCTCGATCTCGTTCGTCTCGAGGTTCAGCACATAGGCTCCGAAGCAGGCCAGTCCGCGTGTGTGGCGCGTGACGAACTCGCCCAAATGGTGCTGCGTCAGCAGGTCGATGGCGAAATGGTGTTCGAGGACCGTGATGTTCGGATGGCTCTTCACCGACTCCACGAGCGCCCGCTCGATCTCGGCACCCGTGAGGTCCTCGTGGTGGAGGATGCGGTGCTCCGAGTGTCCGCCCTCGCGGTTGAGCTCGAAACGCCCGTCGGGGGTCTTGTCGAAGCGCGTGCCCCAAGCAATGAGGTCCCGGATCAGCTCCGGAGCGCGCCGCACGACCAGCTCCACGGCCTTCTCGTCGCACTTGCCCGCTCCGCAGACCAGTGTGTCGTGAATGTGCTTCTCGAAGGTGTCGGGAGCGTATGTGACCGAGCAGATGCCGCCTTGGGCATAGTTGGTGTTGCACTCCTCGATCTCGCCTTTGGTGACGATCGTAACGTGTCCGTGAGCCGCGGCCTTCAGCGCGAACGAGAGCCCCGCAGCGCCGGAACCGATAACCAGAAAGTCGGTTTTCATGGGTTTTTCCTTTTTCTATTGCCTTGCAGCGCCGCAAAGTTAATAAAAAACAGCCAATAAAAAGGTCCGGTCGGTATAAAATATGCCGACCGGACGGGTGGGGTGCAATGCCGTTAAAAATTTTGTGCCTGCTTGTTCTGTACATGGTCGAACCAGAGTTTGTGTATCTCCCGCTCTTCCTGGTCTTTCTTGTGTTTCAATTCCATATCCCAACTATTCCGCAACCGGATCTTAATCAATTCCCTGCCCCGGTATTTTGCGCGGATATATTTCTCCCGGGGAATATGTGCCTCCTCGACATGGGCGTCGACATAATCGGCGTCGATGTAGATTCGGTCGATCTTGTCCAGCCGGCCGTAAAAGGTCCCGTCGACGGAAAAGTAGAGGTTCTCGGCGACATGCCGCGACTGCAGTTTGGGACTGACTAACTCGACGAGTGGTTTCCATTCGATCCCTTTCTCTGCCCAAGCGTGTATCGAGCCGTCGGATTTTTGCACGACAATGGAATCGAGCGAACTCGTTGCTAGAATATGTTTTTCGGGCAGCGGTTTTTCGTTGAGAAACCATTTCGGTTCTTTGGCCTGTGCGGAGACTGCTGCCATACAGGCCAATGCGAATAAGAAGATTTTTTTCATGACGCGAGATTTTATATTTAGCAAGATACGAAAGAAATATACAAAATAATCTTTGTATATATATAAAGACTAAAATTATGAAAAGAATTCTCCATTTAGTATTTGCGATAGTTTGTATATCGCTTTTTGCTTGTTCGAAAGGGGAGGCTGATTCTGGCTGTTCGAAAGAAAAAATACTGAAAACTCGATCATCGTTTTGGATGACGGAACGACTATTGAGCTTGTAAAAGATTGGTATATTGTCACTTTCCCTGCTACGCGAGCTATGGCGCGTATTACATTGCCAGTATATTATCGTTATACAGAGGATCATGTTTGGGTTGATCAGGTCTTGCTGGTCAATATAAAATAGGAATAACGTCGAAAATAACAGATTGGTTAGGTGATATCACGTTTGTAGAGCATTTGGCAGATCCTGTCATGGAATTGAAAGAAGGCGAATTTTTTGCAAAGATAGAAAGCACATCTTCTCTTTGTGAGATCAAAATGCCTTGGAAAGGAGCCCTTATGGAATATAACCCAGATATGGACGATAAACCAAGTGTCCTGAACAAAGACCCTTATGATAATTGGATGATTTATGTTTTTTTAATGAATTTTGTGGAAGAGCAACTTATGGATGCAAGGGAGTATGCCATATATGTCACTCCTGGAATAATTCCACCTAAACGGGAATAAATTTGTAATTGTTGGTTAGTAGTCCTAATTTTGTCGCATAATTTCCGGCAAAATATGGAACGACATATTGATATCAACCGCTTCGATTACGACCTCCCGGACGAGCGGATCGCCAAATTCCCCCTCGCCGAGCGCAGCGCTTCGAAGCTGCTCGTCTACCGGGGCGGCGAAATTTCCGAACGGCATTTCGCCGACATCGGCGACGTGCTGCCCGCGGGCGAACTGCTGGTCTTCAACAACACGAAGGTCATCCGGGCGCGGATCATCATGCACAAGCCTTCGGGGGCGCGGATCGAGGTCTTTTGTCTTGAACCGCACGACCCGGCCGATTACGAGCGGGCGTTCGCCGTCACGGGCGGATGCGCGTGGTCGTGCATCGTGGGCAACCGCAAGAAGTGGAAAGAGGGGTATGTGGAGATCAATTTCGACTGCGAAGGGCGCGCCGAACACCTTCGGGCATGGATTGCCGAGGATCACGGCCGTGAATGCGTCGTGCGTTTCGAATGGAGCGCCCCGATGACTTTCGGGCAGTTGCTGGAATACCTCGGGCGGATTCCGATCCCGCCCTACCTGAACCGCGAGAGCGAGGAGATCGACAATACGCGCTACCAGACGGTCTATTCGAAGTTCGAGGGATCGGTGGCGGCGCCGACGGCGGGCCTGCACTTTACGCCCGGGCTGATCGGGGCGATGGAGGCCCGCGGATTCGGATTCGAGGAGGTGACGCTCCATGTCGGGGCAGGGACGTTCCTGCCCGTGAAGGACGACGATGCCGCGAAGCATCCGATGCACACCGAGCATTTCGAGGTGCGCCGTGCGACGGTCGCCCGCCTCGTGGAAAAGTGGGGGCACATCACCGCCGTGGGAACCACCTCGGTCCGGACGCTTGAGTCGCTCGCGGCCCTTGCATGGCGCATCCATACCGCCGGGACGCCCGATGCCGGGCGGGTGATCGGCCAATGGGAACTCTACGACATTCCGGCCGATTATTCGGGCCGCGATGCCTTGGTGGAACTGCTCGCTTATATGGATGCGAACGGAATCGACCGCCTGAAAGCCTCGACGCAGATCATGATTACGCCGCTGGGCTACGAGTTCCGCATCGTGCGCAACATCGTCACCAATTTCCACCAGCCCAAATCGACCCTGCTGCTGCTGGTCTCGGCATTCGTGGGCGACGACTGGCACCGGATTTACGACTATGCCCTCGGCCATGATTTCCGGTTCCTGAGCTACGGCGACTCGTCGGTGCTGATGCGGGAATAACCGTTTTGCAGAGAGAAAGAAAAGGGACGCTTGCAACAAGCGTCCCTTTTCTATGGATACGGGTCCGGATCAGAAATTATATCCGACGCTGATCGAGAAGCAGTTGTTGCGCAGCGTGCCTTCGCCGTTGCTCTCCTTGACCAGATTCAGGCAGCCGATGTCGTAACCCAATCCGAAATAGATGCGGTTCCAGACGACGCCGGCGCCCAGACGCACGCCCAGATCGGAACGTTTCAGTCCGCCTTCGTCGCCGAAGATGTCACCCTTCTCGCCGCCTGCTTTCACTTTGCCGCCGATGCCGAATCCGTAGTAAAGACCCGCGAACGGCTGGATCGTAACGATGTCCTTGATATTGAAGTGGTAGTTTACCAGCACGGGAATCTGCAGGTAGGAGGGACGGAAACTCGCGCCGTCGACTTTACCGCCGCGGCTCGAGAAGGCGAGTCCTGTTTCGAGGTAGAACGGCAGCCGGTTGCAGAGCAGGATTTGGTCGACTACGGCGACATGGAACGCAGCCCGCGAGTCGGTGCTTATCGAAGCACCTCCGGCTGAAATCGAGTAACTCGACAGGTTCAGGCCGGCACGGACGCCCAGAATGTTCTTTTCGTGATTCTGTGCCGAGGCGGCATTGGCCAGCAGCATGATGGTCAGGGCAAGGAAAATTTTCTTCATGGTTTGTTGAATGTTATGAGTTGTTTAGGTACGCCAAAAATAGAAAAAGTTTTCTGATTTACGACAAAATGAGGCGTATTTTCAACGAAATGAACCATTTGTAAAACGAGGCTGCCCGAAAGAACCACAAAATGCAACGAGACGCATCCCGAGGGCGCGTCCCGTTTCTGCCGTAAGGGGTGGTTTAGAAGTTGTAGCCGATGGAAACCGCGAAATTGTTGTTGGCTATTTTGATTCCGCTGCCGCTCGGGATGTTCTCGAAGTCCCGGGCGGTGACCGAAGCTCCCTTTTTCAGGATGTTCAGGCATCCCAGATCGCCGTTCAGCCCGAAGTAGATGCGCCTCCAGACAAATCCGACACCCATCCGCACGCCGAAGTCCGAGCGCATGAACCTGCAGTCGCCGCCGAACATGTCGCTCTTCTCCTCTCCGGCCTTGATCTTGCCGCCGATGCCCACGCCGTAGTAGACGCCGACGAAAGGCTGGATGGTGAACCGGTTGCGGATGTCGAAATGGTAGTTGACGAGCAGGGGCACCTGCAGGTACATCGGACGCAGCGCCACATCCTGATAAACGGGGTCCGTCGTTGCCGAACTCGGGCCGTAGTCATATCCTTCGACCTTGATCTTGCCGCCGCGGCTCGAGAAATCGACACCTGTTTCGAGGTAGAAAGGCAGTTTGTCGGAGAGCAGTATCTGGTCCGAGACGCTGATGTGGAATCCGGTGCGGCCGTTGGTGGCCCCCGAAGCGCCGCCGGACGAAGCCGTCATCCAAGCGATGTTCACTCCGGCCCGCACGCCGAGGATGTTCTTTTCGTGGGTTTGTGCCGACAGCCGCGCGCCGGTCAGCAGCAGGACGGATAGGATGAGTGCGTATTTTTTCATATCGACAAGGGATTATTATGCTTCGGGAGCGGCGCTTCGGAGCGCCAGTCGTTTGACCCAGACGACGAATCCGCCCGTGAGGATGAGGTTCAGCACCAGCGTCAGCACCGAGATAATCAGCGCCGGGCCGCCGAGGCTGTACCCGAGGGCGATGAAGATCACCCCGGCGCCCACCTCGCCGCGGGTGAACATGCCGATCGAGAGGGCCAGCCGCTCGCTCAGTTGCCGGTCGCGGTAGAAGAAGATCGGCACGAGCTTTCCGAGGTTCGAAAGCGCCGAGACGGCCACGACGTGCAGCAGCAGGATGCCCCACGGCATCATCGGCTGTGCGGCGGTGACCGATCCGGCCGCCGCGGCGGTTTCCGAGGCCGCGGTGCCCGTCACCAGCGGCATGCTCAGCCCCACGAGCAGCATGAACAGGAACGAGATGCCCGTCGAAACGCGGCGTTCGGTCGGGGTGTCGAGCTCGCGGTGCTTCATCAGCATGCCGATCACGAAGGCTGGGAGCAGCACCTCGATGTGGATGCTGTTCTCGGGGCCGTACCAGTGGGCCGTCGCCAGATAGAGCAGTTGCGTCAGGGCGCAGACCACGACGGCGAGTCCCAGAATGCGTTTCCAGTCCTGCCTCACGTTCCACGTCGCCTGCCACCGCCAGCCCGCGACGAGCAGCACGGTCACCACGCCCACGATGGCGAACATCTGCCATTTGAGGCCGATCATCAGGATTTGCAGGGGGATCATCAGCAGGATGGTGTCCAGATCGTCGAAAATCGCCAGCACTTGTATTTTGCGGTATATCCAGCTCTTTTTCAGGTGCAGCGCCGCGAGCATCGTGAAGAGGATGCCCGCCGAGGTCGGGGCGGCGAAACGGCTCAGCAGCAGGTTTTCTTTCCACGCCTCGGAGCTTCCCCAAAGGTCTGAAGGCAGCAGGACGAAGACGTAGTAGAGGGCGATGAGCAGCCACGGGAGCGCTGCGGTGGCCATGGCGATGAAATAATCGGCGGTGTAGGAGCGCCAGCGCGCCTTGTCGATTTCGAACTCCCGGCCGACGTTGATCATGATGAATCCAAGGCAGACGTAGAGCAGGGTGTCGGTCGCGGCCTTGAAGCCCGGATAGGTCGCGCCCAGCGCGCCGGGGAGCAGTTGCGAGGCGACGAGGCCCAGCATCAGGAACAGCGAGAACGAAAGAACTTTTCGCATTGAATGACGGTCGTTTACATGGTTTTGCGCGTAAGTTGCGGCGCAAAGATACGATATTTGCAGGAGAAACAGAACGATGCGTGCCGCAATCGTGAAAAAATTAACAATAAAGAAACCGCAATTCGCAATTATTTTGTACCTTTGCCGGGAAATCCCGGCTTAGGCAGACTGCGCCCCGGCAATGCCGAATAAATTTGTCATTGCGCCCGGCTTGTGTTACCTTTGCGGTGCCGTTTTAGGAAGTTAGTATTTCAAACACATATTATTAAACCATTACAACTATGCAGATTGTAGAGATTCATGCAAGGGAGATCCTCGACTCGCGAGGCAATCCGACCATTGAGGTCGAAGTACGGACCGTATCGGGCGCATTCGGCCGCGCTGCCGTTCCGAGCGGCGCATCGACGGGCGAGAACGAGGCTCTCGAGCTCCGTGACGGCGACAAGAGCCGTTATCTGGGCAAGGGCGTGCTGAACGCTGTGAAGAATGTCAACGAGGTGATCGCCCCGGCCGTCATCGGCATGAACGTTGCCGATCAGGTAGGCATTGACAAGGCCATGATCGCCCTCGACGGCACCCCCACCAAGTCGAAGCTGGGCGCCAACGCCATCCTCGGCGTGTCGCTGGCCGTAGCCCGCGCTGCCGCTGACTATTTCGGCATGCCCCTCTATCGTTATATCGGCGGTGCGAACGCCAAGACGCTGCCCGTTCCGATGATGAACATCATCAACGGCGGTTCGCACTCGGACGCCCCGATCGCATTTCAGGAGTTCATGATCCGTCCCGTAGGTGCCGTTTCGTTCAAGGAGGGTATCCGCATGGGCGCCGAGGTGTTCCACAACCTCAAGAAGGTGCTCCACAACCGCAACCTCTCGACGGCCGTAGGCGACGAGGGTGGTTTCGCTCCCGCGCTCAACGGCACGGAGGACGCCATCGAGTCGATCATCGAGGCTATCAAGATGGCGGGTTACAAGCCCGGCCGCAAGTGCGAGGGCGGCGACGTGTCGATCGGCATGGACTGCGCTTCGTCGGAGTTCTTCAAGGACGGCGTTTACGACTACACCAAGTTCGAGGGTGCCAAGGGCGCCAAGCGTTCGTCGAAGGAGCAGGTCGAGTACCTGAAGGGCCTCGTTGCCAAATATCCCATCGACTCGATCGAGGACGGTATGTCGGAGAACGACTGGGAAGGCTGGCAGATGCTGACCGCCGAACTGGGCGACAAGTGCCAGCTCGTGGGTGACGACCTGTTCGTTACGAACGTGGACTTCCTGAAGAAGGGCATCGAGATGGGCTGCGCCAACTCGATCCTCATCAAGGTAAACCAGATCGGTACGCTGACCGAGACGCTCGACGCTATCGAGATGGCTCACCGTGCAGGCTACACGTCGGTAACGTCGCACCGCTCGGGTGAGACCGAGGACTCGACGATCGCCGACATCGCCGTGGCTACGAACTCAGGCCAGATCAAGACCGGCTCGGCTTCGCGTTCGGACCGCATGGCCAAGTACAACCAGTTGCTCCGTATCGAGGAGGAGCTCGGCGACGAGGCTGTTTACGGCTACACGAAGGTATACCGCAAGTAATCTGCGGACCGGATACAAGAAACCCGGATGTCGACGAGACATCCGGGTTTTGTTTTTACTTCTCGGCCATCCGGTACGACAGCGCTCCCGAGGGGCATTTGTCGATTTGGGCGATGAGCTCGGCCGTCGAGGCGTTCTCCGGTTTTACCCAAGGCCGCTCTCTCGGATTGTAAACCTTGGGCAGCATCTTTACGCAGACGCCTGCGTGTGTACAAAGTTCCGGCTGCCAGACGATAACGATCTCGCCGTTGGTGTACTCCTTGATGGTGTTCTTTGGGTCCATGCTGCAAAAATTATTGGTTAACGGGTAAATTTGCATGTGGGACCGGATGAGCAATCATTGCCTTCTCTAAAGTCCGGTGTGTCAACAAAAAAGGTCTTCTTTCGAAGACCCTTTCAAGGGTGGAAGATGGGGCTCGAACCCACGACCTTCGGAACCACAATCCGACGCTCTAACCGACTGAGCTACATCCACCATGTCGATACGCACTCGTCGTATCGGGATGCAAATGTAATACGATTTTTCGGTCCGTGCAAAATTTTTGGCTTAAAAATCTTCGGGAAAATGTTCCGGGTGACAAAATGTCAGTCTCCACTGCTCGTTTGTCACACGAAACCTGCCAAAAAACGGTTGGCACATCTATTGATGGATCTGAGGTTGCGAAAGCGAATAAAACCAATATATCAGTACAACTAAAAAGTAAAAGCTATGAATGTAAAACCGTTATCAGACCGTGTGCTGGTTCTCCCGAATCCCGCGGAGGAGAAGACAGCCGGTGGATTGATCATCCCCGACACGGCAAAGGAAAAACCGCTGGCAGGTAAGGTCGTTGCAGTGGGCCCCGGCACCTCGGAGGTCAAGATGGAGGTCAAAGTGGGCGATCAGGTCCTCTACGGCAAGTATGCCGGTCAGGAGATTCAGATCGACGGCGTGGATTACCTCATCATGAAACAGAACGATATTTTGGCGATCATCTGACGATGATCACCGGCTATTCAGACCACGAATTTTTACATTTCCTCTAAATCTCCCTTTGTCAAAGGGAGACTTTAAGGAAAAGTTTACGAAAGGAATACATAAAAACTGAAAGTCATGGCAAAAGATATTAAATACAACGTAGAGGCGCGCGAGCTGCTCAAGGAGGGTGTCGACGCGCTGTCGAACGCCGTAAAGGTAACGTTGGGACCCAAAGGCCGCAACGTGATCATCGACAAGAAATTCGGCGCTCCGCAGATCACCAAGGACGGTGTGACCGTAGCCAAGGAGGTCGAGCTGGAGGACGCTTTCGCCAACATGGGCGCCCAGATGGTCCGGGAGGTCGCTTCGAAGACCAACGACGACGCGGGCGACGGTACGACGACCGCGACCGTGCTGGCGCAGTCGATCATCAGCGTGGGCCTGAAGAACGTGACGGCCGGCGCCAACCCGATGGACCTGAAACGCGGTATCGACAAGGCCGTTTCGAAGGTCGTGGAGTCGCTCCGCAAGCAGAGTCAGGAGGTCGGTTCGGATTTCGCCAAGATCGAGCAGGTGGCCACCATTTCGGCCAACAACGACCAGAATATCGGTAAGCTGATCGCCGAGGCGATGGCCAAGGTCAATAACGAGGGTGTCATCACCGTCGAGGAGGCCAAAGGTACCGAGACCCACGTCGAGGTGGTCGAGGGTATGCAGTTCGACCGCGGTTATATTTCGGCCTATTTCATCACCGACACCGAGAAAATGGAGGCTCAGCTCGAGAAACCCTACATCCTGATTACGGACAAGAAGATTTCGACGATG
The DNA here is from genome assembly GCF_900083545.1 of Alistipes provencensis. Lineage (NCBI taxonomy): Bacteria > Pseudomonadati > Bacteroidota > Bacteroidia > Bacteroidales > Rikenellaceae > Alistipes > Alistipes provencensis. The sequence goes on along the minus strand of NZ_LT559262.1, from coordinate 502,721 downwards.
AAGGAGCTGATGGGCGTGCTGGAGCCGGTGGCCCAGAGCGGCCGTTCGCTGCTGATCATCGCCGAGGATGTCGACGGCGAGGCTCTTTCGGCGCTCGTGGTCAACAAACTCCGCGGTACGCTGAAGATTGCTGCCTGCAAGGCTCCGGGCTTCGGTGACCGTCGCAAGGAGATGCTGGAGGATATCGCCGTGCTGACGGGCGGAACCGTGATCTCGGCCGACAAGGGCATGAAGATCGAGGACGCTACGCTGGACATGCTGGGTACGGCCGACAAGGTGACGCTCAACAAGGAGAACACCACCATCGTCGACGGCGCCGGCAAGAAGGAGGAGATCGCTTCGCGCGTGGCACAGATCCGCGCCGGTATCGACAAGGCTACGTCGGACTACGACAAGGAGAAACTGCAGGAGCGTCTGGCCAAGCTGGCCGGCGGTGTTGCCGTACTCTACGTCGGAGCCGCTACCGAGGTCGAGATGAAGGAGAAGAAGGACCGCGTGGACGATGCGCTGGCCGCAACCCGCGCAGCCGTCGAGGAGGGTATCGTTCCGGGCGGCGGTGTGGCTTACATCCGTGCTACGGCGACTCTCGAAGGCATGAAGGGCGACAACGAGGATCAGACGACGGGTATCCAGATCGTGAAACGCGCCATCGAGGAGCCTCTGCGCCAGATCGTCGAGAACGCCGGCGGCGAAGGTTCGGTGGTCGTCAACAAGGTGAAGGAGGGCAAGGATGCCTTCGGTTACAACGCCCGCGACGACAAGTACGAGGACCTGCTGAAGGCCGGTATCATCGACCCGACGAAGGTGTCGCGCGTCGCATTGGAGAACGCCGCGTCGATCGCGTCGATGTTCCTCACCACCGAGTGTGTGCTGGCTGAGAAGAAGTCCGACGCTCCCGCCATGCCGGCAATGCCCGGAGGCGGCATGGGCGGCATGATGTAGACTTTCCTGTGATAGCGGCACACCTGCCGCACATCACTCAAATCCCCGGAGGGAACGTACTCAGTACGAACCGTCCGGGGATTTTTTGTATTGAGGCTTTGCCTGCCTGTAGGCTTCTGAAAGCCGGAGTATAAGCATCACCCCCCCCCTCGAAATTCCCATCAGAAAATAATATGGGCCGATTTGTTTTATTTTTGAGCGTAATTGCGAAATAATTCCTACCTTTATCCCGTCAACCCATCTCTGAATTCTCAATAGTATGAAAAAGCTCCTGCTTATTATGCTGGCTGCCTTGGCAGTTTCCTGCATAGACAAACCCGAGGGTGAATCCCCCGAACAACCTCCCATCGATGTCGATCTCGGCCATTTCCAGACGGCCGAGGCCTTTGAAGTCCCCGTGAAAGCCGGCAACATAACCCTTGTCAAGGCCGACGGCGTGACGCTTGCCGAGGCTGACAGCCCTATGACCATCTGGGTGCCCCGTATGGGTAAGACCCGCGCAGCGGAGGAGGGCTTGACCGTCGAGTTCGTGCCTTCGGACGAATACCCCTCTTTCGAAGGCAACAAGGCGCAGATGTTTCAGGTGATCTGTTTCGAGGACTCCTACAAGGGCGACTACGACTACAACGATCTGGTGATCCATGTGATGTACCTGCAGAAGAATAACATCTTCGGCTTCGCCGTACAGCCGATCGCCCTCGGTTCGTCGAAACCCATCAAACTGGGCTGCGTGGTCTATAAGGGTGACAAGCAGGTTTACAAAGAACTTATCACGCCCGAAGGCGTCGATTGCCGCACGCAGTACTTCAAGTCGATCGAGGGCTTTATCAACGTGAACAACCGCGATGAGGTCGATTTCGAGGAGCACCAGTACCTCGGCTCGACTATCCGTAACTGGGATGTTTCGAAGATCGCGGGCGACGGCATGATGCGTGTCGAGTGGTATATCGAAGTGGGAGGTGAGGAGATTTACGCGCTGTCGACCGCTTACCTCAACAAGTCGTTCGACAAAGCGGGTCTGCCTCTGGGGCTGGTCATCACCACGACAGGTACCGTGTTCATCGACAAGGACGGCGGCTACGAGTGCGGATTCGACTGGTTTAACTACCCCCACGAGTCCGTTCATATCAAAGATGTTTATCCCGAGCTGTGGAATTGGCTGACGACCGACAGCGCCTATACCTTCTCCGAGTTCTACAACGGATTCGAAGCGCCCAAGGGTGCTTACCTTGCCTGCTTCAACGGTCTTTACAAAGCCACGACCCTCGGGAGCGTGACCGACAAAAAGTACTGCCAGAACTGATAGCAGCCGTATTTGACACGCCCGGGTTCTGCTTCGGCAGGATCCGGGTTCGTTTTGTCGCTCCATGCCGCTTTTTTCGTACCTTTGCGCGCAAAACTTATGCGTTATGAAAAAGAAGGGTATTCTCTATGCGATATTGGCCTCGGTGTTGTGGGCTATCGTCAATCCGTTCATCAAACAGGGGCTCAGCTACGACTTTACGCCGATGAATTTCGCCGGACTGCGTTTCACCGTCGTCGGCATCGTACTCTTCGCCTACACATGGCACGGCGGTATGTGGCGCGAGATCGTGCGTCACAAGCGGCTGTTCGGCAACCTCATCCTGATTAACATGTTCTTGGGCTACACAGCCTTTTATTTCGGCGTGGACTTCGTCAGCGGGGCCATCAGCTCGATCGTCATGGGCCTTACGCCGTTGATTAACGTGCTGCTGGCGCATCTGCTGGCCAGCAACGACCGGCTGAACCGCTACAAGGTCGTGAGTCTCGTGGTTAGTCTCGCGGGACTGCTGCTGATCGTCGGCACGGGCAGCGACGGCTCGCCGCTCGACTGGCGCGGCATCGGGGGCATCGTGCTGCTGCTGGCGAGCATCGTCTTTCAGGGCTACTCCGCGATCTCGGTCTCGGAGGACAAGGGCAAGGTCGATCCGGTCTTCCTGAATGCCGTGCAGATGTTCTTCGGCGGTCTGCTGATCTACGGCGTGGGTGTCGCCACCGAAGGATTCGCACCGTTCTGGGCCAAGCCCGCGGGATTCTACGGGAGTCTCGGGGTGCTGGTCTTCATCTCGGTCTTCGCGTTCAGTTTCTGGTTCATGGCCCTGCGCACCGAGGGGACGAAGGTCAGCGACATCAATATGTGCCGTCTGATTAACCCCGTGCTGGGAGCTGTCCTGAGCTGGATCATGCTGCCCGGCGAATATCCCCATTTCAGCACTGTCGCGGGTATGGCGGTTATCGTCAGTTCGCTCGTCATCTACTTCAAGGGCGAGCAAATCGTCCGACGATGGCAGCGGCATTGACGTAAAGCGGACCGTCCCCCGAAAGGAACGGTCCGCTTTTTTAATTCTCCGGAAAACGCTATTTTTTTTCGCAGCATTTGCAGTTCAAGACTTTCCACACGCCGGCGGACAGGGCTGCGCCGACGAACGGGGCCACGATGAACAGCCACAGTTGGCTGAGGGCCGCGCCCCCTGCGAAGATCGCGGGGCCGAAACTGCGGGCCGGGTTCACGGAGGTTCCCGTGATCGGGATGCAGACGATGTGTACCAGCACCAGCGTCAGGCCGATGGCCAGTCCGGCCAGATTGCCCGCGCCCTTCTCGCTGTCGGTCGCACCGAGCACCACGAGCACGAAGATGAACGTGAACACCACTTCGGCAATCAGCGCCTGTACCATTTCGCCGTCGCCGAAGCCGTTGGCGCCCGTTGCGGTGGTCGCGCCGTAAGCGCCCGTCGAGGTCAGCAGCCAGATGATCGCCGAGCCGATCAGCGCGCCGGCGAACTGTCCGGCCATGTAGCCTGCGGCATCCTTGCCGCTCATGCGCTTCGAGAGCCACACGCCGAGCGTGATGGCCGGGTTGATGTGGCAGCCCGAAATACCGCCGATGCAGTAAGCCATCGCCACGACGGACAGACCGAATGCGAAAGCTACCGCCAGAATTTCGGCCGGTGCGTCACAGCCCAGAAATACGGCGCTTCCGCAGCCCATCAGGACGAGAACCATGGTTCCCACCATTTCTGCAAAATATTTCTTCATGATCGTTTAGTTTAGGGGACCGAAGTCCTGTTTGCGGAACAAATATAACAAAAACGGCCGTAATACTGAATGAAAACAGATGCAAAAATGCGCGGTTTTGGTGCAATGGGCGGAAAAACGGCTTGTAAATCAGTTTCGGGAGTCTACGGCATCCACTCCAGAATGCCCTCGACGGGGTTGGCCGCGCGCCATGCCTCGAACTCGGCGTAAGTGCGCACACCGTCGCCCAGCACCGCCCGATAGTATTCGATGCCCATGATCTTCACCTCGTCGGGCGTGTCGTATTTGATCTGCAGGACGGCGCGCCGCGTCTCGTCGGTCAGCACGGCGCTGATCCGGTCGGCCACCCGTTCGAAATAACCGTCGTAAGCCGAGCCGCGGGGCATGTGAATCATGTCGATCTGCCAGAGTCGGTCGTCGGCATCGGCATACCATGCGTGCCATTCGAGGCACTGGTCCTGCGCGTCGAGCAGGTTGCCGTATTCGATGCGGCGGATGCGGGGATTCCGGGCGATCCGGGTCATGGCCGCAAAGCTGTCGGCGATGCTCAGGGGCGAGGAGTAGATGTGGAAATCGATGTCGCGGTGCTTCATCAGCAGTCCCGTGCGGAGCGAACCCACGAGGTTCGGCTCGGCGCCCACCGAGCGCCATGCCTCCTCCAGCCGGGAGTCGCGGATGACCTCGCGGGCGCGCTGCTGGTTTGCGGCCGCGATTTCGAAAATGTTCTTCATAGTGCGTTTTTTAGGGGTTATCGTGGCGGGCGGAGCGATTTCGGGTCGTTCCGTCTTGTGTAAAATCGGACGTATGCGGTTATTTGCCCAGCAGGATGCGGGCCTGTGCCACGGCGGCGTCGGTGATCCGGGAGCCGGAGAGCATCTTGGCGATTTCGGTCACGCGCTCCTCGTCGCCGAGGCGGGTGATGTCCGTGCGTCCGTCGCGCTTGTAGACCACGAAATGCGCCGAGCCCTTCGAAGCGACCTGCGGCAGGTGGGTGATGTCCACCACCTGCATCGAGGCCGCGAGCGATTCGATGATCTCGCCCATGGCGTCGGCGATGCGGCCCGAGACGCCCGTGTCGATTTCGTCGAAGATGATCGTCGGCAGTTGCATCCGCTCGGCCAGCAGGGCTTTCAGGGCCAGCATCACGCGCGAAAGCTCACCGCCCGAGGCGATGCGCTCGACGGGCTGGGGCGTCATGTTCCGGTTGGCGGTGAAGAGGAACTGTACGCTGTCGCACCCCGTGCGGCACGGTTCGGCCAGCGGCGTCAGTGCGATGCGGAAGAGGGTGTCGGGCATGCCCAGTTTCGTGAGGGTTGCAAGGATGTGCTTCTCGAATCCCGCGGCGGCTTTTTCACGCGCTTTGTGCAGGCGGTCGGCCAGTGCGGTGACCTTTCCGGCGGCTTCGGCGAGGGCGGCTTCCGCTTCGGCGATCTCCTCGCCGCTGTGGACAATGGCTGCCAGTTGCGCCGCGCAGCGGTCGCGCACGGCGATCAGTTCCGCTTCGTCCCCGGCGTGGTGTTTCTGCTGGAGGGCGATCAGCGCGTCGAGACGGGCCGAGAGTTTCGCCAGCCGCTCCGGATCGGCATCCAGCCGTTCGCACGCGGCGGCGGCCGAGCCGTTGATGTCTTTCAGCTCTTCGAGCACCGACCGCAGGCGGTCGGCATATTCCCCGGCAGCGGGGTAGTGGCTGCGGATATGGTTGAGTTCGTTCTCCGAGTTCTTGAGTTGTGCCAATACCCCCGTTTCGTCGGTGTCAAAGGCATTGCGCAGGGTGGTCAGCACCTCGCCGATGCGGTCGGCATTTTCGAGTACGGTCAGCTCCTCCTCCAACTCGGCCTGTTCGCCCGGGCGCAGGTTGGCGGCCGTCAGCTCCTCGGTCTGGAACCGGAGCCACTCCTCGTCGCGGCGCCCTTTTTCGGCGGCTTCGCGCAGGGCGGTCAACCGGCGCCGCAGTTCGCTCATCCGGGTGTACTGCGCCGTGTATTGGGCCAGCAGTTCCCGGTTCGCGGCCACGGTGTCGAGCGCCGAGGTGCGGAACTCCTCCGACGAGAGGATCAGGTTCTGGTGCTGGGAGTGAATGTCGATCAGGCGTGTCCCCAGTTCGCGCAGTTGCGCCAGTTGCACCGGGACATCGTTGATGAAAGCGCGGCTTTTGCCCGCCGGGGTGATGATGCGCGTGAGGGTCGTTTCGGGGGCGTAGTCGAGGTCGTTCTCGTCGAAGAACGGCTCCATGTCGCGCCCCGTCAGGTCGAAAACCCCTTCGACCGAGCAGTTGCGCGCCGAGTCCTTCATCGCCGAACCGTCGTTCTTGGCCCCCAGCAGCAGTCCGAGGGCTCCGAGCAGGATGGATTTTCCGGCTCCCGTCTCACCCGTGATGATGTTCAGGTGAGGGTCCAGCTCCATTTCGAGCTTGTCGATAAGCGCGTAATTTTCGACCGACAGACGGCGTAGCATGACGGGGTTATTTTATTATTGTTTCGATTTTGTCGGCAATGCGTGCGGCGACTTCGTGCTTGGGCATCAGGGGCAGCTCTTCGCGGCCTGCGCGGTCGATGAAAGTTACCTTGTTGGTGTCGCCGCGGAATCCGGCCCCGGCGTCGCGCAGCGAGTTGAGCACGATGAAGTCGAAATTCTTCTTCGTGAGCTTGGCCTCGGCATGCGCCTCCTCGTCGTGGGTCTCCAAGGCGAATCCCACCAGCAGGCGGCTGCCTTTGTGCGCCCCCAGTTCGGCGGCGATGTCGCGCGTGCGGCGCAGGGTGATGCACATATCGCCGTCGCATTTCTTGATCTTGGTCTCCGAAACGCTGTCGGGGGTGTAGTCGGCAACGGCGGCGCACATGACAGCCCCGTCGGCCCCTTCGAAAGCCCGGACCGCGGCGTCGTACATCTCGGCGGCCGAGAGCACGTCCACGCGCCCGACGCCCGCGGGTGTCGGCAGCGAGGTGCGGCCTGTGACGAGCGTCACCTCGGCGCCTCGGGAGGCCAGCTCCCCGGCAATGGCATAGCCCATCTTGCCCGAGGAGTGGTTCGAGATGAACCGCACGGGGTCGATGGCTTCGATCGTGGCTCCTGCCGTGACGATCAGCCGTTTACCTTGCAGACTCTTTTTTTTTTCGCGGAGAAGTTCGCCGACGAATGCGGCGATCCGGTCGGGTTCGGCCATGCGGCCCTTGCCCGTCAGCCCGCTGGCCAGTTCGCCTTCGCCGGGCTCGACGATGCGGACGCCGCGCTGGGCGAGTGTCCGGAGATTTTGCTGCGTGGCTTCGTGGGCATACATGTCCAGATCCATAGCGGGAGCCACGGCGACCGGGCAGCGCGCCGAAAGATAGGTCGTCAGCAGCAGGTTGTCGGCGATGCCGCCGGCCATCTTGGCCAGCGTGTTGGCCGTGGCGGGAGCGATCAGGTAGCAGTCCGCCCATTCGCCCAGCGACACATGGGAGTTCCACGCGCCGTTTTCCGGGTCGAAAAATTCGACGAGGATGGGGTTTTTCGAGAGTGTGGCCATCGTCAGCGGCGTGATGAACTGCTTGGCCAAGGGGGTCATCACCACGCGCACATCGGCGCCTGCCGTCTTCAATAAACGACAAAGCACGGCAGCCTTGTAGGCCGCTATGCTACCCGTGATGCCCAGCAGTATGTGTTTCCCCGCCAGCGGGGAATTCGCAACGCCTTCGGATGCCATCGTCCTGCGGATTAGATCACCTTCATCTCGCCGTCCTTGCCCTCCTTGAAGACCAGTTCGTGGTCGATGAACTCCTCGGTGGCGATGATCACCGGCTTGGGCAGGCGCTCGTAGTAACGCGAGATCTCGATCTGCTCGCGGTTCTCGAAGGTCTCCTCCATGGTGTCGGTGGGCGACGAGAAATCGGCGAGCTTGCGGTTGAGCTCGGTCTTGAGTTCGGTTGCGATCTGGTTGGCACGGCGGGCGATGATGTTTACGCTCTCGTAGATGTTGCCCGTTTCCGAGTCCAGATCCACCAGCTTGCGCGTGATGGTGTTGTTGGGAATGTTCTTCTTGATTTCCATTCTTATATGTTGTTGTCTTTGTTATTGCGGTCGAGGTAGTCGCGGGCGTTCTTGGCCATGCGGTCTATCTCCTTGATGTGCGACGATTCGGGGAACTCCTCCTTGAACGAGAGGTAGGAGTCCAACATCGTCAGGTAGCGGTCGGTCTGCTTGTCGCGGACCGAGTTGCTGGCGAAGCGGTAGCTGGCGTCGACGATCAGATACATGATCTCCTCGCGGTGCTTGCTCTCGGGGTATTGCTTCAGGGCGTTCTTCAGCGCCACGATGGCCGATTTGTAGCGCCCGATCTTATAATAAGTGTAGGCGTTGATGTAGGCTTTGTCGTGCAGCCGCTCGGTGAGTTCGGCGTTGATCTTCTTGAAATCCTCGACGCGGTCGCTGTTCGGATAGCGCGACATGAACTCGTTGATGGCGATCAGCGCATGGCCCGTCATCGTCTGGTCGCGCGAAGGTCCCGGCGAGAGGTAGTAGAAGCAGAGCGCGTACATGCCTTCGGCATCCTCGATGAACGCGCTGCGGCCGAACTTGCGGCGGAAGTCGTCCAGCAGGGTCGACGCCGTGTCGTAGTCGCGGTTCTTGAACTTGCAGCGGGCGTTGAAGAACGAGATGCTGTCTTCGGTCGGGGTGCCGGCATAGTAGTACTGGGCCCCTTCGAAGAGGGTCGAGGCGCGCTGCCACTTCTCCTTCTGGTAGTACTCCATCGCCTTGCTGTAAATCAGTTCGGGCTTTCCGCTTTTCAGCAGGGCGTTCATACCAGAACACCCTCCGAGGATGATCGCGGCCGCCAGTCCGCAAAGGGCGTATAAAAAAGTCTGCTTCATTTATGAATTTATTACGGCGCTTTATCGCGCAAAGTTACGCATAAATTAACGATTTGCAAAAAAAATTATTGCTCGCAGGTGCTGAGAAGTCGAAAGGTTTGTCGTTTTTTGGGGCGTAAATGGTAAAGCCCCCGCCGAGGCGGGGGCTTGGGGTGGGTCAGACCTGCATACACGGCGGTACGCCGTGGGAGCGACGGTCGGATTTACCGGAGGGTGCGATGGCATACTGACTTTGCTGGATAGACAGGTTTCTTTTTTTGGCATCGTCAGAAAAAGAAACCGACGGACCCGCCGTAGACGATGTCATGGGGTACTTTGACACGGCGCGAGACGCCGTCCGACGTGAAATCGTGCCATACCCGCGAGCGGGGGTAACCCGAGATGCGGAAGTCGATGAAGAATTTGCGGACGTTGAAGCCAAGGCCGCCCATGATCCCGACGTCGCCGTTGTTGAAGCCGATCCGGAGCAGTTGCGGGGAACTGCTGTGCTCGGAGTCCGTGACGCGGAACAGTGCGCCGCCGAACAGACGCAGCACCCCGAACTGAAATCCCAACTGGACGGGGATTTCGAACCGTTCGGTGCGCAGCGTCAGGCGGCGGCTCCCGGCGTTCCCGGCATTTTTGGCCCGCACGGAGTAGTTGACGAAGGCGTAATCCAGCTCCGATTGCAGGTGGAGGTGCTTCGAGAGGTTGAGCCGCAGGACGAAGCCCACGTCGTAACCTGCCCGCGGAGAGCCCGGTGTGAAGCGGATGTCGCCGATGTGTGTCGGGACGAACGAGTAGTCGGCGAAGTTGACTCCGCCGCGCACGCCGACCATCAGGCGTTGGGCAGAGGCCGCGCCCGAAACGAGGAGCGCGGCGAGGAGGGTGAAGACAAGGTGTTTCATGGCTCGTATATGCTTTAGGACGGGATCACATCAGGGGTGACACGAGCCGGAGCACGTCGCCCAGCGTCCGGCGCCACAGCGGGGGCCGCCACTCCCGGCGCGTGATGCGCCGGCAGGAGGCGAGGTCGTTGTCGAAGGTCGCGGCCAGCTCTCGGACCACCTCCCGGCCGCGGATGAAGGCCGTGACCTCGAGGTTGTCCGTCAGGCTGCGGTAGTCCATGTTCGCGGTGCCCACCGAGGCCAGCGCTTCGTCGACGATCACCAGTTTGGCGTGCAGGAATCCGTTGTCGTAGCGGTAGAGTTCGACCCCGGCGTCGAGCAGGTCCCCGACGTAGGAGTCGGACACGAGGTCCGAGAACGGGGAGTCGCTGCACGTCGGGATCATCACTTCGACCCGGATGCCGCTCCGGGCTGCCAGCCGCAGGGCGTCGAGGATCATCACCGGGGGCAGGAAGTAGGGCGAACAGATGCGCACCCGTTCCCGGGCCCGGACGATGGCCGCCGCGAACGCCTCGGCAATGGTCAGCCGCGAAGGGCCCTCTTCGGACCACGCCAGTTGGATCGGCAGCCGTTGCCGGATGCGGTGAGGGGCGATGTATCCGCGCGGGTCGAGACACTCCCGGGTGGCCCGCGCCCAGTCGGCGATGAAGAGTCGCTGCAGGTCCGCGACGGCGTCGCCCTCGATGCGAAGGTGCTCGTCGCGCCACTTGCCCATGTAATCTCCGTCGAGGTAGTATTTCGCAATATTTATGCCACCCAGATAGGCGGTTTTTCCGTCCGTAACGACGATCTTGCGGTGGTTGCGGCGTGCGGTGCGCGTGGTGAACCACGGGAAGCGGACCGGCTCGAAAGCCGCGGTGCGAATCCCTGCTTCGTGCATGCGCCGCAGCGTCGCGCGGCTCAGCCGCCACGAGCCCACGGCGTCGTAGATGACCCGTACCTCCAGCCCGGCACGGGCCTTGCGAATCAGTATCTCGGCGATGGTGCGGCCGATGCGGTCGTCGCGGATGATGTAGTACTCCATGTGGATCGAGCGGGTGGCGTGCTGCAGGGCGGCGATGAGCGACGCGAAGGCATTGTTGCCGTTGTGCAGCAGTTCGACGCGGTTGTGCCGCGTGGTGGCTGTTCCGCATCCCCGGGCGACGATCTGCTCCACGGCATCGCCTCTGTAAGCGGAACCTTCGGACGGAGGTATCGGGCGGCGGTATCCGGCCAGTATATATAACAGGGTGCCGGCCACGGGAAGCAGGAAAACCAAGGCCAGCCAGACGGCCGCCGAGGCGGGTATTCGCTGCCGGCGCGTGATGACCAGCCCCGCGCCGAGCGTCCATAACAGATGGATGGTGAGGAGGGTATACATAACCCCGTTTGCGGGCACGATCCATGCCACGGAGCGCGAAAAAGATTTGGAAATATGGAATTTACTTTCTATCTTTGTCTGAGTAATGCAACGGGGTTCTGACCTTTACGGGTCAGGATTCTTTATTTTTTATGTTTTTTAGGTATGGCAAAAGAGATTATTTATCTGACAGCGGAGGGTTACAAAAAACTCAAGGATGAGCTCGACCAATTGCGTTCCGTCGAGCGTCCGGCGATTTCGGCGGCGATCGCCGAAGCGCGTGACAAGGGTGACCTTTCGGAGAACGCCGAGTATGACGCTGCCCGCGAGGCGCAGGGTCTGCTGGAGATGCGTATCGCCAAGCTGGAGGATACGATCGCCAATGCGCGCGTGATCGACGAGACGAAGATCGACAAGAGCAAAGTGCAGATACTGAGTAAGGTGACGCTCCTGAACCACAACACCCACAAGGAGATGACCTACACGATCGTCGCCGAGCACGAGGCCAATCTGCGCGAAGGCAAGCTGGCCATCGGCACGCCGATCGCCAAGGCGCTGCTGGGCCGCAAGAAGGGCGACCGCGTGGATGTGGACGTGCCTGCGGGTACGATTCATTTCGAGATCCTCGACATCAGCATCTGAGGCGCCCGGCTTCCGGGGGCGCACCGTCCGTCTCCCGCAGCGGGTTGTCGGACAGACATACAACCTACTAACATTTAGGTATTTTTGCAGGGGCCGCTTGTCGCGGCCCTTTTTTATTGTACCTTTGTCTCCGATGAAGATGCGCCTTAAATTCGGACAATGCTGTGCGGCTTTCCTGCTCGCGGTCCTGCTCGCGGCCTACGCGGGGCAGAAGGTGCATATCTATAACGAGGATCCGGCCCACTTCGCGGCGTTCAGCGGCGACCTGATGCCCGACAACGGCGCCGACGAGCAGGTGGTCGAGTTCTGCGTCGTCGACGATTTCCACTTTTTCCCCTACCTGCTCGAAATCCCCTACGCACATCAGTTCTATGCCGAGGTGCTCGCCGTGCTGCTGCCCGAGGCCACGCGCTGCAAATGTGCGTCCGAATTTTCGCTCTTTTCCCTGCGGGCGCCTCCTGCGGCGTAGTTCCGTTACGCCTCTTTTCTGATTTGTCCGGAGTCTTCCGGGCCCCATTCTTAATTCGATTTTACCATGAAACAATATGTTTTGTCGGCACTCGTCGTGTGCCTGCACATTGCCGGCATGCTGGGCGCCGAGGCGCCGCGCAAAAGCACCGATGCCAACCTTTTCGGCCATGTGGTGGACCGTGAAACCCACGAACACATTCCCTATGCTTCGGTGGCCGTAGTCGGTACGGCCTTCGGTACGACGACCGACGCTTCGGGACATTATTTCCTGAAAAACCTGCCCGAAGGGGAGCTGACGCTCGAGGTCCGCGCCTTGGGCTATGCCTCGAAACGGATGTCCGTCACGCTGAAGCGCGGCGAGACGCTGGAACTGAATTTCGAAGTGGCGCAGAACGGCATCTCGATGGACGAGGTGGTCGTCTCGGCGAGCCGTTCGGCGACGCTGCGGCGCGAAGCCCCGGCGCTGGTGAGTGTGTTCGACGCCAAGTTGTTCGAACGGGCCAATGCCGCCTGTCTGGCGCAGGGCCTTTCGTTTCAGCCCGGCGTGCGCGTCGAGGACGACTGCCAGAACTGCGGCTTCATGCAGGTGCGCATCAACGGCCTCGACGGCCACTATTCGCAGATACTGGTCGATTCTCACCCGGTTTTTTCGGCCCTGACGGGCGTTTACGGACTGGAGCAGATTCCGGCCAACATGATCGAGCGGGTCGAGGTGCTGCGCGGCGGCGGCTCGGCGCTCTTCGGGTCGTCGGCCATCGGCGGCACGATCAACATTATTACCAAGGAGCCGACGCGCAGTTCTGCCCAGTTGTCGCACACGCTGACCTCGCTCGGAGGCAGCAATTCCTATGACAACTCGACGATGCTCAACGCCTCGATCGTCTCCGAAAGCGGTCGCGCGGGCATCAGCGTCTTCGGCCAGAGCCGCCACCGTTCGGGTTATGATCACGACGGCGACGGCTTCACCGAACTGCCCGTCATCAACAGCCAGTCGGTCGGCATGCGCTCCTATTTCCGCACGGGGGCCTATTCGCGCATCACGGCGCAGTACCACCACATCGACGAATACCGCCGGGGCGGTGACCAGTTGAACCGGCCTCCCCACGAGGTCTTCGTCGCCGAACAGACCGACCATGCGATCGACGGCGGAAGCCTCTCGTTCGACCTCTCGTCGGCCGACCGCAGCAACCGTTTCAATGCCTATGCTTCGTTCCAGAACACCGCGCGCAAGAGCTACTACGGCGGTAAACAGGACCTCGACGCTTACGGCACGACGCACGACCTGACCGCGGCGGCCGGCGTGCAGTATGTTCATGCCTTCCGCAAGTTGCTGTTTATGCCTTCGGAGCTGACGCTGGGCGCCGAATACAGTTTCGACGAACTCGAGGACCGCTCGATCGGCTACGACATCGACACCGATCAGACGGTGCATATCGTGGGCGGTTACCTGCAGAACGAGTGGAAAACCAAGAAGTGGTCGCTGCTCGTCGGCGGACGTCTCGACAAGCATAACTTGGTGGATCATGTGATCTTCAGCCCCCGGGCCAACATCCGCTTCAACCCCTTGGAGTCGGTGAACCTGCGGGTGAGCTATGCCGGGGGCTACCGCGCCCCGCAGGCTTTCGACGAGGACATGCACATCGCCATCGTGGGCGGCGAGCGGGTCCGCATCCGCCTCGCGGACGATCTGAAAGAGGAGCGTTCCCACAGCGTGAGCCTCTCGGCCGACCTCTACCACACTTTCGGAAGCGTGCAGACCAACCTGCTCGTCGAGGGTTTCTATACCAAGCTGGAAGACGTGTTCGCCCTGCGGGATATCGAGGATACGGCCGACGGCGGCAAGATCAAGGAACGCTACAACGGTTCGGGCGCCACGGTGCGCGGACTGAACGTCGAGGGGCGGGCGGCCTTCACCCGCTGGTTCGAACTGCAGGCGGGGATGACGTGGCAGCGGAGCCGTTACTCCGAACCCGAACAGTGGAGCGAGGATGCCGAGGTGCCTCCCGTGACCCGGATGTTCCGGACCCCCGACCTTTACGGTTATTTCACGGCGTCGCTCAAACCGCTGCGCAACTTCACGGCCGATGTGACCGGCACCTGCACGGGCGAGATGCTCGTGCAGCACATGGCCGGGTCGGGCGTGGATCAGGACGTGGCGGTCACCACGCCGACGTTCTGCGACGTCAACCTGCGTCTGGCCTACGACCTGCGCATTTACAAGGAGATTACCCTCCAGCTTTACGGCGGCGTACAGAACCTCTTCAACGCCTACCAGAAGGATTTCGACAAGGGTGCCGAGCGCGACTCGGGCTATGTCTACGGTCCCTCGATGCCCCGGAGCTGGTTCGTCGGTGCGAAGATCAGCTTCTGACACCTCGCTTTCGGATACGAAAAAACCGCTCCCATCCGGGAGCGGTTTTTTATCGGGTTCCGGGCCGCGGCAAACGCCGGCCCGTGTCTTCTCTTCGGCGGATTAGAGCGCCTTGATCTCGTGGAGGACGTTGTTCGTCTTGCGAACGGCGTCGGCCGAAGCGGCGAATTTCTCGGCCTCCTCTTTCGTGAGGTCGATCTTCACGATCTTCTCGATGCCCTTGCGGCCGATGATCGCGGGAACGCCGATGCAGATGTCCTTCTGGCCGTACTCGCCGTCGAGGTAGCAGCAGCAGGGAACCATCTTCTTCTGGTCGTTGAGGATAGCCTCGACCATCATCGCTGCTGCGGCTCCCGGAGCATACCAAGCCGACGTGCCGATGAGTTTGGTCAGCGTGGCGCCGCCGACCATCGTGTTGGCGACAGCCTCCTCGAGCTTCTTCTTCGATGCGAACTGCGAAACGGGAACGCCGTTCACGGTAGCCTTCGATACGAGCGGAATCATCGTCGTGTCGCCGTGGCCGCCGATGACCATGCCGTCGACGTTGTTGATGTTGGCGCCGGTAGCCTTGGCCAGATAACACTTGAAGCGCGACGAGTCCAGTGCGCCGCCCATGCCGATGATGCGGTTCTTCGGGAGTCCCGAAGCCTTCAGGGCCAGATAGGTCAGCGTGTCCATCGGGTTGGCTACCACGATGATGATGGCGCGGGGCGAGTACTTGGTGACGTTTTCGATCACACCCTTCATGATGCCGGCGTTGGTGCCGATCAGCTCCTCGCGGGTCATGCCCGGCTTGCGGGGAATGCCCGAGGTGATGACTACGACGTCCGAGTTGGCGGTCATCTTATAGTCGTTGGTCGCACCGACGAGCTTCGTGTCGAAATCCATCAGCGTCGAGCACTGGTACATGTCCAGCATCTTGCCCTCCGAGAGACCCTCCTTGATGTCGATGAGGACCACTTCGCTCGCCACTTCGCGGCAAGCCATTACGTTTGCACAGGTTGCGCCCACGGCGCCTGCACCTACGACAGTAACTTTAGACATAACGTTTGTTTTTATAGGTATGTTGTACGTTTTTGTTCCTTAATCCCGCTGTCCGAACTCCTTGTCGCCGCCTTTGGCGTCGTTTACAAGTCTGACCCCACCCTAAACCCCTCCCTCGGGAGGGGCTTATCGCATGCGACCGAAAATTCGGGCACAATGTCATTCGAATAGCGGGGACTTTATCTTCCTAAAGCCCGCTTCTTAAGCGGGTTAGCCGATCAGCTTTTCGTAATCGGCGGCGCTGAGCAAGGCGTCGTATTCGGCCGGATCGGACATCTTGACCTTGACGAGCCAGCCTTCGCCGTAAGCGTCCTTGTTGACGATGGCGGGGTCGGCGTCTACGGCGTCGTTGAACTCCACGATCTCACCGCCCACCGGAAGGAAAGCGTCGCTCACGGTCTTCACGGCCTCGATCGTGCCGAATACCTCGCCTGCGGCGAGCGTCTCGCCGACGGTCGGAACATCGACGAATACGATGTCTCCCAGTTGGCTCTGTGCGAAATCGGTAATGCCGATAACGGCCGTGTCGCCCTCGATGCGGCACCACTCGTGGTCGCTGGAGTATTTCAGATTTGCAGGTACGTTCATGTTATCCTTAATATTTGATTTGAAATTGGCTGTTTTACGATGCAAATATAACTGTTATTTCTGTAACAGCAAGATTTTTCAGGCTTATTTTAATACGAATTCCACCTCTTTGAACAGGTATTCCCGGAGCGAGCCGTCGCTGTGGCGCAGAAGCAGTTCGCCCGAGGGCCGGACGCCCTCGATTGCGGCCTCGAACGGTGTGCCGTCGGGGTAGCGGAAAGTGCGGCGCTCGTCCAGCCCGTACATGCGTTCGCGGTAGTCGCGCTGCAAGGCTTCGGCATCGCCCCGCTCGAGCTGTGTGTAGCGGGCTTCGAGCCGTTCGCGGAAGGTTTCGAGCACCTCGCTGCGGTCGAACGTACGGCCCGCGGCGACGGCCATCGACACGGGATTCGGAAGCGCCGGGTCGAACTCCGTCTGGTTGACGTTGATGCCGATCCCGACGACCGTGCGGGCGAGCGTCGGTCCCGAGTAACTGTGTTCGATCAGGATGCCGACGAGTTTCCGGTTTCCGGCATAGATGTCGTTGGTCCATTTGATGCGGGTTTCGATGCCTACCTGCGCGAAGGTGTCCGTGAGCGCCAGCGCCACGGCTTCCGACAGCAGGAACTGCTCCCCGACGGGCAGGAACCGGGGTTCGAGTACCAGTGAAAAGGTGAGGTTCTGCCCCTCGGGGCTCGTCCACGAGTGCCCCCGCTGGCCGCGCCCGGCGGTCTGCCGTTCGGCCCAGACGATGTCGCCGTGGCGGTATTTCGCGTCGCGGGCGTCGTCGTTGGTGGAGGTCGTCTCTTCGATGCGGTAGATCATGCCTATACCGAAACCCCGAAGTCGCGCAGGGCGTTGTTGAGCGACGTTTTCTTGTCGGTGGACTCCTTGCGCTGGCCGATGATCAGCGCGCAGGTGACGCTGTATTCGCCCGCCGGGAACTGCTTGCGGTAGCTGCCCGGGACGACCACCGAGCGGGGCGGCACATAACCCTTATAGGTGACGGGCTCGGGTCCCGTGACGTCGATGATGTGCGTCGAGCCGGTGATGACGGTGTTCGAACCCAGCACCGCCTCGCGGCAGATGTGCGCCCCCTCGACCACGATGCAGCGCGAGCCGATGAAGCAGTTGTCCTCGATGATGACCGGTGCGGCCTGCACGGGCTCCAGTACGCCGCCGATGCCCACGCCGCCCGAGAGGTGGACGTGGCGTCCGATCTGGGCGCACGAGCCGACCGTGGCCCATGTGTCGACCATCGTGCCGGTGTCGACATAGGCGCCGATGTTCACATAGGAGGGCATCAGGATGGCTCCCGGGGCGATGTAGGCGCCGTAACGGGCCACGGCGTGGGGTACGACGCGCACGCCCAGCTCTTCGTAGCCGTGTTTGAGCTCCATCTTGTCGTACCACTCCAGTTCGCCGGCCTCCATCTTGCGCATGGGCTGGATCGGGAAGTAGAGGATCACGGCCTTCTTGACCCATTCGTTGACTTTCCATTCGCTTTTGGCCGGGTCGACGGGTTCCGCCGTGCGCAGTTGTCCCTTGTCCACCAGTTCCACGACCTGCCGCACGGCCTGCTGCGTGGCGGGGTTCTGAAGCAGTGCGCGGTCTTCCCATGCCTGCTCGATTATCGTTTTGAGTTCGTTGTACATAGTCTGTTGTTTTCGATAGGCAAAATTACTGAAAATATCGAATTTTTCATAACTTTGTCCCGATCATTACCCAAACGGTTCAATTATGAAGTATTTTTCCTACAAAGTCGCCGTCCTGCTCGGTGCAGCGGCGGTGGCGGCAAGTTGCAGCAACATGAAACAGATCAAACACCTGCCTTACCCCGAGACCGAGCGCGGCGACGTGGTGGACAACTATTTCGGTACCGAAGTTCCCGATCCCTACCGCTGGCTCGAGGACGACAATTCCGAGGCGACGGCCGTATGGGTCGCCGCCGAGAACGCCGTGACTCAGGACTATCTCTCGCAAATCCCGTTCCGCGGGGCGATCCGCGAGCGGCTGACCGAGTTGTGGAACTACCCCAAGGAGGGCGCTCCCGCGAAGCACGGCGACTGGTGGTACTATACTTATAACGACGGTTTGCAGAATCAGGCGGTGATCTGGCGCACGAAGGAGCCGGGCACCCCGGGCGAGGTGTTCCTTGATCCCAATACGCTCTCCGACGACGGGACGGTGGCGCTGGCCGCCATGTCGTTCTCGAAGGACGGCCGCTGGTTCGCCTATTCGGCTGCCGCGTCGGGTTCCGACTGGGTGGAGATCCGTGTGATGGACACCGCCGATAAGTCGCTGGCGGCGGATCGGATCAACTGGGTGAAGTTCTCGGGCGCACGGTGGGCTCCCGATTCCAAGGGATTCTACTACAGCGCCTACGACGCTCCGAAAAAGAGCGCCTACTCGTCCAAGAACGAGTTCCAGAAAGTTTACTACCACAGGTTGGGCACGCCCCAGTCGGCCGACAAACTCGTCTACGAGGACAAGGCGCACCCGCTGCGTTATTTCTCGGCCGTGCCTTCCGAGGACGGCAAGTGGCTCTTCATCGTGGGTTCGGAGGGTACGTCGGGCACCGAAATACTCTATAAGAAAGTTTCGGAGCCGAAATTCCGCACCCTGCTTCCGGGCTTCGACGCGGACTACATGCCCGTCGACTGCAAGGACGACCAGCTCTACTATGTGACCAACGAAAATGCGTCGAACTGCGCCCTGATGAAGATCGACCTGAACCGTCCGGCTCAGATCGCGACAGTGATTCCCGAGGATGAAAAGAACCTGTTGGAAGGTGTCGGCTCGGCCGGCGGCTACCTGTTCGCTTCCTATCTCGAGGATGCGCAGAGCCGGATTCGCCAGTACGACTACGACGGCAAGCTGGTGCGTGTGGTCGAACTGCCCGCCATCGGTACGGTCGGCGGCTTCGACCGCGAGAAGGAGGATGCGGAGCTTTACTATACGCTGACCAACTACACCTCGCCCGCGACCGTCTACAAATACGACATCGCCTCGGGAACATCGACGCTCTACAAGGCTCCGGAGGTGAAATTCGACCCCGCGCAGTTCACGACCGAGCAGGTGTTCTTCACCTCGAAGGACGGTACCAAGGTCCCGATGTTCATCACCTACCGCAAGGGCTTGAAACGCGACGGCAAGAACCCCTGCATGCTTTACGCCTACGGCGGTTTCCAGATCAACCTCACCCCCGGATTCACCCCGACGACGATCCTCTTCGTCGAGCAGGGCGGCATCTACTGCGAGGCCAACCTGCGCGGCGGTTCGGAGTACGGCGAGGCGTGGCACAAGGCCGGCATGCTCGAAAACAAGCAGAACGTCTTCGACGACTTCATCGCCGCGGCCGAATACCTCGTGGCCGAGAAATACACCTCGCCGGACAAACTGGCCATTCGCGGCGGTTCGAACGGCGGCCTGCTGGTCGGCGCCTGCGAGGTGCAGCGCCCGGACCTCTATGCCGTCTGTTTCCCGGCCGTCGGCGTGATGGACATGCTGCGCTACCACAAGTTCACCATCGGCTGGGGCTGGGCCGTGGAGTACGGCTCGTCGGACAA
Source organism: Alistipes provencensis (assembly GCF_900083545.1). Taxonomy (NCBI): domain Bacteria; kingdom Pseudomonadati; phylum Bacteroidota; class Bacteroidia; order Bacteroidales; family Rikenellaceae; genus Alistipes; species Alistipes provencensis. The sequence goes on along the minus strand of NZ_LT559262.1, from coordinate 482,985 downwards.
CGAGGAGCAGTTCTCCTATATTTACAAGTATTCCCCGCTGCATAATATCAAGGAGGGCGTGAAATACCCCGCGACGCTGGTGGCCACCGCCGACCACGACGACCGTGTCGTTCCGGCCCACTCGTTCAAGTTCGCGGCTGCGATGCAGCACGCTCAGGCGGGTGACGCCCCGATCCTGATCCGCATCGAGTCGAAAGCGGGCCACGGCGCCGGCAAACCCACCTCGAAGCGCATCGACGAAGCGACGGATCAGTACGCATTCCTGTTCCAGAATATCGGGGTGGCGTATAAGGCGGTGAAAAAATAGGATTTCAGACACTATCCGCCCGTATTCCGGCTGAAATTCCGGTTGCGTCGCGACAAGCCCCTCCCGAGGGAGGGGTTTGGGGTGGGGTAGATTTGAAGACGCGGCCAACGGCCGCGGGAGTCCGGCGGTTGGTTGCCTCCGGACGGTAAGGAAGGTACGTTAGGTTAAAAAATGAGATAACATGAAGGTCTATAAATTCGGAGGCGCGTCGGTGCGGAATGCCGACGGCGTGAGAAACCTGCGCAAAATCATCGACGACGAGCAGAACCTCTTCATCATCGTCTCGGCGATGGGCAAGACGACCAATGCGCTGGAAAAGGTGTTCGAAGGATTGCAGAGGGGCGACAAACAGTTCTCGCTGGAGCATGTCGGGGAACTGCGCAAATACCACGCGGAGATCATCGACGACCTGTGGCACGGCCCCAAAAGCCTGCCGGCGGTCGACGCGCTGTTCGACGAACTGGAGAAAGTGGCCGTGGAGACCGTCTATAAACCGGCCGATGCCGAGTTGTGGTACGACACGATCGTGGCCTGCGGCGAGCTGGTCTCGACGACGATCATCTCCGAATACCTCAATTACGCCGGGGTTCCCAACCGCTGGATCGACATGCGCCGCTGCTTCCTCACCGAGCAGCGCCACAAGGATGCCGGGGTGGACATCGAGGCTTCGACGACGCTGCTGAAAAACGCGCTGGGCGAGTGCGGCGAGAATATCTTCATCGGACAGGGATTCATCGGCGGCGCCCCCGACGGCACGACCACGACGCTGGGCCGCGAGGGCTCGGATTATTCGGCGGCCGTGGTGGCCAACATCCTCGACGCCGAGTCGATGTCGGTGTGGAAGGATGTGGACGGCGTGATGAACGCCGACCCGAAGGCGTTCCCCGATGCCGTGCAGATCACCGAACTGAACTACCTCGACACCATCGAGCTGGCTTACAGCGGTGCCCAGATCATCCATCCCAAAACGATCAAACCCCTCCAGAACAAGAACATCCCGCTCTATGTGCGTCCTTTCGGCGACAAGCGCAAACCCGGCACGGTCATCCGCGGCATGTCGGCTCCGGTCGACGTGCCCATCCTGATTCTCAAGAAGGATCAGGTGCTGCTGACGATCCGTTCGCGCGACTTTTCGTTCGTGCTGGAGGAGAAATTCGCCACGATCTTCTCGCTGCTGGAGCGTTTCCGCATCAAGGCCAATCTGATCCACAACTCGGCCGTGAACCTGAGTCTCTGTGTCGACAACTCGTGGCACATCGACGAGGCGATCGAGGCGCTGCGCGAGGCGGGCTTCGACGTGATGAAGGCCGAGAACATGGAACTGCTGACCGTGCGCGGCTATACCGACGAGCTGTGGCGCAAATATGCCCGCGGGCCGCAGGTCTTCGTGCGGCAGGCGACGCAGTCCACGGTGCGTGTGGTACGGAAAAAGGAGTGTTAGCAACACTCCTTTTTTAGTTCATCCTACTCCTGCCCCTGCCGGAGCCGGTGGATGATGCCGATCATCGAGGTGTCCTTGATCTCGCCGCCGCGCTTCATGTTCCAGATCGTGCGGGCGATATAGCGTTCGATGTCGCGCTCCAGCCGTTTGTAGAGCGCGCATTTGGTGTAGTTTTCGTTGTCGAGCAGCACGTCGCGGATCGAGCGCAGCGAGTTGGTGTAGTTGGACATCTCGTTCTTGAGCGCTACGCCCTGCTTCTTCGACGCGGTGATCTTGGCGATCGACATCGCCCGCAGCTTCTCGCACACGGTGTTCAGGGCGATCATCACGACGTTGTCCATCAGCGTGTGGCCGTGCATGAACAGGTAGGCGCTCTCGGGACTCAGCCCGCGCTCCTTGAGCTGCTCCTCGAATACCTTCATCGGCTCGATCATCCGCGGGTTGCGCTGGCGGAGCAGGTTCTCGCGCTTGGTGACATTGCGCTGCAGCCACTCCAGCGTCTTCTCGCCGTTGTTCTCGATGTCGAGGTAGCCGATGCGCACCGACTGTTTGAAGTCGATCAGCGGAAAGATGTTCTCCGAGGCCAGTTGTGCCGAGTAGGCGTACCAGACGAACAGCGGGTAGATCGTGCACGAGTATTCGTGCATGAACTTTACGAAGTCGAAGATGCGCGTATCGTTCTTGGTGGCTTTCACGCAGACGTTGTGCAGCGAGGGGGCGTAGCAGAGGTAGTTCTCGGTGGCGTAGGCGTAGGTGTGGAACATGAACTTGCTGTTGTTGACCTCTTTGGACTGCGGCGTGCGGTTGGCGAAGAGGTAGTCGAAGTCGGAATCGACGCAGAGGATCAGCTCCTCGGACGAGCGGGGGATCATCCCCATCAGCACCTTCTTGCCTTTGGGCAGGTCGCCGCGGTCGGGCACCGAAATCTCGAACCGCAGGTAGGGATTCTGGAAATGGTCGAAGATGCCGCGCCAGAAAGCCACATCCTCGTAGCCTTCGACGTAGACCTTCACCAGCCGCTGGTCGGGGTTGGCGGGCAGGGGTTTGGGAAGCTGGTCGAGCGTCGCCGGCTGCGAGAACGGATTGAACCGGCGCAGTTTTTCGCGGAACTTTTTAGCCATATTCTTACAATATACGAAAAGACCGGAAGAGTTCAAAACCGGATCGCAGGCGGTACGGCAAACTTTCCGACTGATAAACGTGTCGTTACGACACCAAAGGTAGCATATTTCGGCACATTCGAATCACACGGTCCGGCAAATTTTCAGCGATTATTGAAATTTAAACGATTAAGTGAGTATTTGTCGCACTTTTTTCATTATCTTCGCCGAAAACCTGAACAATGAAACCCATGCGAACCTTACTGCTTTTGCTGCTGCTCGGAGCCGCAGCCTGCTCCGACGACAAGAAAACGGCTCCTCCCATCGAGCCTTGGCCCGAGACCGGAATGGAGGATGCCACCTATATCAATAACGGTGAAATTCAGTTGGGCGTGGACATGGACCGCGGCGGCGCGGTGTTCCACTTCTCGGAGGTCAACACCAAACGCAACCTGCTGAATCACTGCGACGAGGGCCGCTTCGTGCAGCAGTCCTACTACGGCGAGGCGGACGGGAGCGTGTGGAACGGCACTCCCTGGGTGTGGAATCCGATTCAGGGCGGCAGTTGGCAGGGCCAGAAGGCCGAAGTCACCGAACAAAAGGTGGAGCAGAGTTCGCTGCGCGTCACGACCATTCCGATGCACTGGGCCTCGGGGAAACCCATCTCCGAATGCCGGATGATCGAGTCGATCACCCTCGAGGGCCGTATCGCTCACATCCGCTATACGTTCAGCAACCGCGGTTCGGGGGCTACGGACCATCCCGCCACGTCGCAGGAGGTGCCTGCCGTGTTCGTGGACTGGGACCTGAAGAATTATGTCTTTTACGACGGCGACAAGCCGTGGACGGGCGGCGAACTCAAATCCGAAGTCCCGGGACGGTTGGACCTGACCGGCAGCAACGAGGAGCGCAGCCGCACGGAGCATTGGGCGGCGTATGTCGACGACACGGGGTGGGGCATCGGCGTCTACACGCCCGGAACGGAACTTTCGACGACCTACCGCTTCGGCTCGGGTCCCGGAGGTCCCACGAGCGGGGCATGCTCCTATTTCGCACCGATCCGCATCTTCGCCATCACGGAGGGACTCTCCTATACTTATGACGTTTATATGATGATCGGCACCGTCGAGGAGCTGCGTGCGGCGTTCTACGCTATTTACAGAAAGGAGTATGCCGAGTAGTTCCGGTGGGGCCGCACGCGATTCGGTTTTGGAGCCGTCCGTTCTTTTTTCTATCTTTGCAAAAAATAATTCGCCCGTTCCGGCGTTTTATTTCAACCATTTGAACAGCTATGGCGGACAACGACTGGAAAGCGCGGTTGGGGATGGTCTATTCGACCGATCCCGGCTTCAAATACGAAACGGCCGATGAGCCCGAGGCGGAAACCCTGCCCCCGGCACGGCAGGACCTGCGGGTGTGGCTAGACCGCAAGCAGCGGGCCGGCAAGGTCGTGACCCTCGTCAAAGGCTTCGTGGGCTGCGACGGGGACCTGCAGGAGCTGGCACGCCTGCTGAAAACCAAATGCGGCGTCGGAGGCGCTGCCAAAGAGGGTGAGATCATCATTCAGGGCGACCACCGCGACCGCGTAGTCGATATTCTAACCCGCAGCGGTTACCGTTGCAAGAAAGCCGGCAACTGACGTGCGCCGGCTGTTGTTCCTGCTCGCGGCGCTCGGCGCCGTCTGCTGTGCCGAGCGCGCCGCTGCACAGTACTACACATGGGGTTCGGACGCCCCGATGAAATGGTCGACGATCCGCACGCCCGACGTGCGGATGATCTATCCCGACACCGTTTCGGCCGTCGCCCGGCGCACGCTGTTCTACATCCGCACCGTGCAGCCCGACATCTCCTACGGCTTCCGCCATGGTCCGATGCGCATTCCTTTCGTCATGCACCCCGAGAATTTCCAGTCGAACGGACTGGTCATGTACCTCCCCAAGCGCGTGGAGTTCCTCACCTCGCCGGCCATCGAGGGCTACTCGATGCCGTGGTACAAACAGCTCGTGGCCCACGAATACCGCCATGCCGTGCAGTACAACAACCTCGACCGGGGCGTCATCCGCGCCCTGAGCTATGTGCTGGGACAGCAGGGTTCGACCATCGGCCTGCTGTGCATGCCGATCTGGGCCATGGAGGGCGACGCCGTGATGTCCGAGACGATGATGTCGTCGTTCGGCCGGGGTTTGCAGCCTTCGTTCTCGATGGCCTACCGTGCGATGGGCAGTGTCGGCCGCGAACGCCGCAACATCGACCGCTGGTTCTGCGGCTCCTACCGCGACTACATTCCCGATCACTACGAACTGGGCTACCAGATATGTTCCTATGCCTATGAGCGTTACGGCGAGAATGTCTGGGACAAGGTCGCGTGGTACGGCTCGCGCAACCCCTATGTGCTGGCCACCACGCGCGTCGCGCTGGGCAAATTCTACAAAACCAACGTTTCGAAACTCTTCCGCGAGACGTTCGACGAACTGGAACACTACTGGGATTCGCTGCCCGCGGAGGAGGACAGCGCCGCGACCCTGACCGATCTCCCCGAGAAGAATTATACCACCTACCAGTGGCCCCTGCCGCTGGGCGATACTGCCGTCTTGTCGCTCAAGACCGACCTCGACCGTGTGTCGCGCTTCGTGCGGATCGACCGCCGCACGGGTGAGGAGCAGCATATCTGTTACACGGGACAGGTCTCGACGCGCCCCTCGCTGAACGGGGAACGGGTCTGGTGGACCGAATACCGCCGCTCGAAGCTCTTCGAACAGCGCGTCAACTCGCAGCTTTGTTATATGGACCTCGCCGACGGCGTACCCCGCTCGGTCGCCGGACGCCGCCGGGCGCTCTTTCCGGTGGAGACACCGGACCAACTGGGCTGGGTCGAGTACAATCCCGACGGCCGCTATACGGTCGTCGTGCAGCGCGGTGCGGAACCCGAACGGCGTCTTTCGACGCCCGACCGGGCCGAGGTGCACGGGCTGGCGTGGGACGACCTGACGGTGGCGTGGTACGTCCTCATCACCGACGACAGCGGCATGTGGATCGGCCGCATCGACAGCGAAGGGGTCCATCCGATCACCGAGGGGGCCTACATCACCCTTTCGAACCTCCGGGCCGCGGACGGCAAACTCTACTACGGCTCGATCGCTTCGGGCAAGGACGAGGCGCATTGCTACGACCTGATGGCCCGCCGCGAATACCGTATCTCGACCTCGGCCTACGGCTCCTTCTCGCCGGCTCCGGCCGACGGCCGCGTGCTGCTGACGACCTACGACCGCCGCGGCTACCGCGTCACGGAGCAGGCGGCGGACAGCGCGCTGATCCCCGTCGTGTCGTCGCGTCTGCCGGTCAACCTCGTCAATCCGCCCCGCAAGCGCTGGGACGTGGTGAACCTCGATACGGTGAGCTATACGCGCATCGACTCCGTCGAGCAGTCGGGAGAGTTCCGCGCGAAGCGTTACCGCAAGGTGCCCAATCTGGTCAATGTCCACAGTTGGATGCCGTTGGCTTTCAATCCCTTTGCGGCGGTCGACGAACACGTCATCGACCTCAATCTGGGCTTCACGCTCCTGTCGCAGAACCTCCTGTCGAACACCGAGGCATACGCCTCTTACGGCTGGAACCGCAGCGAGGGTTCGCTGGTGAACCTCGGGGTGCGCTACTTCGGACTGGGCGTGCGCTTCGACCTCGACGCTTCCTACGGCGGCAACCAGCTCTTCTATTCGCTCGGTCAGTATAACCAGCAGACCGGGAAATACGAATACCAGTCGCGTCCGGCGCCCGACAAATACTACTCCGTAGGACTGTCGGCCACGCTGCCGCTCTACTTCCAGCAGGGCTACCATACGCGCCAGCTCTCCGTCTCGACGGGCTGGAACTACTCCAACGGCATGGTCGCCAATATGCGGGAGATCGAATGGGGGCAGGGCGGGCTGATCTCCAACATCCAGCATGTCGGATTCCGCAAGGGACTGCACAAACTCTCGTTCGGCGTGGGCTTTTCGGATCAGGTGCGCATGTCCCACCGCGACATTGCACCCCGCTGGGGCTACACCCTCAGCACGAACTACACGTTCAATCCCGCGAACTCCCATTTCAGCGACCTGATCTCGTTCTACGGGCAGGCTTACCTGCCGGGATTCGCGCTGCACAATTCGCTGAAAGTGGCCGCCACTTACCAGACGTCGCTCGGAGGCTACAAATACCCCTCGGGCTATTCGCCGCTCAGCTACCGCTCGACGCGCCTCATTCCCCGCGGATACACCTCGGCGGATATTCTTTCGAACAACTACACGGCCGTGTCGCTCGATTACCAACTGCCGGTGTGGTGTCCCGAGGGCGGCATTGGCTCGGTAATCTACATCAAGCGCATCCGGCTCAACGCGGGCGGCGACTATGCGCAGTTCCGCGACGCAGGGCATGACGTCTGGCGGCGTATCTGGTCCGTGGGCGGCGACCTCGTCGTCGACTTCAACGCCTTCCGCCAGCCGGCGTCGGCCACCTCGACCTTCAAACTGTCATGCTACAAGCCCTCGAAGGGCAGCATGTGGTTTGCGGCGTCGGTGGGACTGCCGTTTTAAGGAATAATTTGTATCTTTGGCTTCGCCTTAGATACTCCCGCTCGGCAATGTTCAAATAAATTTGACATTGCCCTCGCTTATTCGTATCTTTACCGCAAAATTCGGTCGTATGACACAACGTAAAAAGACAGGCGTGAGCCCGAAAACGATAAAATGGATCTGGTGCGTGGCGCTTGCGCCTTTCGCGCTTCTGGCCGTGATGCTGCTGCTGACGGCTTTGGGCGTGTTCGGACGCATGCCCTCGTTCGAGGAGCTGGAGAACCCCCGCAGCAACCTCGCCACGGAGATTTATTCCGAGGACGGCAAGGTCATCGGCTCGTTCTTCGTCCAGAACCGTTCTTATGTGCAGTATGCCGACCTCTTTCCCTCGGACTCGACGCTCCACATCCGTCTGGGCGAGCACGAGGTGCCGCCGATCGTCGCGGCGCTCGTTTCGACCGAGGACATCCGCTTCCGCAGCCACTCGGGCATCGACATCCCCTCGCTGGCGCGTGTGGCCGTGAAGACCCTGCTGTTGCAGAACACCTCGCAGGGCGGCGGCTCGACCATCACTCAGCAGTTGGCCAAGAACCTCTTTCCGCGCGACACGGCCCGCAACCGCGGCGCCATCGTCCGCAAGGCCAAGCTCGTGACGTCGAAACTCAAGGAGTGGATCACGGCCCTCAAACTCGAATACAACTACACCAAGGAGGAGATCGTTGCGATGTACCTCAATACGGTGGAGTTCGGCTCGAACGCCTACGGCATCAAGTCGGCGGCCCATACCTTCTTCAACAAGGAGCCCGACGAACTGAACGTGCAGGAGGCTGCCGTGCTGGTAGGGGTGGTGAACGCTCCGACGCGCTATTCCCCCGTGCGCAATCCGGACAATGCCATTGCGCGCCGCAACCTCGTGCTTTCGCGCATGGAGGAGGCCGGGGCGCTGACGCGCCGACAGCGCGACTCGATCGCGGCGCTGCCCATCGTGCTGAACTACAAACCCATATCGCATAACGAGGGTTCGGCGACCTATTTCCGCGAGATGCTGCGTCTGGTGATGAATGCCGAGCGGCCCAAGCGCAGTCAGTTCTATAACGAATGGGATTACGACCAAGCGGTGAAGGAGTACGACGAGAATCCGCTCTACGGCTGGTGCCTCAAGAACCGCAAGGCCGACGGCACGCCCTACAATATTTACCGCGACGGACTGAAAATCTATACCACGATCAACTCCGTGATGCAGGCTTATGCCGAACAGGCCGTGCAGCGGCAGATGGAGAAGGAGATCCAGCCCAAGATGGACGCGCAGTTCCGCAATACGAAGACGCTCTTCATCGACGCCGACCGTGCGGAGCGCGAGCGCATCATGCGCCACGCCATCCGCTATTCGGACCGCTACCGCGAGATGAAGAACGCCGGGGCGAGCGAGAAGCAGATACAGGCTGCGTTCGACAAGCCCTGCAACATGAAGGTCTTCACCTACAAGGGCGAGCGCGACACGCTGATGACCCCGCGCGACTCGATCCTCCACCACAAACGGATCATGCGGGCCTCGATGGTGGCGCTCGATCCCCGCACGGGCTTCGTAAAAGCCTATGTCGGAGGGCCTAACTTCCGTTACTTCAAGTACGACATGGCCCGTCAGGGCAAGCGGCAGATCGGTTCGACGATCAAGCCCTTCGTCTATACCTTCGCCATCGACCACTTGGGGATGACCCCCTGCACGATGGTTCCGAACCTGCCGACGACCATCGAGACGGCCAACGGCACGGCGTGGTCGCCCAAGGAGGCCGGCAACGTCGAGTACGACGGGGTGCTGCATCCCCTGAGCTGGGGCCTTGCGCGCAGCCGCAACAACTATTCGGCGTGGATTATGAAGCAGGCCAAGCAGCCCGCGGCCGTGGCCGACTTCATCCATAACATGGGCATCCGCAGTTACATCGATCCCGTGCCGGCGCTGGCCCTCGGCTCCTCGGAGTCGAACGTCTACGAACTGGTGAGCGCCTTCTCGACCTTTGCCAATCAGGGCGTACACACCGATGCGATCTTCGTGACGCGCATCGAGGACCGGCAGGGCAACCTGATCGCCTCGTTCATCCCCCAGTCGCAGGACGCCATCAGCGAACGCACGGCTTACACGATGCTCACGATGCTGCAGGGCGTGGTCAATTCGGGAACGGCGGGCCGCCTGAAATGGCAGTTCGGGTTCAACGACGTGGAGATCGGCGGCAAGACCGGAACGTCGAACAAGAACCGTGACGCGTGGTTCATGTGCGTGGCTCCGAAGCTCGTCGCAGGGGCTTGGGTCGGCGGCGAAGACCAGTCGGTGCACTTTATTCGCGGCGGCGAGGGCAGTGTGATGGCCCTGCCGATCGTCGGCGACTTCATGAAGAAGGTCTACGACGACGGTCGTCTGGGCATCGGCCGCGGGGACCAGTTCCTGCGTCCGGCGATGATGCCCCGCTACGATTGCGACGAGGAGGCCGATCCCGCGGGGCCGGATAACTCCGACGAGGACGACTTCTTTGATTGATGATTGCGGCCGGCCATTGTGCCGGCCGATTTTTTTGCATTTTCTGCTGAATTCGTTATATTTGCCCCCGGAGCTTCCGTGTACGGTTCGTCCGAGCGGGAACGATGATCACTTTATTGACTTTATCAGGATGAAAATTGCTATTGTGGGCGTCAGCGGTGCTGTGGGCCAAGAATTTCTGCGGATTTTGGAGGAGCGTACGCTTCCGGTGGACGAACTCGTGCTGTTCGGTTCTCAGCGCAGTGCAGGACGAAAATACAAGTTCCGCGGAAAGGAGATCGAGGTCAAGCTGCTGCAACACAACGACGATTTCAAGGGGATCGATTTCGCCCTGACCTCGGCCGGGGCGGGAACCTCGCGCGAGTTCGCCGATACGATCACCAAACACGGCACGATCATGATCGACAACTCGAGCGCCTTCCGCATGGATGCCGACGTGCCCCTCGTGGTGCCGGAGGTCAACCCCGAGGATGCGAAGAATGCGCCCCGCCGTATCATCGCCAATCCCAACTGCACGACGATCCAGATGGTCGTGGCGCTGAACGCCGTCGAGAAGGTCTCGCACATCACCCGCGTGCACGTCTCGACCTACCAGTCGGCCAGCGGCGCCGGAGCCGCCGCCATGACGGAGCTTGAGACGCAATATGCCGAGATCGGAGCCGGCAAGGAGCCCACGGTGTCGAAATTCGCTTTCCAGTTAGCTTATAACGTGATCCCGCATATCGACGTCTTCACCGACAACGACTACACGAAGGAGGAGATGAAGATGTTCCACGAGACGCGCAAGATCATGCACTCGGACATCCGCGTGTCGGCGACCTGCGTGCGCGTTCCGGTGATGCGTGCCCACTCGGAGAGCGTATGGCTCGAGACCGAGCGTCCGGTGTCGGTGGAGGAGGCCCGCGCGGCTTTCGCCAAGGAACCCGGCGTGGTGCTGATGGACGAACCGGCGGAAAAGATCTACCCGATGCCACTGTTCATCGCCGGCAAGGACCCCGTTTATGTGGGCCGCATCCGCAGGGACCTGACCTGCGACAACGGACTGACGTTCTGGTGCGTGAGCGACCAGATCAAGAAAGGCGCGGCGCTCAATGCCGTGCAGATACTCGAGACTTTGATCTGATTTTCGGTTTTGCAGGGGCATCCCTGCTTTCATTTTAGGGCGGCACGAGTGGGACGTATTTGTTACGGTCCATCCGTGCCGTCCTTTGTTCGTATGCGAAATGTATGATAATTGCGACCTTTCGGAACAAAATTCCTTCAATTATGACAACTTCCGTAAAGGTAAAATTCCGCATTTCGCGTGTCCCGGGCAAGGCCGGGAGTATCTGTTATCAGGTGACGCACGGCCGTCAGGTCCGCCGTGTCGCCACCCGCATCCGCATCCTGCCCGAGTGGTGGGACGCCGAAGCCGGGCATATCCGGCCGTTTCCGGGCGAGGCGTCCGTGCTCCGGCATCGCATCGACAGCGACGTGGCCCTGCTGCTGCGTATCGTCCGCGACCTGACGCTCGAAGGACGTCCGTACACGGCGGACGAGGTCGTCGCCCGGTTCCGTACACCGCATTGTGACGCCACCGTACTGGCATTTCTTCGTGGACAAATCACCCGGCTGACAGCCGAAGGGCGGCTGGGGACGGCGCGCAACTATGCGCGGACGCTCAACAGTTTTTCGGATTTTCTCGGCGGTGCGGACCTCCCGTTTGCGGCCCTCACCGAGCCGCTGGTCGAGGAGTACAGCGCCTACCTCATGCGGCGTGGCGTCGTCCGCAACACCGTGTCGTTCTACATGCGCAACCTCCGCGCCGTCTACAACAAAGCCGTCCGGCAGCACCTTACGGAGCAGCGTTTTCCCTTCGGCAGCGTCTATACGGGCATCGACCACACCCGGAAACGGGCCGTCGACGAGCGGCTCATCGGTCGTCTCCGGAACCTCGACCTGAGTGCCTCGGCTGCCCTGACGCTGGCCCGCGACCTCTTTATCTTCAGCTACTGTACGCGCGGCATGGCGTTTATCGATATGGCTTTCCTGCGGAAATGCGACATTTCGGGCGGCGAGATCCGTTATGTGCGGCGCAAGACGGGACAGCAGATGACCGTGCGTCTGGAGGCGTGTATGCGGGAGATTGTCCGGCGGTACGAATGGCGCACCCGGAGCACGCCCTATGTCTTTCCGCTGCTGACGGCCGAGGAGCCCGGCAGGGCCTATGGGCAGTATCAGGTGGCGCTGAACTATTACAACCGCCTGCTGAAACGGCTTTCACAGCGTCTCGGGTTCGAGGGCAACCTTTCGTCCTACACGTCGCGCCACAGTTGGGCGACGGCGGCGCGCAACCACCGGGTGCCGATTACGGTCATCAGCGCAGGCATGGGACATACCTCCGAGCGCACGACCCGGATTTATCTCTCTTCGCTGGAGAGTTCGGTGATCGACTGCGCCAACCGGAAGATTCTCTCGGCGCTGAACCGGATATGACGCAAAGGGCCGGATTCGACAGAATCCGGCCCTTTGGTTTGTCATTTCACCTCCCAGTCGTCGGTGCGGAACGAGGAGACGGGGATGCCGGAGCTGTTGAACAGCGTCGCTTCGGCGTAGTTGCGGAACGCATAGCGCACGGCGACGGGCTCCGCAACGGCATCGCTCGAGACGATCAGGCGGCCGTTGCCCTTCCTGATCCGGGCCGTGGCGGGGTGGAACACGCGGTCGGCACCGGCGATCTCGAAGCCCGTGAGCGTGTCGCCCAGCGGGGCGAGGCCCTCGCGGCCAGTGCGGAAGGTCAGGCAGGCTTTGTTGCCGGCGATTTCCATCTTCTCGAGTACGGGCGTGTCGGCGTCGATGCCCTTCATGCCGTAGGTTTTCGACAGCGCCAGCCATGCCAGACGTGTGCCGACCTGCTCTTTTTGGGCAGGGTGGATGCAGTTTTCGTTGCCGATGTCCAGCGTCACGGCCATGCCGCTCGCGGGGATGTCCTGCAGGTTGCGCAGTTGGGCTTCGCGCAGCAGGGCCGAACCCACTTCGTCGGGGTTCTCATAGCGGTAGGGCGCGATCTGCACATAGTAGAACGGCAGTTCGCCCTGTGCCCAGCGTTCGCGGAGCATCTTCACAAAAGCCGGCATCAGCGCCCGGTACTGGTCGGGCCGCAGTCGGTTCGATTCGCCCTGATACCAGAGGAATCCCTTGACTGTATAGGGTACGAGCGGTGCGATCATGGCGTTATAGAGTCCGCAGGGTTTCATCTCCGGTTTTTCGATCCGGGCCTCGCCGTCGAGGAACGAGAGGTCGAACTCCTTGAATGCGCTCATCGTTTCGCGGTCCATCCACGTCTCGACGGGCGTGCCGCCCCAGCAGGTGACGATGACGCCCACGGGAACCTCCAGCACCTCCTGCAGGTAGCGTGCGAAGAAGTAGGCCGTGGCGCTCGTCGCGGCGACGGCTTCGGGGGTGTGCTGCTGCCATCGGGCCGTGCACTCCTCCTGCGGGGTGCGGGCCGTGGCACGGTTCACGGTGCAGAGGCGGATCGGCGTCGCGGCCTTGGCCCGCATGATTGCGTCGGCCGAACCTTCGACGGGCTGGTTGTTGAATCCGCGCACGGGCATCTCCATGTTCGACTGCCCGGAGCAGAGCCACACCTCGCCGATCAGGACGTCGCGGAGCGTCAGCGGCTCGCCGTCGCTCAGCTCGATCGTATAGGGACCTCCGGCAGCCGGGGTCGGCACGGCGACCTGCCAGCGGCCGTCCTTGCCGACGGCGGCGGTCACGGGCTGCGAGCTCCACGAGGGGCGGATGGTGACTTTCTTTCCGGGAGCGGCCTTGCCCCAGAACTGCGCTTCGGACTGCTGCTGGAGCACCATGTTGTCGCCGAAAATGCCGGGCAGGACGACTTTTGCCTGCATCGTGAGGGCCGTGCCGAGCGCGGCCAGTGTGAGAAGGATTCGTTTCATGATTCGTTATCGGATTTTATCGAGTTCGACGGTGAAATGGCGCAGGATCGGCGCCTCGAAGGTGATGCGGTAACCCGTGGTGATCTCCGCACGGCGCTCGTAGATGTTGCGGCAGGCGGCGGCGATCACGCGGATGTGGTTGTCGGTGTAGACCCGGCGGGGAATGGCCAGCCGCAGCAGTTCGAGCGCGGGGTAACGGTTCTCGTGGGTGTCGGGGTCGCGGTCGGCGAGAATCGAGCCGATCTCCACGCCGCGGATGCCCGCCTCGAGATAGAGTTCCACGGCCAGCGTCTGGGCGATGAACTGCTCTTTGGGGAGATTCGGCAGCACTTTTTTGGCGTCGACGAAGATGGCGTGTCCGCCGGCCGGCCGCTGGTAGGGTACGCCGTATTCGTCCAGCAGGTCGCCCAGCAGCTTCACCTGCCGGATGCGGGCGTCGAGCTGTTCGAACTCCGTATTCTCGTCGAGTCCCACGGCCAGCGCGTCCATGTCGCGCCCCGACATGCCGCCGTAAGTGACGTAGCCTTCGAATAGGATGCTGAACGACATGGTCTGCTTGTAGAGCTCTTCGGAGCGCATCGCCACGAAGCCGCCCATGTTCATGACGCCGTCCTTCTTGGCCGAGATGGTCATGATGTCGGCATAGGTGAACATCTCGTGCACGATCTCCTTGATCGTCTTCGAAGCGTAACCCTCCTCGCGGGTCTTGATGAAGTAGGCGTTTTCGGCGAAGCGCGCCGAGTCCATCAGCAGGGGCACCCCGTAGCGGCGGCACAGTTCGGCCGTTTCGCGGATGTTGCGCATCGATACGGGCTGGCCCCCGGCGGTGTTGTTGGTGACGGTCAGCACCACGCAGGGTACCTTTTCGCGCGGATTTTCGCGCAGCACGGCTTCGAGTTTGGAGAGGTCCATCTCGCCCTTGAACGGCAGTTCGAGCTGGGTGTCGGCCGCGGCGTCGATCGTGCAGTCCACGGCGTGGCAGCGGCGGAACTCGATGTGGCCCTTCGTGGTGTCGAAGTGCGAGTTGCCCGGGACGATGTCGCCCGCTTTGAGCAGCGCCGAGAAAATGACGTTCTCGGCGGCGCGCCCTTGGTGCGTGGGCAGGAACCACGGCATTCCGAAGAGCGTCGTGACGGTTTCCCGGAGCCGGAAATAGGACGACGCTCCGGCGTAGCTCTCGTCGCCGGTCATCATCGCGGCCCACTGGCGGTCGGACATCGAGCCCGTGCCCGAGTCGGTCAGCAGGTCGATCGTCACCTCGTCCGCGCGCAGCTTGAAGAGGTTGTAGCGGGCTTCGCGAATCCAAGCTTCGCGCTCCTCGCGCGTGGAGGTGCGGATGGCCTCGGTCATCTTGATTTTGTACGGTTCGGCGTATGGAAGTGTCATTGCAGGGTGGGTTTTAGGTTGCGATTCGGTAGGTATTTTTACCAAAAATACAAAAATTTTGTATTTTTGTGAAAGCGGGCACTCTATTTGTTCGAAAAAATGTCGAATTGATATTTCGGATACCATGCAAAAATACCGTTGCACCTGCTGCAAATACATCTACGATCCCGTGCTGGGCGACCCGGAGCACAATGTGGGCCGGAACACGCCGTTCGATGCGCTGCCCGACGACTGGGTGTGCCCCGTCTGCGGCAAAGGCAAATGGGCTTTCGAAGCCGATGAAGAACCCTAAAAATAGCTGTATATGACTCAATTTATCACCTTATTCGTAATTCCTTTGATTATGGCAACGAACGATACCGCAGCCGAACCGCGCTTCACGCCGCAGGACCTGCCCTACGCATACGATGCGCTCGAACCGGCGATCTCCGGCGAGACGATGCACTACCACCACGACAAGCACTATGCGGGCTATGTCGCCAAGCTCAACGAGCTGATCCTCGACACGCCCTTTGCCGCACAGCCGCTCGAGGACATCATCCTCTCGGCCGACGGCGCGATCTTCAACAACGCCGCGCAGGCTTGGAACCACGAGTTTTTCTTCGAAGGACTCTCCCCGAAGCCGCAGAAAGCGCCTTCGGGCAAGTTGCTCGAGGCCGTCAACCGCAGTTTCGGCTCGTTCGACGGGCTGAAGACACAAATGGGACAGACCGCCGCCGGGCTGTTCGGTTCGGGCTGGGTGTGGTTGGCCGAGGACGGGGACGGTAAACTGGTCGTCGTCGCCGAACCGAATGCCGGCAATCCGATGTGCCGGGGTCTGAAGCCGCTGCTGGCGATCGACGTCTGGGAACACGCCTACTACATCGACTACCGCAACCGCCGCGCCGACGCCGTCGCCGCGCTGTGGGACATCGTCGACTGGCGTGTCGTGGAGGAGCGTTACGCCCAAAAATAGCCCTCCGGGCACCCTGTACCGCTGCCGCTTCCCGTTTCCGGGAGGCGGCTTTTTTTCGTGTCCGGAATGGCGAATTTGTAATCAAAATTCGCCTTTTTGTTATTTTTTTGGTTCGCCAATGTGCTTTTCTGCGTAAAAGACCGTATCTTCGCACCGCAGAAACTGCGATTCGAACGGAATGTTGGAGAGACTTCGATATATGTTGATCCTGCTGCTCTTTGCTTTGGCGGGAAATCTTGGAGACACCTCGTTTCAGGACGCGGGAGGCGTACAGCCTTCGCTCGACGAGACGGTGACGGCGTGTCCCCCGGCAGCCGTCCGCAACTATTTCTCCGTCGCCCTCTGTTCGTGCAGCGCCTCGATCGAGGCCCCCGTCGCGCCGACGGACCACAAAGCTGTCGTCCGTCTGCTCGGCGACTCCCGCACGGCTGCCGCTGCGGCTTACGACGCCGGCGTGGTGATGCGCACCCGTTCGCGGGTCCTGCATGCCGATCCCGTGGATTATTACGTCTACTCGCTGGAGCGCATCCGGATTTAGCCCTTTCCCTTTTTCAGTTATGTTTCTCCGGGAGTCGTCTTCCCGGATTTGTGGCGTTTTCATGCGCCGAATATAATTCGTAAAACAATCGCATATGTATTTTACGCTGTTGGTGGTCGTCATCCTTACGGCCATTGCGCTGGTCGCAGTCGCGCTGGGTATCGCCCGCGCCATTTCGCCGCGTTCGTACAACCCCCAGAAGGGCGAAGCCTACGAATGCGGCATCCCGACGCGCGGCCGCTCGTGGATGCAGTTCAAGGTGGGTTACTACCTCTTCGCCATCCTCTTCCTGATGTTCGACGTCGAGACGGTGTTTCTCTTCTCGTGGGCCGTGGTCGTGCAGGATCTGGGTGTCTACGGACTGGTGAGCATCCTCTTTTTCCTGCTGGTACTGATTCTGGGCCTTGCCTATGCATGGCGGAAAGGAGCTTTGGAATGGAAATAAAAAGACCGAAAATCAAGTCGATGAAGTACGAGGACTTCAACGACAACGAGTACATCGAACGGATGATCGCCGAGCTGCGCGAGAGCGGCACCAACGTCATGGTGGGTTGTCTGGACGAGCTGATCGAGTGGGGCCGCAGCAACAGCCTCTGGCCCCTGACGTTCGCCACGAGCTGCTGCGGCATCGAGTTCATGGCCGTCGGCGCCGCGCGCTACGACTTTGCCCGGTTCGGGTTCGAAGTAGCCCGCGCCTCCCCGCGGCAGGCCGACTTCATCATGGTCGCCGGAACCATCACCCATAAGATGGCCCCGGTGCTCAAGCGTCTTTACGACCAGATGGCCGATCCCAAATATGTGATCGCCGTGGGCGGCTGCGCCATCAGCGGCGGTCCGTTCAAGCGGTCGTACCATGTGGTCGACGGCGTGGACAAGGTCCTGCCCGTCGACGTCTACATCCCCGGGTGCCCGCCGCGCCCCGAGGCGATGCTCTACGGACTGATGCAGCTCCAGCGCAAGGTGAAGGTGCAGAAGTTCTTCGGCGGCGTGAACCGGCAGGTGGGCCGGGAGGAGTACGAAGAACTGCTCCGGCGCGACCTGACGGCCGAAGGGAACGAACTGAATGTGGAAGGAGAAGAAAAGCATGAATAGCAACCTCATAGACAAGATTACGGCATGGGAGCCCCGCGCCGTATGGACCGAAGGCGGCGACGGGATGTTCACCGTCCCGGCGGACGGCTTTCACGATCTGGCTGAGCGTCTGCGGGCCGACGGATTCGATTTCCTGCGCAGTCTCACGGGCATGGACTGGGGCGAGGCGGGCTTCGGCGTGGTCTACCACCTCGAGGCGACCGCGACGGGTGAGAACGTCGTGCTGCGGACGCTGACGGAGGAGCGCGGGCGTCCGGTGCTGCCCTCGGTGTGCGACCTGTGGAAGGCCGCCGAACTGAACGAACGCGAGGTGTTCGACTACTTCGGGGTCCGGTTCCTGAACCACCCCGACATGCGGCGCCTGTTCCTGCGCGACGACTGGGTGGGATATCCCCTGCGCAAGGATTACGACCCGGAGCAGAACCCCCTGCGCATGAGTAACGAGGTGTCGAAGGACAGCTCGCCGACCTACGAACTGCAATCCGACGGCAGCTATATCCGCAAGCGCAACGTGCTTTTCGAGGAGGACGAGTACGTCATCAACGTCGGTCCCCAGCACCCGGCGACGCACGGTGTGCTGCGTTTCCGCGTGTCGCTCGAGGGTGAGATCATCAAGAAACTCGACGTGCACTGCGGCTACATCCACCGCGGCATCGAGAAGATGTGCGAGGAGCTGACCTATCCCCAGACGCTGGCCCTGACGGACCGTCTCGACTACCTCGGGGCGGCGCAGAACCGCCATGCGCTGTGCATGTGCATCGAAAAGGGGCTGGGTGTGGAGGTTTCCGAACGCGTGCAGTACATCCGCACGATCATGGACGAGTTGCAGCGCATCGATTCGCACCTGCTGTTCTTCGCCTGTCTCTGCATGGACATGGGGGCCCTGACGGCCTTCTTCTACGGATTCCGCGACCGCGAGAAGGTGCTCGACATCCTCGAGCAGACCACCGGCGGCCGCCTGATCCAGACCTACAACACCATCGGCGGCGTGCAGGCCGACATTCACCCCGATTTCGTGCGCAAGACCAAGGAGTTCATCGCCTATATGCGTCCCAAGTTGCGCGAATACCACGAAGTCTTCACGGGCAACGTCATCGCGCAGGAGCGTCTGAAAGGCACCGGCGTGCTGACGCGTGCGGATGCCGTCTCGTTCGGCGCCACGGGCGGCACGGGCCGCGCCTCGGGCTGGGCCTGCGACGTGCCGGGCGGCACGGGCCGCGCCTCGGGCTGGGCCTGCGACGTGCGCAAGCGCCATCCCTATGCGATGTACGGTAAGGTCGACTTCGAGGAGGTGTTGTTCCCCGAGGGCGACTGCTTCGCCCGCTACATGGTCCGCATGCGCGAGATCGAGCAGAGCATGAACATCATCGAACAGTTGATCGACAACATCCCCGCGGGCGAGTACCAGTTGAAGATGAAGCCCGTGATCCGCATTCCCGAGGGCAGCTACTACGCCGCCGTCGAGGGGAGCCGCGGCGAGTTCGGGGTCTTCATCGAGAGCCGGGGCGACAAGTTCCCCTACCGCATGAAGTTCCGCTCGACGGGCCTGCCGCTCGTTTCGTGTCTGGAGACCATCGCCCGGGGGACGAAGATCGCCGACCTGATCGCCATCGGCGGTACGTTGGATTATGTGGTTCCGGATATTGACCGATAAAAAAGACACAATATGTTCGACTTTTCTATAATTACAAGCTGGGTCCACGGACTGCTGACGTCGCTGATGCCCTTCGGGCTGGCTGTCTTCATCGAATGCGTTCTGGTCGGCGTCTGCCTGCTGCTGATGTATGCGGTGATCGCCATCGTGATGATCTTCATGGAGCGCAAGGTCTGCGCGGCTTTCCAGTGCCGTCTGGGCCCGGTGCGCGTGGGTTTCTGGGGACTGCTGCAGGTTCCTGCCGACGTGCTGAAGATGCTCACCAAGGAGATCATCACCATCCGCCGTTCGGACAAGTTCCTCTACAACCTCGCGCCCTATATCGTCATTCTGGCCTCGGTGCTGGCTTTCGCCTGCCTGCCCGTGAGCAGGGGGCTCGAGGTGCTGGACTTCAACGTGGGCGTCTTCTTCCTGATGGCCGCCTCGTCGATCGGCGTGGTCGGCATCCTGCTGGCCGGGTGGAGTTCCAACAACAAGTATTCGCTCATCGGCGCCATGCGAAGCGGTGCTCAGATGATCTCGTATGAGCTTTCGATCGGCCTTTCGATCCTCACGATCATCGTGCTGACCGATACGATGCAGTTCTCCGAGATCGTGGCCCGGCAGGCCGACGGGTGGTTTCTCTTCAAAGGTCACATTCCGGCGTTCGTGGCCTTCGTGATCTACCTCATCGCCGGCAACGCCGAGGTCAACCGCGGACCGTTCGACCTCCCGGAGGCCGAGTCGGAATTGACGGCGGGTTATCACACCGAGTATTCGGGCATGCACTTCGGCCTGTTCTACGTCGCCGAGTTCGTCAACCTGTTCATCGTCGCGGGCGTCGCCGCCACCATCTTTCTCGGGGGCTGGATGCCGCTGCACATCTCGGGTTGGGAGGGCTTCAACGCCGTGATGGATTATATTCCGGGCTTCGTCTGGTTCTTCGCCAAGGCTTTCTTCGTGGTGTGGCTGCTGATGTGGATCAAGTGGACGTTCCCGCGTCTGCGGATCGACCAGATCCTGACCTTAGAATGGAAATATCTCGTCCCCATCGGGCTGGCCAACCTGCTGCTGATGGTCATTGTCGTCGTCTTTAAACTGCATTTCTGATTATGAGCTATATCAAAGGACTGTTTCACGGCGTGGGAACCCTGATGACCGGCATGAAGGTCACGCTGACGGAGTTCTTCACCCCGAAAGTCACGGAGCAATATCCCGAGAACCGGGCTACGCTGAAGATGTACGACCGCTTCTGCGGCGAGCTGACGATGCCCCACGACGCCGAGGGCCGCAACAAGTGCATCGCCTGCGGGCTTTGCCAGTCGGCCTGCCCAAACGGCACCATCCGCCTCACGACCGAGACGGTCACCGATCCCGAGACGGGCAAGACCAAAAAACGGCTGGTGCGCTACGAATACGATCTGGGGTCGTGCATGTTCTGCCACCTGTGCGTCAACGCCTGTCCGACCGGCGCCATCCGCTTCTCGACCGATTTCGAACATGCGGTCTACACGCGCGAAAAACTCGTCAAACAACTCAACCGACAGTAAGCCATGGAAATCACACTCGAACTCATCGTATTCACGGTCTTGGCGCTGTTCATCGGCGTCAGCGCGATACTCGCCGTGACGACCAAGCGCATCCTGCGTGCCGCAACCTACCTGCTGTTCGTGCTGTTCGGCACGGCGGGCATCTATTTCCAGCTCAACTACTCGTTCCTCGGGGCCGTGCAGTTGCTGATCTACGCCGGCGGCATCACGGTACTCTACGTCTTCTCGATCCTGCTCACCTCGAGTCAGGGCGACAAGGCCGAGGACCTCAAGGGCTACAAGCTCTTCGCGGGGCTGGGCGCTACGCTGGCGAGCCTCGGCATCTGCCTCTGGGTGATGCTCCGGCACGACTTCAACCCCTCGCATTTCGAGCACGGCGAACTGCATGTGCAGACCATCGGCCACGCGCTGATGAGCCCGGAAAAATACGGCTACATCCTGCCCTTCGAGGTCATCAGTATCCTGCTGCTGGCCTGCATCGTCGGGGGTATCCTCATCGCACGCAAACGTTAAAAAGGTACGGCTATGATAAAAATGGAATATTACCTCGTCGTCTCCACGATCATGATGTTCGTGGGCATCTACGGGTTCGTCACGCGGCGCAACCTGCTGGCGATGCTGATCTCCGTGGAGCTGATCCTCAATTCGGTGGACATCAACTTCGTGGTCTTCAACCGCTTCCTCTTTCCCGAGCAGCTCGAGGGGTTCTTCTTCACGCTCTTTGCCATCGGCATCAGCGCGGCGGAGACCGCCGTGGCCATCGCCATCATCATCAACATCTACCGCAACATCCGCAACATCGACGCCAAGAGCCTGCGGGAGATGAAGTGGTAACAAACGACCCGTTATGGAATATACGATTCTGATACTTTTACTGCCTTTCGTGAGCTTCCTCGTACTGGGGCTCGCGGGGATGAAGATGCGCCCCGTCGTGGCGGGCCTCTTCGGTACGGCCGTGCTGGCCGTGGTGGCGCTGCTGAGCTATTACACGGCTTTCGAATACTTCTCGGCCGGACGAGACGCCGCGGGCGTGTTCCCGACGCTGATCCCTTGGAACACCGTGTGGCTGCCCATCGGCGGTGCGTTGCACATCGATCTGGGGGTGCTGCTGGACCCGATCTCGGTGATGATGCTCGTGGTGATCTCCACGGTCTCGCTGATGGTCCACATCTACTCGCTGGGCTACATGAAGGGCGAGCGGGGCTTCCAGCGTTATTATGCGTTCCTCTCGCTCTTCACGATGAGCATGATGGGGCTGGTGGTGGCCACCAACATCTTCCAGATGTACCTCTTTTGGGAGCTGGTGGGCGTCAGCTCCTACCTGCTGATCGGCTTCTACTATACGAAAAAGGAGGCTGTGGCCGCTTCGAAGAAGGCTTTCATCGTGACGCGTTTCGCCGACCTCGGCTTCTTGATCGGCATCCTGATTTACGGCTACTACGCCGGGACCTTCTCCTTCACGCCCGAGGCCAACCTGCTGGTGGCCGCCGGGACGATGATCCCGCTGGCGCTGGGGCTGATGTTCATCGGCGGTGCGGGCAAGAGCGCCATGTTCCCGCTGCACATCTGGCTGCCCGATGCCATGGAGGGCCCGACGCCCGTGTCGGCGCTGATCCATGCCGCGACGATGGTCGTGGCGGGCGTCTACCTCGTGGCGCGGATGTTCCCGCTGTTCATCGGTTATGCCCCCGAAGTCCTGCACTGGACGGCCTATATCGGGGCCTTCACGGCGCTCTATGCGGCGGTCGTGGCCTGCGTGCAGAGCGACATCAAGCGCGTGCTGGCGTTCAGCACCATTTCGCAGATCGGTTTTATGATCGTGGCGCTGGGCGTCTGCACCTCGGCCGATCCGCACGCCGGAGGGCTGGGTTACATGGCCTCGATGTTCCACCTCTTCACCCACGCCATGTTCAAGGCCCTGCTGTTCCTCGGCGCGGGGTGTATCATCCATGCGGTACACTCCAACGAAATGTCGGCCATGGGCGGACTGCGGCGCTATATGCCGCTGACCCATGCGACGTTCCTCGTGGCGTGCCTCGCCATCGCGGGCATCTGGCCCCTGAGCGGATTTTTCTCCAAAGATGAGATACTGACCGCCTGCTTCGCCTTCTCACCCGTAATGGGGTGGGTGATGACCGTCATCGCGGGCCTCACGGCGTTCTACATGTTCCGCCTCTACTACGGCATTTTCTGGGGCACGGAGAACCGCGAACTCCATGCCGCGCACACGCCGCACGAAGCTCCGCTGACGATGACCCTGCCGCTCGTGTTCCTCGCTGTGGTGACCTGCGTGGCCGGATTCATCCCCTTCGGGAAGTTCGTTTCGAGCGACGGCGCGGCCTACACGATCCATATCGACACGGGCGTCGCCGCCGTCAGCCTTTGCGTGGCCGCCGCGGCCATCGCGCTGGCGACGTGGATGTACGCCCGCGACCGGCAGCCCGTGGCCGACAAACTCGCCGCGACGTTCAGCGGACTGCACCGGGCGGCTTACCGTCGTTTCTATATCGACGAGGTCTACCAGTTCATCACCCACCGGGTGATCTTCGCCTGCATCTCGACGCCTATCGCGTGGTTCGACCGCCATGTGGTCGACGGTTTCATGGACCTTCTGGCCCGGGGCACGCACGGCGTCGCCTGCCTTATCCGCGACATGCAGAGCGGCAGTGTGCAGCGTTACTGCATCTGGTTCCTCGGCGGTGCGCTGGGCCTTACGATCCTGATACTTTTAATCTGCTAATCGGAAAGTTGTTATGAATATACTATCCCTGTTTCCGGCCATCCCGCTCGTGATGATGCTGGGTTTGTGGCTCTCGAAATCGACGCGGCAGATACACACCGTGATGGTCGCGGGCTCCTCGCTGCTCGTGGCGCTGGCCGTCGTGCTCGTGGTGCAGTACCTCGGGCTGCGCGGCGCGGGCGAGACGGCGGCGATGCTCTTCACTGAAAGTTATGTCTGGTATGCGCCGCTCAACATCCACTACGCCGTGGGCGTCGACGGCATTTCGGTGGCGATGCTCCTGCTGTCGGCCATCATCGTCTTCACCGGCACGTTCGCCTCGTGGCAGATGAAGACCGACATCAAAGCCTATTTCCTCTGGTTCTGCCTGCTGAGCGTGGGTGTCTTCGGGTTCTTCGTCTCGGTGGACCTCTTCACGATGTTCATGTTCTACGAGGTGGCGCTGATCCCGATGTACCTGCTGATCGGCGTCTGGGGCAGCGGCCGCAAGGAGTACGCCGCCATGAAACTGACGCTCATGCTGATGGGCGGTTCGGCGCTGCTGCTGATCGGCATTCTGGGCATCTACTTCGGGGCGGGCGCCACGACGATGAACATTCAGGAGATCGCCGCCCTGCACAACATTCCCGTCGCGTTGCAGCGCATCTGGTTCCCGCTGGTATTCGTGGGCTTCGGCGTGCTGGGAGCCCTGTTCCCGTTCCATACATGGAGTCCCGACGGTCACGCCTCGGCTCCGACGGCCGTGTCGATGCTCCACGCCGGGGTGCTGATGAAGCTGGGCGGATACGGCTGTTTCCGCATCGCCATGTACCTCCTGCCCGAAGCCGCGCAGGAGCTGAGCTGGATATTCATCGTCCTGACGACGGTTTCCGTGGTCTACGGCGCTTTCGCGGCCTGCGTGCAGACCGACCTGAAATACATCAACGCCTACTCCTCGGTGTCGCACTGCGGACTGGTGCTCTTCGCCGTGCTGATGATGAACACCGCGGCCGGTACGGGCGCCGTGCTCCAGATGCTGAGCCACGGCCTGATGACGGCCCTCTTCTTCGCCCTGATCGGCATGATCTACGGCCGGACCCATACGCGCGACATCCGCCAGTTGGGCGGGCTGATGAAGGTGATGCCCTTTCTGGCGGTGGGCTATGTGATCGCGGGCCTCGCCAACCTCGGGCTTCCGGGTCTGAGCGGCTTTGTGGCCGAGATGACCATTTTTAACGGTGCGTTCATGCACGCCGACACGTTCCACCGGGTTGTCACGATCATCGCCTGTACGTCGATCGTCATCACGGCGGTCTACATCCTGCGCGTCGTCGGGAAGATTCTCTACGGAACGTGCGGCAATCCCGAACACCTGAAACTCTCGGACGCCACATGGGACGAGCGTCTTTCGGTCATCTGCCTCGTCGCGGCCATCGCCGGCATGGGTCTGGCGCCGCTGTGGGTGAGCGACATGATTCGCGGCAGCGTGACGGAGGTCATCACACACATAATGAATTAAGCGACTATGGATTACACCTCGATATTTACGCTGATGCGGGCCGAAGTGACCCTCACGGCAATCCTCGTCCTCGTGTTCCTCTACGACCTCGTGGCCGGGGAGCGCGGCCGCCGCTGGTTTTCGGCCGTGACCTGCGGCCTACTCGTCGTGCAGGTCGTGGCCAGCCTCCTCCCGGGCGGAGAGGGCGAACTCTTCGGCGGGATGTTTCAGTATCATCCGATGCACGGCATCGTCAAGGGCGTCCTCGCCGTGGGTGCGCTCGTCGTCTGCCTGCAGGCGAACACATGGCTGCGGCGCGAAGACACGCGCCACAAGCAGGGCGAGTTCTACATCTTGACCCTCTCGACGCTGCTGGGCATGTATTTCATGATCGGTGCGGGCAATTTCCTGTTGTTCTTCATCGGGCTCGAACTGGCTTCGGTGCCGATGGCCTGTCTGGTGGCTTTCGACAAGTACAAACGCTTCTCGGCCGAGGCCGGGGCCAAATACATCCTCTGCGCGCTGTTCTCGAGCGGGTTGATGCTCTACGGCATCTCGTTCCTCTACGGGACCACCGGGACGCTCTATTTCGACGACATGGCGGCCCGCCTGACGGGTTCGCCGCTGCAGGTGATGGCGCTGGTCTTCTTCTTCTCGGGACTCGGGTTCAAGATCTCGCTCGTGCCGTTCCACCTCTGGACCGCCGACACCTATCAGGGAGCGCCCACGACGGTGACTTCGTATCTTTCGGTGGTGTCGAAAGGCGCCGCGGCCTTCGTTCTGCTGACGGTGCTCGTGAAGGTCTTCGCCCCGATGGTGGAGCAGTGGCAGACGCTGCTCTGGATCGTCACGGTGCTGAGTATCACCGTCGCCAACCTCTTCGCCATCCGGCAGAAGGACCTCAAGCGTTTCATGGCCTTTTCGTCCATCTCGCAGGCGGGATACATCATGCTGGCCGTCATCGGCGGCAACGCCCTCGGCATGACCTCGCTGGTCTTCTATGTGCTGGTCTACATGGCCGCCAACCTCGCGGTGTTCGGCGTGCTGTCGGTCGTCGAGCAGCACAGCGGCGGCAAGGTGGGGCTGGAGGACTACAACGGCTTCTACAAGACCAATCCCCGGCTGGCGGTGGGGATGACTTTGGCGCTCTTCTCGCTGGCGGGAATTCCGCCTTTCGCGGGCTTCTTCTCGAAATTCTTCGTCTTCGCGGCGGCCTTCAAGGGCGGTTTCCACTGGCTGGTATTCATCGCGCTGATCAATACGGTGATCTCGTTGTATTACTACCTGCTGATCGTCAAGGCGATGTACATCACTCCCAACGATACGCCGGTCGGAACGTTCCGCACCGACCGCTACACGCGCATCAGCCTTGTGATCTGCATGGCCGGGGTGCTGCTGCTGGGCCTCGTGAGCGCCGTTTACGACGGCATCAACCTCTTCGCGTTCGGGCTCTGATTCCGGACCCGGACGGCATGCGAGGCACGGTTTTCCGCGCCCCCGTGCTTTCGGCAGTCCCCTCCCGGCGGGGCATATTTCGCCCGGGAGTGCGGAATCCGCGGGATTTGATGTATTTTTGCAACCGTAACAACGCTGAATAGTATTGATGATCTCTTTCGAACGCCTCAAAATCACCCCCGCCCGACTGATGTGGGCCGGGGGTCTGGTAACCCTGCTATACGCCGCTTTCAGTCTAGGTACCTACCATCCCGACGAGCATTTCCAGATACTCGAATACGCCCATATGAAGCTCTTCGGGACCCCGGTGCCCGAACATCTGCCTTGGGAGTACCTGTTGCAGATGCGGCCCGGCATACAGCCCTTCGTGGCGTGGGCCGTCGGAAAAGGGTTGCTGGCCGCGGGGCTCTATTCGCCTTTTGCGGTGGTGTTCGTGCTTCAATTGCTGAGCGGCGCCCTTTCGGTCGCGGTGCTGCTGTTCTTCTACCGCACGGTGCGTGACGAACTGGAGGACGAAAACGCCCGCTGCTGGTTCCTGCTGCTGGGATTCTTCCTCTGGTTTCTGGCCTATCTCCATGTCCATTTCAATGCCGAGATGATCTCGGGCAACCTGCTCCTGTTGCTGGCGGCGCTTACGATACGCTGCCGCAGGGCCGTGGGGCGGCGGGAGTTCGGATGGGGCGTGTTGCTGGGGATGACCGCCGGGATGACCTTTGCGGTGCGGTTTCAGATGGGATTCGCACTGCTGGGTTACGGCATCTGGCTGTTGGTGTTTCACCGCCGCTGGAAACTCTATGCTGGGATGGTTCCGGGCGTGCTGGCCATGCTGGCGCTCGGACTGCTGGCCGACCGCTGGCTCTACGGGGAGTGGACCCTCACGCCGTGGAACTACCTGTGCGAGAACATTCTCAACGAGAACATGCTTAAGTTCGGAACCTCGCCGTGGTGGTACTATTTCACCGAACCGTTCACCGAGGGCGGGTATGTCTACGGACCGCTGGCGCTCATCGCCACGGTCTGGTTCTTCCGTCGCCGTCCCCGGCACGTCGTGACGTGGATGCTCGTGCCGTTTCTTCTGGTACATTTCTTCATGGGCCACAAGGAGCTGCGGTTCTTCTTCCCGGCGCTTTTCTTCGCCCCTTGGTTCATCGTGCTGATGTTCCGCGAACTGCCCCGCAGGTGGTTTGCGGCCCGGGTCTGGCGTTATGTGACGGGAACACTCGTCGTGGTCAACATGGGCATCGTGGGCTACTGTCTGGCGCAGCCCCGTCCGGAAATCTATTTCTACAAAATGATGCAGGAGTACTGCCGCGGCAAAAAGGAGGTCGTGGCGCTCAATCTGGTTCCGACGGGTGTCGGGTACGGATTCATCGAGGATATTCTGGAGCCGGGCCGCATCATCGAGGTCCGGTTCTACATGCCCCGGAACCTGCGGCCGCTCTATTTCCAAACGCAGGCGGAACTCGAGGCCGCGGCTCCCTCGTTGCAGGCACAGGACCGGCAACTGATGGTGCTTTCGCACTGCTGGTGGCTGGACACGGAATTCTCCCTGCCGCTGAAAAAGATTCCCTGGCGCCCCTATCCCGACTGGCTGGTGCGCTGTTTCAATTTCAACGACTGGACCCGCTTCGGGGGTCGCTATATGGGCGTCTATGAGGTGGGGCCGATGGATGCCGCCGCTCCGGAAGCCGTCTGATATTTTCCCGGTGCGGGCAATGCCCCTCGTCGGTGTGCTTCGCGGCATCTCCGTCGGGACTGTTTTTGCGCTCCGGGGTGTGGAATTTTCAGGATTTGATGTATTTTTGCACCCGGAATTGCTCTATACGTCAAATGATTTCTTTCGAACGCCTCAGGATTACCCCCCCCCGGCTGATCTGGGCCGGGTGCTTGGTCACGCTGCTATATGCCGTTTTCAGTCAGGGTGTTTACCACTCCGATGAACATTATCAGATATTGGAGTATGCCTGCATGAAACTTTTCGGAACCTCGACGGCACATCTGGCGTGGGAGTATCCCTTGCAGATGCGCTCCGGCATACAGCCCTTCGTGGCGTGGGCCGTCGGAAAAGGGTTGCTGGCCGCGGGGCTCTATTCGCCCTTTGCGGTGGTGTTCGTGCTTCAGTTGCTGAGCGGCGCCCTTTCGGTTGCGGTGCTGCTGTTCTTCTACCGCACGGTGCGTGACGAACTGGAGGACGAGAAAGCCCGTTGCTGGTTCCTGCTGCTGGGATTCTTCCTCTGGTTTCTGGCCTACCTCCATGTCCATTTCAATGCCGAGATGATCTCGGGCAACCTGCTTCTGTTGCTGGCGGCGCTCACGATACGCTGCCGCAGGGCCGTGGGGCGGCGGGAGTTCGGATGGGGCGTGTTGCTGGGAATGACCGCCGGGATGACCTTTGCGGTGCGGTTTCAGATGGGATTCGCACTGCTGGGTTACGGCATCTGGCTGTTGGTGTTTCACCGCCGCTGGAAACTCTATGCCGGGATGGTTCCGGGCGTGCTGGCCATACTGGTGCTCGGACTGCTGGCCGACCGCTGGCTTTACGGGGAGTGGACCCTCACGCCGTGGAACTACCTGCACGAGAATATTCTCAATGCCCGGATGGACCAGTTCGGGGTCCGGCCGTGGTGGTATTATCTCACGGCTCCGGTGCTTGAAGGTGGCGTAATCTTCGGATTGCTGGTGCTCGCGGCGACGTTGTGGTTCTTCCGGCGCCGTCCCCGGCACGTCGTGACATGGATGCTCGTACCGTTCCTTGCGGTGCATTTCTTTCTTCCGCACAAGGAACTGCGCTTCTTCTTCCCGGCGCTTTTTTTCGCCCCTTGGTTCATCGTGCTGATGTTCCGCGAGCTGGCAGGCCGGTTTGCAGGGCGCGGATGGCGTTATGCGCTGGGTACGGCGGTCGTGATGAACTTCGGGATAATGGGTTATAATCTCATGCAGGATACTCCCGACGTGCATTTTTACAAGGTCATGCGTAACTGGTGCCGCGGCAGAGGGCCTGTTGCGGCACTCTGTATGGCGGGCGAGCGGAGTTATTACTGCCATATGCAGCGTTTTGCGATCCCTTCCCGTGTGGTCGAGGCCCGTTTCTACATGCCTGAGAATCTCGAATGTTTTCATTTCGACTCTCCCGCGGCGCTACGGGAGGCTGCCCTGCGGTTTAAGGCCGAAGGGCGGTGCGTGCTGATCCTCTCTCCGGACCCTGACCTGACCGGGAAAAGTCCGTTGCCACTGCGCAAAATCGTTTGGAGCCCCTATCCCGAATGGGTGGTGCGTTACTTCAATTTCAATGACTGGACTCGCTTCGCGGTACGCTCCAAGAATGTTTACGAGGTACAGGCGCAGCCGGAGTTACATCGGGATTGTTGACTACCGTCTTTCCAATTCGAGCAACTGCTCCTTGACGTCGAGGCCCCCGGCATATCCCGTGAGCTTGCCGTCGTAGCCGATGACCCGGTGGCAGGGGACCACGACCACGATCGGATTGCGGTTGTTGGCCATGCCCACGGCCCGGAACGACTGGTTGTGGCCGATCTGGATGGCGATCTCCTTGTAGGTGCGGGTCTCGCCGTAGGGGATGGTGCGCAGTGCTTCCCAGACTTTCTGCTGGAAGGGCGTTCCCTCGGGGGCGAGGGGCAGCGTAAAATCGCGGCGCAAGCCTGCGAAATAGTCGCCGATCTCTTCGGCGGCCCGGCGCAGCAGGGGCGTGGCTTCCGCCTCGGTGCAGCGTGTGGAGCCCTCCGGAACCTGTGTGCCGAATCGGATGGCCGTTACGGCCTTTTCGGTCGCCGTGACCGTCAGCGGGCCGATCGGCGTTTCGAGTTGCATGGAATACGTCATAAATTCTTCAGGGTGTAATCAATCATTTTCTGTCTTATGTGTGCCGTTGCGTCGGGCAGCATCGAGTGATTCTGATCGGGATACACCATCATGTCGTACTGCTTGCCGGCGCGGTTCAGCGCCCGGGTCATCTCCATGGTGTTCTGAAAATGTACGTTGTCGTCGGCCGTGCCGTGGATAATCACGAGGCGCGTCCGCTTGTCGTCGAGCATCCGCGCGAAGTTGATCGGCGAATTGTCGTCGTAACCCGCGGCGTTGTACTGCGGGAGGTTGTTGTAGATTTCGGTGTAAATCGTGTCGTAGTAGCGCCACGAGGTGACGGGTGCCACGGCGATCGCCATGCGGAACAGCCCGTGTCCCTTCATGGCGCAGCTCAGGGCCATGAATCCGCCGTAGGACCAGCCGTAGATGCCGATGCGTGCGGGGTCCACATAGGGTTGCGCGGCCATGTAGCGGGCCGTCGAAATTTGGTCTTCGACCTCCAGCGCTCCGAGGCGTCCGTAGGTGAGTTTCTTGAACTTTTCGCCCCGGAATCCCGTGCCGCGGCCGTCGGCGCAGACCACGATGTAGCCCTTGTCGGCCAGCGCGTCCTCCCAGTCGAGCGACCAGCGGTCGCGGACCGACTGCGAACCGGGGCCCGAATACTGCGTCAGCAGCACGGGGTAGCGCTGCGCGGGGTCGAAGCCGCGGGGTTTGACGATGTAGGCGTTGAGCGTGTCGCCGCGCTCGGTCGTGAACGTGAAGAACTCCTTGACGGGGCGTGCCGTCGCCGCCAGTTCGTCGCGCAGGGTGCGGCTGTCGGCCAGCGTGCGGATCACCCGGCCTTCGGCGTCGCAGACCTCCGTGAGGTTGGGTGTCGAGGCGTTGGAGAAGGTGGTGATGAAGTATTTCATGCCGGGGGCCGGGGCAGCGGTGTAGTAGCCTTCGCCTGTGGTGAGGCGGCGTTTGTCCTTGCCGTCGAGACGCACGCTGTAGAGGTTGCGGCGCAGCGGCGAGGTCTCGGTCGAGAGGTACCAGACGCGCTTGCCGTCGCATCCGACGACCTCGGTGACCTCCCAGTCGCCTTTGGTCACCTGCCCGAGAATGCCGCGGCGCAGGCTGTAGAGGTAGAGGTGCATGAAGCCCGTGTGGCTCTCCTGCCGCACGAGGAAGCGGTCCTTGTCGACGAAAGTGACGGTCTTGTCGTCGACCCGCTCGACATACTGTCGGGCGCGCTCCTCATAGACCGTGCGCTGGGCCCCGTGGGGCTCGCAGACGATCATCTCGAACGTGTTCTGCCGCCGGTTGAGACGGTAGAACCACGGCCGTCCGTCGGGCGTCCATCCGATGCGGGGGATATACTGGTCGGTCTCCGGGCCCGTGTCGATGCGCTCTTTGCTTCCGGTCTGGAGGTCCGCCACCCAGAGCTGGACTACGGAGTTACGCTCCCCGGCCTTGGGGTATTTGAACGAGTAGGCGCGGTTGTAGAGCTTGCCGTCGAAGCGCATCATCTCCATCAGCGGCACCTCGCTCTCGTCGAAGCGCAGGTAGGCGATGCGGCGGCTGTCGGGCGAAAAGGCGTAGGCCTGTGTGATGCCGAACTCCTCCTCGTAGACCCAGTCGGTCGTGCCGTTGATGACCTGATTCCACGCTCCGTCGTCGGTGATGCGGCGCGTGGTCTGCGCGGCGATGTCGTAGACGTAGAGGTCGTTGCCGTCGGAGTAGGCGATCTGCTGTCCGTCGGGTGAGAACGAGGCGTCGCGCGGCGCTTCGGCCTGCCGCAGCACGGGCAGCACGCGGTTGTCGCGGATGAGCGAGTAGGAGGTGGTGTAGGAGTGGCGGTAGATGGGCTTGCGGCCCGAGGCGACGAGGATCGTCTGCTCGTCGGGCGAAAAGACGTAGTCGCTGATAACGAGGTTGGGCGCGGGCGACGGGAGCATGCTCTCACCCGGCGTGTCCGCGGCGTAGCTGTAACGCAGGATGTTGTTCGCGTCGAGCGTGGTGTAGTGTTCGCCGTCGGCCATCGGGCGGATGCCGCGCACCGATTCGTTGAGGCTCCGCAGGCGGGCGATCTCGGCGTATTCGTTCTGGGCGTATGTAGCCCCCGCGACGAGCAGAAGCGCCGCGGGTAGGGTGAAAAGTCTCTTTCTCAAGGTCGTGCGGTTAAATATCCTCTATGTCGAAATCGTAGCCGAGCCGTTTGCCGGTCACGAATTTCGAATTGTCCATCTTGGTGTTGAACTGGTCGACCGTCACGCGTTTGTTCTCCTCGTAGGGAGGCATCAGCAGGTCGAAATTCAGCGCGAAATCAATCGCCGATTCGAGAATCGGCACCAGTGCGTCGCGGTCCAACTCCTCCCGGCCGAAATCCGCGGCCCGCATCGAGGTCTGCTGTTTGCCTTCGACGAAGTAGCGGCGTTCGCGGTTGATGAAGATGCGGCCGATCAGGTAGCCCTCGTCGGCATTGCGGTTGAACTTGAACGAGTCGGAAAGGAAGTTGTAGATGTTGACCAGCCCGCAGTAGGAGTTCTCGCGGTCGGCCGCGACATAGGGATTCTGCCAGATGGGGTGCCCTTCCTCGAATTCGAAGACGTCGGTGTGCATCTGGAAGATCAGGATGTCGTTGGCCACCTGCAACTGGGCCTCGAACTTGCCGCGGTCGCGGTATTCGAGCCGCACGCGGCGGTCGAGCTTGCCGTCCAGCTCGTCGTCCATCTCCGAGGCCATCTCCAGCAGAGTCTCCTTCAGGGTGTTGAACGCTGCGAACGAGTTGTCGAAAACCTTCTGTTTGAGGGTCGACTTGCGGATGATCGTGTCGAGTATCTTGGCTCTCAGCGGGGTTGTTTCCATAGGTCTGTATGTCGTTTTTTACTTGATGCGTATCTGGCGCCCCTGCTCCAGCTCCTCGCCGGACTTGAGGCGGTTGAGTTTTTCGATCGACCGCGTGCGGATGGCGTAGGACTGCCCGACGGAGTAGGCCGTCTCGCCCTGACGCGCGATGTGATGCTGGGCGTTGCCCGTCCAGCGCTTCTTCTTGCGCTCGATGTAGACCACTTCGCCCGGAACGGGCTGCGCCTTCTTGTCCTTCAGGTCGTTGAACTTGCGCAGGTTGCGCGCCGAGAGGCGGAACTTCCCGCCGATGTTCTCGAACGTGTCGTTCTCCTTGGCCGTGACGTAGTGCACGCCGTTGGTGGCATAGACGTTGTAGCCTGCATGGGCGTTGATCGTTACGCGGTAGTTGTCCGGGTCGATGGCCGTTCCGGCCTCGGCCGTGCGCTCCACGCTGCTCTGCGACGAGAACCACTCCTCGGGGTCGCGCGGAAGTCCGTAGCGCGTGGCGTAGAGGTGCATGCCGTCGGGACGGTCCAGCAGGAAGAGCTGGTTCTCCTCGATGATCCGCACGAGCCGCTGGGCATAGTCGGGCGCCGTGGCGTATCCCGCGGCCTTCAAACCCCGTGCCCAGCTTTTGTAGTCGTCGGACGGGTAGGCGAAGAGCGAGTCGTAGCGGGGCTGCGAGTCGAGGAACTCGGCGTGGTCCTGATAGGAGGCTTCGACCGAAGGATATGCGCGGAAACATTCGCCTTTGGCGTCGTCGTCGTGGTAGACCTTCTCGCCCGTCCAGTTGCGCTTGCACTTGATGCCGAAATGGTTGTTCGACCGCATCGACAGCAGGCTGTTGCCGCAGTCGGATTCGAGGATGCCCTGCGCCATGGTGATGCTCGCCGGGATGCCGTAGCGCTCCATGTGGGCCACGGCGATCGACATGTAACGGCTGACGTATTCTTCGCGTGTCTGGCGCACCTGCGCCCCGAGCTGCACCGCGCAGCAGAGAAGGATTCCCGCGAGGGATATTGCTTTTTTGGAAAAAGTCATTATCTTTGTTTAACAGTTACCGACAAAGGTATAATTTTCCGATGAAAATAACAATAATCGAATAAACCGCAAGCTATGTTTACCGAAAACGCGAATCGTATTTTCAACCGGTCTATCGAGGAATATCACCGCTGGGACGATGTCGACCATCCGATCGACAACCCCTATGCCCCGGGAACGATCGACCACCTGCTCTATCATAAAAACTGGATCGACACCGTGCAGTGGCATCTGGAGGACATCATCCGCGACCCGGCGATCGATCCGGCGGAGGCGTTGAAGATCAAGCGCCGCATCGACAAGTCGAATCAGGACCGCACGGACATGGTGGAGTATGTCGATTCCTACCTGCTGGACAAATATAAGGAGATCGTGCCGGCTCCCGACGCCCGGCTGAACACCGAAACTCCGGCGTGGGCCATCGACCGGCTGTCGATCCTCGCCCTGAAAATCTACCACATGGCGCGCGAGGCGGAGCGCACGGACGTCGACGACGAACACCGGGCGGCTTGCCGGAAAAAGCTCGACGTGCTGCTCTCGCAGCAGGCCGACCTTTCGCGGTCCATCGAGGAGCTGATCGAGGATATCGAGGCGGGCCGCAAGTACATGAAGACCTACAAGCAGATGAAGATGTACAACGACCCGGCGCTGAATCCGGTGCTCTATGGCCAGAAAAAATAGGGAACTCCCGCGTCATCTGCTGGTGCTGCGGACTTCTGCGATGGGCGATGTGGCGATGCTGCCGCATGCGCTCCGTGCGCTGATGTCCGCCTATCCCGGCCTGCGGGTCACGGTGGCGACGCGGCCGATGTTCAAACCGTTCTTCGAGGGGCTGGGCGTGGATTTTCTCGATGTCGACCTCAAAGGCGCCCACCACTCCCTGCGGGGCATGTGGCGGCTGGCTGCCGAGGCCCGGTGGCTGGGTGTGGATGCCGTGGCCGACGTGCACGACGTGCTGCGCTCCCGGGCCTTCCGTCTCTCGATGAGTCTCCACGGCATCCCCGTGGCATTCATTCACAAGGGCCGCGCGGAGAAACGGCAGTTCATCCGCTGCGGGAGCCGCGGCATGGAGCCGCTGCGCCATACTGTGCTGCGCTACTGCGACACGTTTCGCCGGCTGGGGTTCGTGTTCGACGATCCGGAACCTGTCCGCCGGCAGGAGCGTCCCAATCCGTTCGGCCCCAAAGAGGGCGTCTGGGTGGGATTCGCCCCTTTCTCGGCGCAGCAGGGCAAGACCTATCCCGGGGAGCAGAGCCGCGAGGCGGTGCGGCTGCTGGCGGAGCGTTACGACCGGGTCTTCATCCACGGCGGCGGAGGAGGCGAACAACAGTTCGCCGAGGAGATGGAGCGCATGTATCCCAACGTCACGGCGCTGTTCGGCAAGGTCCGCCTCGACGGGGAGATGGACCTGATCGCCAACCTCGACTGCGTGGTGTCGATGGATTCGCTGGTCATGCATCTGGCGGCGCTCGTGGCCACGCCCGTGGTGTCGGTGTGGGGCGCGACGCATCCCGGATTGGGATTCTTGGGTTACGGGTGCGATCCGCAGGGGATTCTGCAGGCCGACATGACGTGCCGCCCCTGTTCCGTATTCGGCAGCAAGCCCTGCCGTTACGGCGACTATCGCTGCCTGAAAGCCGTGACCCCTGCGATGATCGCAGAGCGGGTGAGGCAGTTGATCGGGCGATGATGAAACGAAAAAGCCTCCGGAACTCCGGAGGCTTTTTTCTATAACAGCAGGGGTTATTCGGCCTTGGTGTAGACCGTCTCGGTGCCCTCGATCGTCAGGGTGTATCGGCCCTCGGCATCCTTGGCGATCACGCCCGTCTGGGTGAAGTCGATGGTCTGGCCGTTGCCGATGCTCTGCCCTTTGAGCAGGATTTTGTCGGCTTCGCCTTGAAGCTCCCACGACGAATAGACCAGCGTGGCCATGTTGATTGACTGCGCAGCGCCCTCGACCATGATTTCGACGCCCATCACACCTTCGGGATCGATCGGGTCGGGCATCGTCCACCGGCCTACGGCTTCGGCATAGGTGGGGTCGGTGGCGACTTTCGTGGCTGCGGCGCCGTCCTCGAGCTTGCCCGTGTAGTCCACGACCACCGGAGCGCCCAGCAGCAGGCCTTCGGCCTCGCTCTTATCGGCGTCCATCGTCGAGAAGGTGTAGGTCTCGTCGGCGGTCAGCGCCTTGACGGTGACGGTGTTCATCGACGCGTCGGCGATGAAACCCTCGAAGGTCTTCGGGGTTTTGTCGGCGCAGGCTGCCAGCCCGCAGAGGGCTGCAACGGCTGCCAGAAATTTGATGCTTTTCATTTGCTTGTGTGTCTTTAAAGGTTTTTTGACGCCGCAAATTTACGAAAATTTCCCTGACTTGTAACTCTTTAGAGTGATTTAATATACTCGTCGATCGCCCGGGCCGCCGTGCGTCCGGCGCCCATGGCCAGGATTACCGTTGCGGCGCCCGTTACGGCGTCGCCCCCGGCGAAGACGCCCTTGCGGGTGGTGGCTCCGTGCTCGTCGGCCGTGATGCAGCCCCGGCGGGTGGTCTCCAGCCCGGCGGTCGTGGCGGCCAGCAGCGGGTTGGGCGAGGTGCCCAGCGCCATGATGACCACGTCGCAGGGGATTTCGAAATCCGATCCCTCCTTAACTACCGGCGACCGGCGGCCGCTCTCGTCGGGTTCGCCCAACTCCATCTCCACGCACCGCAGGCCCGTCACCCAGCCTTTTTCGTCGCCGAGGACCTCGGTGGGATTGGTCAGCATGCGGAAGCGGATGCCCTCCTCCTTGGCATGGTGGACCTCCTCGACACGCGCCGGGAGCTCTTTTTCCGAACGGCGGTAGACGATCGTCGCCTCGGTGCCCAGCCGCTTGGCCGTGCGCACGGCGTCCATCGCCACGTTGCCGCCGCCCACGACCACCACGCGCTGTCCGACGTAGATCGGGGTGTCGTACTCCTTGTCATAGGCGTGCATCAGGTTGGCGCGCGTGAGGAACTCGTTGGCCGAAACCACGCCGTTGAGGTTCTCGCCCGGGATGCCCATGAAGCGGGGCAGTCCGGCGCCCGAGCCGATGAAGACGGCGTCGTACCCTTCCTCGTCCAGCAGCGAATCGATCGTCACGGTGCGGCCCACGATCACGTCGGTCTCGATCTCCACGCCCAGCCGCTCGACCTGCGCGATCTCGCGCGCCACGATGCGCTCTTTCGGGAGCCGGAATTCGGGGATGCCGTAGACCAGCACGCCGCCCACCTTGTGCAGCGCCTCGAAAATCTTCACCTCGTAACCCATGCGCGCCAGATCGCTGGCGCAGGCCAGTCCGGCGGGGCCGCTGCCGATGACGGCGACTTTGCGGCCGTTGCGCACGGCGGCGGGCTGCACCGGGGCGCCGTGTTCGAGTTTCCAGTCGCCGACGAAGCGTTCCAGCTTGCCCACGGCCACCGGTTCGCCCTTGATGCCGAGGATGCACGCCCCTTCGCACTGGCTCTCCTGCGGGCAGACGCGGCCGCAGATCGAGGGCAGCGAACTGTCCTCGGAGATGATGTCGGCGGCCTCCTGCAGCCGTCCTTCGTGCACGGCGGCGATGAAGTCGGGGATGCGGATTCCCACCGGGCACGCCCCGACACAGCGGGGATTCTTGCAGCGCAGGCAGCGCGAGGCTTCGAGCGCGGCCTCTTCGGGGTTGTAGCCGTAGCAGACCTCCTCGAAGTTGGTCGCACGGATGGCCGGGTCCTGTTCGCGCACCGGCACGCGGGGTATCTTGTTTGCCATGGTTTACTTGTCTAATCCGATCCTACATTCGTGTCCCGCCTTGCGCTCGGCCTCGATGGCCGCGGCGCGTTGCTCTTGGGTGCGGTACATACCCTGACGGCGCATCGCCTCGTCGAAATCGACTTCGTGGGCGTCGAACTCCGGGCCGTCGACGCATGTGAAGCGCGTCCGTCCGCCGACCGTCACGCGGCAGGCGCCGCACATGCCCGTGCCGTCGACCATCAGCGCGTTGAGCGACACGGTGGTCTTCAGACCGTATTTCTTCGTGGTGAGGGCCACGAACTTCATCATGATCATCGGTCCGATGGCCACGCATTCGTCGTAATGCCGACCCTGCTTTTCGACGAGCTCTTCGACGACCTGCGTCACCAGCCCCTTGAAGCCCTCCGAACCGTCGTCGGTGGCGATGTAGAGGTTCTCGGCGACGGCCCGCATGGCATCGGTATAAATCAGCATGTCGCGCGTCTTGGCGCCGATGATGACGTCGGCGCAGACTCCGTGTTCCCGGAGCCATTTGACCTGCGGATAGACCGGGGCCGTGCCCACTCCGCCCGCCACGAAGAGGTAGTGCCGTTTGCGAAGTTCCTCGACGGGGATTTTGACGAACTCCGAGGGGTGGCCCAGCGGCCCTGCGAAGTCGGTGAGGGCGTCGCCCTGTTCGAGTGCGCATATCTTGCGCGTCGAGGCGCCGATGGCCTGCGTGACGATCGTCACGCTGCCCTCCGCGGCGTCGAAATCGGAGATCGTGAGCGGAATGCGCTCGCCGTGTTCGTCGACGCGCACGATGACGAACTGTCCGGGCTGCGCCGAACGCGCTACGCGCGGTGCGAGGACCTTCATCAGCCAGATGCCTTCCGCGAGGCTTCGTTTTTCAAGAATGGGGTACATTATGTCGTATTAAGCGTTTGTGTGTCAGTCTTCAATGATCGCCGTGATCCGCAGGCGCCGCATCGGCCGCACGGGGTCGTTGGTCACCACCACGAGGTGTTCGGTCAGCACGCCGAAATCCTGCGTCGCGGGGTCGAGCAGCACCTCGGCCCGGAACGAATCTCCCGGGGCCACCGTCCGGCCCGGCGAGAGTGTCGTGGCGACGTGTCCTTCGCCCTCCACGGCCCGGACGATCAGCGGCGCGTCGCCCGTGTTCGAAAGCGTGAACGACAGCTTCTGCCGCGGTCCCGTCTGCTTCACCGGGCCAAATTTAAGGATATTTTCCGAAAATTCGGCCCTCGGGGCCTTTTGTGTCGCGTCGGCAGGCCGCGCATCGACGCCGATACCGTGCGCCACGATCGTCGTACCGTTGCTGCGGCCGTCGACCGCGACTTCCAGCGCATCGCGCAGGGTGCCGTAGCGGGGCTTGTCGGCCGGGATGAGGTAGGAGAGGTTGATCTCGCCCCGCTGGCCCGGCGCGATGCGCTGCGGGGCGTCTACCCGGAGCAGGCCGCTCTCGCCCTGCGGACGCAGCGAGAGCCGGACGGTGCGGTCCGAGGCGTTGGCATAGCCGATCGACCCCTGCACCTGCCGGCCCTGATATATATAGGAGAAGGCGCTGAGCGTCGTGGCCAGCCGCAGGCCCCCGCCGGCATCGACCGGGTAGAGCTCCTCGAGGCTCTTTTCGCGCGGCGTGACGTTGCCCTGCACGGTGATCGAGGCGACCTTCTTCCGCTCGTTGGAGTAGACCCACAGCTCCTTGGTGAAGGTGCCGGGGCGGTTCATGGGATCATATGTGACGGTGACCTGCGTCTTGCCGCCCGGAGTGATGGGCTGGCGCGAGAATTCGGGCACCGTGCAGCCGCAGGAGGTCACTACGTCGAGGATCACCAGCGGCTTGTCGCCGCGGTTGACGCCCGTGAAGGTATGGCTGACGCGGCCGTCGCTCTCGCGGATGGTGCCGAAATCCCATGTGTCGGGTTCGAAGACCAGACGTGCCTGAGCGGAGGCGGAAAAAGCGGCGAACGCCGCGATAATGAGGAGTATGATTCGTTTTGCTGACATCGGTTCGTTTGTTGGGGAACATGCAAAGATACTTTTTTTGCGAAAATTTCGTGCAATAATTTTGCAGGAATGAATTTTTGACCTATATTTGCACTCCGAAACGATGAGACAATTCGTTTCGAATGCCTGAATAGCTCAGTTGGTTAGAGCACATGACTGTTAATCATGGGGTCCTAGGTTCAAGTCCTTGTTCAGGCGCAGATGCGCGAGGGTTGCGTAAAGGTTCTTTCAAGAAAACGCCTGCAAGGGGTTGTCCGTAAAAGGATGGTCCGGAATGGGTAATCGGAAGGTTGCCTTTGCAGTCCCAAGCCATTTTTAGGGGAGCTTAGCTCAGTTGGTTCAGAGCGTCTGCCTTACAAGCAGAGGGTCGGGGGTTCGAATCCCTCAGCTCCCACAACTGAAAATCAACGACTTACAGCAATGTAGGTCGTTTTTCTTTTGTGTGCCTCCGTGGTCGGTTTACACGTTTTTTGCCCGTTTGTGTTAACCAATGTGTCAACCAAAATGACGCATGAAAGCAAACATCGAGGTCATTTGTTACAAGTACAAACCTCTCAAAGACGGAACGCTTCCTTTAATGCTCCGAGTTACGAAAGACCGCAAACGCAAATACGTTTCGCTCGGCCTTTCCCTGCACGAAAAGTTTTGGGATTTCGAGAAAGGCAAGCCTAAACGAAATTGTCCCAATAAGGAGCAAATTGAACGGCTGATAGCCGCAAAAACGGCGGAATACAACGATTTGATTGTCGAAATGACCTCCCAGCAACGTGAATACACGGTGGAAACGCTCGTGTCTCATTTTCATAACCAAGTCCGTTGCGCGACGGTGGTCGAATTGTACGATAAACTGATTGACGACATGAAACGCGGCGGAAAACTCGGCAATGCAGGTGTTTACAAATACTCCCGTACATCGTTGCTGAAATTCACGGGGCAGCGGTTGCAAATTCCGTTCAGCGATATTGATGCCGTGTGGTTGCGCCGTTACGAGAACTGGTTACGGACGAGTGGTTGCGGTGATACGACCATCAGCCAACTCTTTCGCACGTTGCGTAGCGTGTTCAACAAGGCGATAGAATTGCAGTTGGTGAAACGGGACTATTACCCGTTCGATGCTTATAAAGTCAGCAAATTCGATACGCGAACGAAGAAACGGGCCATCACGAAAGAGGACGTGCGCAAGGTTATTGCACTCGATTTGTCGCAAGGCTATCCATCCGAACGATTGGCACGGGATATTTTCGTGTTCAGCTATTTCGGAGCGGGGATTAACTTTGCGGACATCGCCCTGCTGAAATACGGCAACATACGGGACGGACGGGTGCAATACGTTCGCAAGAAAACGGGCAAGCCGATTAATTTCCTGCTGACGGAAGAAATGCGGAATATCATTGCCAAATACCAGCGACAAGGGCAGACGGATGAAGATTACATTTTCCCGATACTCGACCGCCGTGTGCATAGAACGGAGCAGCAGAGATATGACCGAACGCACAAGGTGCTGACGAACACGAATCGCTGGTTGCGTAAAATTGGACAGCGGGTCGGCATCGAACATCTGACTACCTATGTCGCTCGGCATACGTTCGCTACGGTCTTGAAAAGGTCAGGCGTAAGCGTAGCCCTCATTTCCGAATCATTGGGACATTCCGACCTATCCACCACTCAAATCTACCTCGATAGCTTTGAGAACTCGCAGATAGATGCGGCTATGCAGCATTTATTGTAGAGAGGAGCAAGGACAAACTTTGTAAAAGGGTCTAAAAGATAAACCCTTTTACAATGTCTGTCCTCACTCTCTACTCAACCAGCATCAACAGTTCATAAAAGACAAGGACAGACATTGACAAGGGGTCTATAATTCATACCCCTTGACAATGTTTGTCCTTTTTACTTATTGAGATTTATATACATTATCGAACTAATAGAACAAAATATCCTGCATAATTGTTCTAATTATCTTTTGAAACAATGTTTTATCGGGTTTTTAGTACAAAATTACAATACATTTAAGGGTATTCAGAACAAAACCACAATCACAAATGCGGCAAAGGCTATCTGAGGTATGCTGTATGCGATTCTGTAAGGGGTTATGAATGAGGGAGATTTTTCATAGAAAGAACCTAAAATATCCCTCACAAAGCGGCCGACAAACTTGTAAATATGAAGGATTTTCAGTATATTTGTAATAGCAAATCCGAGATAGGGAAATTCTTTTTGCTTCCATAGAAAATAAGTTTACAAGGCAGATAAGGACAGTAGATAATGCTGTCCTTGTCTTTGGCTTATATTCGCATATTTTTTGTGCAGGAAATGAAATTCCCTTATATAAAAGATATTTCACACACAGAAAAAATGCGGTGAAATCCTATCCTATAATTTATAAATCTATGGAACCAAGAATTATTACAGCCCCTATGACGGCCCGATGAATCGAAGAGATTCCCGAAATCGGGCAACACTTACCCGAAAACTGCATTTTAGATAAAGGCATAACGGGATGCGGCGCAACGAGTCTTGCCATTACAAACGACCGTTCAACTTTGATTGCTGCGCCGACGGTCAATCTTATCAAGAACAAGATGCAGGAACACCCCGACCTTTTAGGCGTTTACGGGGGTGTTACGAATCAAGAGATTGCCGACTATCTGAAAGCCCACGACCGCTGGAAGATTATGGCCACCTATGATGCAATCCCCCGTATCGCGGATGTCGCGGGTGCAGAGATTTACAGCAAGGCATTTCTATTGGTGGATGAATACCACCGCTTGTTATTCGATTATTCATTCCGCCATTCCGCGATTGCTGGACTATTGGAACAAGCACCCCGTTTCGCAAGCAAGACCTATCTTTCGGCAACGCCTATCGAACATGAGTTTCTATTGGACGAGTTACAGACCATGCCGCAAACGAAAATCATCTGACCGAACGCCGAGCCGATACAGGTAAGGTTGTGGGAAGCGACAAGCCCGTTAGCGACTGTTACGGCCTTATGCCGAAATGCCATTGCGCAACAAATCGGTTTCAACCTGCACTTTTTCGTGAACAGCGTGACATTTATCGGCAAGGTGATCCGTCATGCGAAACTGACCCCCGACCAAGTAAAGATAGTCTGTTCGCAAAGCGGCGAGAGTTACGACCGCAATAAAGAGAAGATAGACGGTTTCCCGATAAGTACACCCAGCGGCGAACCCTGCAAAATCAATTTCTACACCTCGACGGCCTTTGAGGGGTGCGATATTTTCGACAAGACAGGACGCACCTACATTGTGAGCGACGGAACGGTCACACACTCGATGCTGGATGTTGCGACCACGATACGGCAGATTGCAGGACGCATCAGAGATACCCGATACAAAGAGATAACGCATATCTTTTCCGAATCCCGATACGGTCGGGATGTCAGCTATGCGCAATTCAAAGCATCGACCGAAAAGGAGATAGACAAGGCCGAACGCTGGCTGAAATGGTATGCCACGGGGGACGAGGATTTGAAACCCTTAATCCACGCAGATATGAATTATATAAACAAAAAAACAATGACATTAGACCGCAACAGGCTGAAATTGGATATGCTGAATTTCCGCAACTGACAGGAGATTTACGCAGACGGGCGTAACCTCATTACGGAATACCAGCGCAACGGAAACGAGATAACAGACACGGCAAAACACAGTTTTCGGATTGACAGGCTGGAAACGAACGGCAAGGCAAAGATACCTTTTCGGGAGTTGTTCGACAGATACGCAGAATTGCGGGCTGATACCAGCATGTTTTCGTTAAGCCGTTTTTCGGCGGATTTGATAGCACAGCGCAACCCGCTCGTTAAGGAGAGTTACGAGAAAGTAGGAAAAGACAAGGTAAGGGAACTCAATTACAACCAAACGCAGATAAAGCGAGAGTTGCTCAAATACGGAAAAAGCGAATTGGCCTATAAAATCGTACAGCGGATTAA
Source organism: Alistipes provencensis (assembly GCF_900083545.1). Taxonomy (NCBI): domain Bacteria; kingdom Pseudomonadati; phylum Bacteroidota; class Bacteroidia; order Bacteroidales; family Rikenellaceae; genus Alistipes; species Alistipes provencensis. The sequence goes on along the minus strand of NZ_LT559262.1, from coordinate 438,881 downwards.
GAGCGACCTGCCGCAACAGACGGCTGTTCCCGCAAGAACCGCAAAGGCGAAATTACAGCGTATTTATGACGATTTGGGGATAAGACAGACGGCCAAAGCGTCAGACCTCGCCGAATGATACGACATAGATACATGCTACCGAAATATCGACGGCAAGAACACCGCCTGCGTAATCCTTATAAGAAGTAAGATTATTGCGAAGAAAAGGATTGCCGCAGAGAACAGATAAGATAAAAAACTCCGACTGGTTTTGTGCTGGTCGGAGTTTTTTTATCTATCGGTAGATTAGAACGAGTTTTCCTTATCTTTATCTGCCTGAAAAAATCATGCAATTTTCGTCCAATTTTATCTTTATTAAATGACCTTTCGTGTTTAATAGGAAGCGTTGAAAGAGAAACTTTTGAAACTCCATTTTTAAGTAATTCAACCTGCTTCTCTGTCATTGGGAAAACTGCCGTAACTCGTAATTCTGATATAGGGGCTAATATGTTATTTATCATAATTCCATACTGACTGGATGATGATGCAACCGATGTTCCCGTCAATTTAATAATACTATCATTAAAACAGCGGAACATTAGTATAGGATTTTCTGGATAGACCAACCTGTCTGATGTTACAGCAACCACTAAATAAGGTTTTCCCTCTTGCCATGTTGCAGAATATTCAACACTGCATCCCTCTGCTTTTAGTGCCTTATAAGTATATTTTACAGACTTTGAAAATACATTTAGAGAAAATAAACAAAATAGAATGATTAATAACTTTTTCATATCAAAATTGATTGCTTACCCAAATATACAAGAAAGTTCATTACAGACAAAATTCAACCTAAATATATCCCCTGCACATACAGTTACTCCATACTAAAGCCCCTCCCTATTGTTGAATGTAAAACCGTTTTATCTATGAAAACACTTGACAGGAGAGCCGCGGAGATTTTCCGTAGCATGTTAGCTTTACAGACAACCAAAATCGACAATTCGGACGGTACTTATATGCCCGTCCACATCGAACTAATCGGACGTATCGACAAGTACGACTTTTTTTCGCTGGCTCATTACGGACAGCAGAATGGCGATGCCATGCGAGACCCCGAAATGCTCTTTGCCCTGCACAAAGACACTCGGCAATTCATTCCCTATTACTATCGCAATGACTACTGCGGTATAGAGCAGAACAGCGTGAAATGGTCGGAAGATGGAATAGCGTTGAATCCTCGTTTACAGGCAGACCTCACCGTATTTGCTAATCAATGGTTACGCAACATAGCCACACAACAGCACCTATTATGACAGCACGGCGATTAGTGGAGAACTGCGTACTGATGAATCAAACCGCAGTCGTGGATGAAATGCTGAACAAGCACCTGCTACCCGAAGAATATATCTATCCGTTCTTGGGTGATGTTATGGAATGGTGGTTGATTGACAGCTGGCTGGCCGAACGACTGAAACGTGCGGGAGAGGTAATCATCGAGGAATACGGTTGCTGTTGGTGGGGAAGATTAGCAAGCGGACAGGCAATCTGTATGGATAGCGTTATACAAGAGATAGCCGCAGGATAACGCGCGGAACACTCTATATACTCGGTAGGTCGGTTGGCTGATTATCGGCTACTTGTGATCCTTACGGCTATTACCAAACCGTCAAAACAGATTTTAAGTCGGCATATTCTCGATAATTGAGGGTTGGAATGTTTTACAACTCCCGATTAAAGGGAATATGTCGGCTTAAATGGAATAACAAAGCATCTAAACCAAGATACAACTTTTTATTCTGCTGTTAGATTATCTATTCTCGACAACAATGGATAGCTGCATTTTTGAAATATTCATATAGAAATAGAGGAAATGCATTCAATATAGCAACCTTAGATTTTTCTTGACATACATATTTTTGTATCTGATTTTCAAGAATATCTTTTTGTGAAATCAGCATCTTCTCGAATGGGAAAGAATTAGAACCATAACATATGTAATTAGCTTTCATTACGTTCATAACAATTAAATTGCACCAATTACAACGAGCCTGTTTCGCTTTTTCTATTTTTTTCTCATCAGCTTCATTCTTATTATTTGAAATCAATAAATGATCAAATGAACTATAATATGAAAATTTGCAGGCTAAATGTTTGAATTTATGGCATTCATCTCTCATTACTATATATTGCCAATAGTTGATATCAAACAATCGTTGGGTATACCGAATTGATTCTACCATTGGGTAATTAATATATAATTTACCATTTGCAGTCTCTTCATGAAAATAATCAATCATTTCTTGCAGATGTAAATTATTCTCATCTAATGATAATCGAGAATTATGAAAATCATAATCAAAAAACAAATATATTTCAGAAACATTCGTTTCAACAATAGCATCAAGCGTATTGTCTCCTTGTTGTTTTAATATTTCATTAAGAACTGTTACTGTATCTCCACTCGCTCCAATTGGATCGCCAAAAATATCTAACCTTTTTAATTTAGTATATAATGAATAAATATTACTATTATATGTACATATAAAAGACTCAGCTTCTTTTCGAAAGAACAAAGCTTGTAAAGAATTAAATAGGCGAGGTTCACATTTTGCCCCTTCAAAAACGAATAGAATCATACTTGAAATGCATTACCTCGAAATAATTTTTCAATATTATGCCCAAATCGGAGTTCTTTCTCCGTACATTCACTCAAAGGCTTAATTTTATTATTATTTACAATGAAATTACAATCAGGGCGTAATAAATCATTTGTCATCAAATAAGTGTTATGGGATGATGTAAACACTTGGCAATCGAGTGCAAATAATTGTTTACAAACTTCATATGCCAACTTAAAATGATAAAACGCATCAAATTCATCTATAAAAACAAATGAAGCTTCATTCATTTTCTTTATCCAAAAATACAAAAGCATTAATGATTGTGTTCCTGTTGATGCAATTTGATTAAATACAACTGCAGTTCCTCCAATATCACATAAAAGAAGTTTATCATTAGTTGGTTTTATAAATTTGAATGCTTGATCACTAACTCGATTTAAAAATTCAGCAAAATCATCAATAAGATTATTTTGAATAATAAACTCGTTTAAATTAGTTACAGATGTATCTAACCCTATAAACTCTCTTGTTTCAAGACACCTAAACCAAAGCATTGAGTTTACAAAATTTTGTAATGATATTAAATAATGATCTTTTGTCAAAGGATAGGATGTTAATAAGAAATTGACTATAGAAACATTATTTGCATTATTTTTAAGATTCTCTTTAGTAGATTTTTCCATTAAAAATGAGTCCTCATCTATCTCGAACGAATCGGCGTTTCGAGAGAACACAAGGGTATCATTCACAAGCAAAATTTCAGATAATAAAATTCCACCATCATTTTTAGAATATATATATTTAATAATTTGAATATCATCTTTAAATATATATTCAAATTCAACAGGAGCATTTTGATTTCCTGCATATACAAAATTAGTATAGTAATCGGCTTTTTTCCATTTTTGGGAAAGATGGTTTTCTATATCAAATATAGCTAATCCAAAGTTTGTTTTTCCCGAACCATTCGGACCATAAATAATTCCATTTTTTATAATCCCATCTTTAATGGCATATGTACTGAACTCATAATTATTGGGCGTTGATAAATCCCACTCGATACGATCCGAAAATCCTCTATAATTCTTAACAGAAAACTTAATTAACATCATAATCGCAATGTTTTTTGCAAATATAATACATTTTTAGAGATTTCCGTAATTTTTTTACGGAATAAGAAAAATACTTCCTCGATGATTAAATCAAACACGGTGCCGAACTATATGAATAGCGTTATTCGGAAAAATTGTAGGAGAGTAGAATCGCATCCATATTCCTATTTTATTGGAACGCATAAATTACAGAAATTAGGGGTATTGTAATCTCGACAAGATTTTACTACCCCTAATTTTTGTTTTCGTGCTGGCGTAAGGTCGATAATTATGAACTTGAACTATTTGCAATATATTTTTAACTTGAATATGCAGACTTTTTTAGTCTTTATATTTCAGGATCTCATTGTGGAAATACTCTTGTGTTTCGCAAAGCAGTTTATAAAAAGAAATAAAAGAGTTCTCATAACCATTTGTAAAATCCTTGTTTCCAAACCGTCCACTATTAATCAAAATTAATTGGAGATTAATATGTTTAGGTTCATAAATGTTATGAGACTCTATTTTGATAATATAGGAAATTAAATCTGAATCTAAAAAAGGTGTTTGTAATAATATTGTAGATGCAAAATCTTTAATGCGATTATACTTATATTGCAAATATTCTATCCAATTAAGATGACGTGAAGAAACCGATATTTCATATAATACAGGTGAGTCATTTTGTGGGTTGACAACTTTACAAAGTTGTATAATCTGTTCATTGGTAATATTCATTACATCAATATCCATAGAAACAGATTGTGCCATATGAGTATAAATTTCCAGCCCAGTTTCAATTATATTCTTTACAAATGACTCAATGTAACTATAAATAGCCTTTTTCTCTTTCTGTCGAGGAATATGAACAACAATAAAATAAAATATAAATGATGCAATATATGAAAAGGCCAATGTATACCAAAAGTTTCCAAATACAATAAAAAAATTACATGGTGCAGGAATATTCTTAAACCACATATCCATGAGAAATATAGAACTAATAGCAATAATTAGAATACCTAATAAATCTTTCCGAAGAGTCGTAATATAAATACGATAATAATTCCAGCACTTTTTCATAATGAATTAATTTTACAATAAAAGTAACAATAAATTATTTTTATAAACTTTTTTTTACAAAAAATCAAATTCTTTATCCCTACAAATAATTTAAGGGTGTAAGGCTATTTAACGCTGCAACAGTTCCGAGAAATCGGAAAGATGTTTTGCTTTTTAGTTTGTCTTGTCTATCTTTGTGGCACATACGACAAACACGGAAAGTGTAAGTTTATTCCTTTAGAGTGAACGTAGGAAATTCAATCTGAAGAAGGAGTAAGCCGACATCTTCTCGCGTCATATCCATTCGTGGATATAGGCGTGGGGCTGTTGCTTATTTTATCTTCAAGGTTTCCTACGACCTACTCTAATAAGATAAGTTTTCGGCACCACGCTTTCTGTTTATTTAAATCAAAAAATTAACCGTCGTGTTGGTGCTGGAGCGACAACCTAAACTTATTCAACTATGAAAAAGTTGTTTCTTATCGTGGCCGCTATGTTCGTGGCTGTTTCTTTCTCGGCTTGCTCCGATGATGATGACAAAAAGATTGACCCCAATCAAATTACAGGAACATGGCAGATTACACATGAAGTCGGCTATGAGATTGTACAAGGAGAGGGTAAAGTGGAAAAGGATATTACATATCCGATTGCCGATGTAAATGACGATTATGGCTTTTATTTTACCTACACGTTCAATGAAGATGGAACGGGAAGATATAAAAGCTACTATTATTATGACAATAATAATTTGGATAGTAATTGGTCTATTGAATACACGATTTCTAATAATCAATTATTGATATATGAAGAACCAGAAGAAGGTAATCCGACATCTGTGTACGATATTAAAGAATTGACAAAAAATAAACTCGTACTTTTTGAGAAAATTGATGATAATGACGGTTATAAAGCAGAAATAACTACGACTTTCAAAAGAATCTGATTTATATTCCAAAATTAACGGGACAGACTTGTGCAAAAGGGTTAACTTATAGACCCTCTGCACAAGTTTGTCCTTTCTTTTTTACTTGCATAAGTCATAAATTTTCGTATATTTATATCATAATCAGAGATTTATTTAACAATATAAATTTTAGCTAAAATGAAAAGAAAAACACCAAAAACAGAATGAAAACAGGGCGGCGATGAACAACGCATGATGATTTGAAAAATCGTTGCCTATGATAGCTTTTACGGGATGTGCTTGGCCGTATCACGCAATCCCGATGAATTTACACCCAGCGATTTTATGTATATCATGCCTGACGATACGGACAAAAATGCACCCGTAACCCTAACCTTTCAGAAACGGGGACATATAACGGCACAAATAAAATGCGCATTGACAGATTCCAGTGCAGAAATATTGCTTCTAATGCCTAATATCCTTGAATGAAGAAATGACCAAGTAAACCTATTCGAATTACATATAAAAAACGATACGGTTATTGTCAACTACACGACAACAGAGGGCGGGCAAAGAGATTTCAAATTCCCGTTAGCTGGGTTTAAGGAGAAATATTTGGAACAATTTATATAAAGATAATCCTCGGCCATACGGTCGGGGATTTTTTATTTATAGAAATCAAAGCTACTGAAAATTGCTGAAAACAGACGAACGGCGAGAGGGGAAAATTTTTCGCCGATTTTCTGTTAGCAGAGCAAGGACAGACTTTGCGAAAGGGGTATATTTATAGGCCCCTTTGCAAAGTTTGTCCTCGCTTATTCAAATGTAAGATTATCAACTAATTCACTATTGTTTAACCAGCATTGAGTTTATGTAAATGTGTCAACCAATGTGTCAACCGAACGAACAGCCAGCGAAAAAAGATTCCCTAAAAAGAATTGAAGACTTGCAGGAATGATTTATTTATCATACATTTGCACTCGCAATTCAGCGAAAGGGGAGCTTAGCTCAGTTGGTTCAGAGCGTCTGCCTTACAAGCAGAGGGTCGGGGGTTCGAATCCCTCAGCTCCCACGAAACAGACGAAACCATCTTGCAGGATGGCTTTTTTTATACAAGGGAGCATAGCTCAGTTGGTTTAGAGCGCCTGCTCGACAAGCAGGAGGTCTGCGGTTCAAATCCGCATGTTCCCACAACCGAAAAAAGCCTTTCAGGATTACCCTGAAAGGCTTTTTGGTGTTTGAAACCGCTATGAATACCATTTGGATCGTACTTCCTGTCCTGATCGTGCTGATGTTTCAGCTCGGCATCGAACTCGACCGTCCGGCTTTCGCCGGGGTGTTCCGCCGTCCCGCGGCCGTCGTCGCAGGATTGGCGGGCCAGCTCGTGGCCCTGCCGCTCATCGCTTTCGGCGTGGCGCTGGCGTTCCGCCTGCCGCCGGTGTGGTTCATGGGGCTGATGCTGATCGCCTGCTGTCCGGGCGGCAGTTCGTCGAATGTCTTTTCGATGCTGGCCAAAGGCGACGTGGCCCTGTCGGTGACGCTCACGGCGCTGAGCAGCGTCATCACGCTCTTCACGATTCCGTTGGTAATGGGATTCGCGGCGCGGTTCGTCTCCATGCATGCGGATGCGGCGATCGACCTTCCGGCGGGGAAACTGCTGGTGCAGAATATCGTTCTGTTGTTCCTGCCGATGCTGTTCGGGGCGCTTTTCAGACAATGGCGGCCTGCCGCCGCGCAGCGTGTACACGCCCTGCTGGGGCATGTGGCCTTTCCGGCGCTGATGCTGCTGGCTGCGGTCTTCTTCGTGCAGTATGCCTCGACGATCCTCGAAAACCTCGGGACGCTGGGGCTGGCCGCCGGGGTGCTCATCCTGCTGGCTATGGGTGCCGGGGCGTTGCTGGCCCGGGCGTTCCGTCTCGGGCGGGCTGCACGCAGGACCATCATCATCGAGGTCGGAATGCAGAATGCCGCCCAAGCCATCGCTATCGCCGCCTCGCCGCTGATCTTCGACAACGGGGAAATGGCCGTTCCGGCCATCGTTTATGCCCTGCTGATGAACGTCATCCTGCTCGTCTATCTGAAATTGCTGCCGAAATATTCCGGCGAAGCGGTGTCGGATTAGCTCCGATCGGCTATATTTGTACCATGAAACTCCTGAAAGTTGCGATGTTGTTTCTGTGCCTGTCGGCGGCGTCAGCCGTGCGGGGACAGCAGGAGACCTATGCCGTCAGCGGACGGGTGATCGACCGCCTGAGCCGTCGCCCCGTGGCCTATGCCGCCGTGGTGCTGGCCGGGCAGGAACAGAAGGGCGCTTCGACCGATTCGCTGGGGAAATTCCGCATCGAGCGGGTGAAGCCCGGCATCTGGCGGCTGGCGGTCTCGTCGGTGGGCTACAAGAGCGTCACGACGGCCGAGTACATGGTGTCGGCCGCCACGCCCTTCATCGAGGTCGAACTGGAGGAGGATGCCGAACAGTTGGAGGCCGTGACGGTGCGTCCGTCGCCGTTCCGGGCTACGGTCGAGAGCCCCGTGAGCCTGCGGGTGATCGGCCTGCAGGAGATCGAGAAGAGTCCCGGTTCGAACCGCGACGTGTCGCGCATCGTGCGCTCCTATCCCGGCGTGGCCTTTTCGCCCGTGGGTTACCGCAACGACCTGATCGTGCGCGGCGGAGGTCCTGCGGAGAACCGTTTTTACATGGACGGGATCGAGATTCCCAACATCAACCATTTCGCCACGCAGGGCGCCACGGGCGGCCCGGTGAGCATCGTCAATGCCGACCTCGTGCGCGAGATCAGTTTCTACACGGGGGCTTTCCCCGCCGACCGGGCCGGGGCGCTGAGTTCGGTGCTGGATTTCCGCCTCCGCGACGGCAATGCCGAGAAGCAGACTTTCAAGGCCACGCTCGGGGCCTCGGAGGTGGGGCTGAGCGGCAGCGGCCACATCGGTGACAAGACCACCTATCTGTTTTCACTTCGCCAGTCCTACCTGCAACTGCTGTTCAAGATGCTGGGGCTGCCGTTCCTGCCCAACTACATCGACGGGCAGGTGAAGGTCAAGACGCGCCTTTCGGAGCACGACGAACTGACGGTGCTGGCTCTGGCCGGCTTCGACAACATGAAGCTCAACGTCGACGAAAAGGGCGAGGACGCCGAATACCTGCTGAGCTACCTGCCCCGCATCCGGCAGGAGACCTTCACGGTGGGGGCTTCGTGGCGCCACTATGCCGGCCGCCATGTGCAGACCGTGACGCTGAGCCACAACTACCTGAACAACCGCAATCTGAAATACTTGCGCAACGACTCCTCGTCGGAGGACAACCTGACGCTCCGGCTGCGCTCCGTGGAGCAGAAGACCACCTTGCGGGCCGAGAACCGCTCCTATCTGGGTCGCTGGACCGTCCGCGAGGGTGTCGAGGTGAACTATTCCGATTACACGAACCGCACGCTGCAACGGCTCTTTACCGACCGGACGCAGTTGTCGGACTACAATACGCAGTTGGGAATCGTCGGCTGGGGGCTTTTCGCCGGGGCCGAATACGCCTCGGCCGACAAGCGGTTCACCGCTTCGGCGGGGCTCCGGGCCGACGGGTGCGATTACTCGGGGCGCATGGCCCGGCCGTGGAACCAGCTTTCGCCGCGGGCCTCGGTTTCCTATGCGCTGGCTCCGGCGTGGTCGGTCAGCGGCAGTGCGGGGCTCTACTACCAGTTGCCGGCCTATACGGCGTTGGGATTCAAGGAGGAGGGTGAGTTGGTGAACAGGTCGCTCGACTACATGCGGGTCGGGATTTTCAGCGCGGGCGTCGACTGGCGGCTGCGCGACCGGCTGATCGTCTCGGTCGAGGGATTTTACAAACGCTACGGGGACGTGCCCCTGTCGGTCACGGACGGGATTCCGCTCTCGTGCAAGGGCAACGACTACGGCGTGGTGGGCAATGAGGAGTTGGTCTCCTCGGCGCAGGGACGCGCCTACGGTGTGGAAGCGATGGCCCGCTGGCAGATTCCGGGACGCGTGAGCGTCGTGGGGTCGGTGACCCTCTTCCGCTCGGAGTACCGCAACGACCGCTCGGCCCCGTGGATTGCTTCGGCGTGGGACAACCGCTTCGTGGTCAACGTCAGCGGCACCTACGACCTGCCGCGCCACTGGAGCGTCGGGGCGAAGCTGAGCGCTGTGGGCGGTGCACCCTACACGCCTTATGACGAGGATAAATCGTCGCTCGTCGAGGCGTGGGATGCTCAGGGGCGGCCTTATTACGACTATTCGAAATACAATGCCGGACGGCTCGATGCCTTCGCCCAGTTGGACGTGCGCATCGACAAGGTCTTCTATTTCCGCCGCTGCATGCTGGGTATTTACATCGACCTGCAGAACGTCGCAGGCGGCAAGCTCCGCCAGCCCGACGTGCTGATGTCCACGGGTGAGATCGAGAATCCCTCGGCCCCGGCCGCCGAGCAGCGTTACCGCATGAAACGTCTCGAACAGGTCAGCGGCACGCTCCTGCCCTCGCTGGGCGTCACGGTCGAGTTCTGACCCGCCCGGCTAAGAGCCGGGTTTTAGGGGCGGTGGCCGGTTGTCACGTTTCCGGTTCGGTTCTGCGCTGCATGGGTAAAGGCAATGGACGGTTACCACGTTTTCGGCCCGGTTCTGCGCCTCTCCGCCTCCTCGCTGCGACGGGTAGATACGCAAAAAAACAGCAGGGAATCGTCACGATTGCCTGCTGCCCCCGGAGGTTGCCCTCCTAAAACTACTAACCCAAACTTAAATAAATGAAGAAACCTCACTGCGGTTGCTGTGCCGCAGTTGATTGAAGTAATCGCAAAGCCCGTGCCAAAGTCGGAGAGCGGTTGTTTGAAAACCGTCGTCCGGGGCTGAAAAGGCTTTTTACGCGACTTTGAGGCCCTCTGGGCAAATATTCCGCCGGATTCGCTTGCTTCCCGGCGGGAAAAGCCTATCTTTGTCCCTGCAATGGTTTCCCCGCATGGGGAATTAAAAGGGAATGCCGTGTGAATCGGCAACAGTTCCCGCTGCTGTGAGTCCCGCCCCTCGGGGGCACGAAAGGATGCGACAATCTGAGCCACTGGTGAAAACCGGGAAGGCGCCGCATCCGGGACGAGTCAGAAGACCTGCCGTGCACGATAGAGTGTTTGCTCCTGCGGAGAAAGGGAGCGCCTGACATGCCGCCGGCATTGTGCCTGCGCGCAATTTGTTAACAGCTTTCGCTTTTTTCATCAGCAGCAAACCTCTTCGGACAGACTTTTTACGGTCGGATGAAAAGGTTGTCGCCATGCTTTGCCGGGACTTTCTGTCCCCGCTCCCGCCTGTGCGCATCTGCCGCCGTCGGGAAAGTCGGTCCGGACGGAACAGACAACACCATTTAACTAAAAAACAAAGCATGATGAAAAAGTTATTCGTAATTTGCGTCTGGGCGCTGCTCCTCGGCGGATGTGAAAGCGATTCGGGCAACGGTCCCGACGATGTACCCCCCCCCGCCAATCCCGTCTCCCCGGAACTGAAACAGAAGGCTAAAGATCTCAATGCCGGACTCGTTGCGCTCCGGGAGCTGACCGGTGCGATGTCGCGCTCGGCGGTCGGTGCCGTGACGGAGGGCGAAACGGGAACGCTCGTCGCGTTCCGCGACGGTACGGAGGTGACCGTCGCCTGCGATGCGGAGGCTGCCGAAGCCCCGCTGATCGGGATTGCCGCCGCTGAGGATATTTATTACTGGACGCTTGCCGCCGAAAAGGATGCGCCGTGGCTGAAAGACGCTTCGGGTGCACGGATGCCCGTTTCGGGCGCCGTGCCGGTGACGGATGTCGACGACAAGGGTTACTGGACCGTGACGACGGGCGAGGCGGCGCCGTGGCGGATCATGGATGCCGCCGGGGAGCCGATCGAAGCGTCGGAGGAGGTGCAGGTGGTTCTGTTCCGTTCGGTGACGACGGCGGAGGGCCGTGTGAAAGTCACGCTGACCGACGGCGGAGAGCTTTCGGCGGCGAAGGTCGACGACCTGAGCGCCTCGGGAACGGCCAACTGCTATGTGGTTTCGGCTCCGGGAACCTATGCGTTCAATGCGAAAGTGCGCGGTAACGGCGCGGGCGAAGCGGCTTCGGCGGGTTTCGACCCGGCGATCGAGATCGCTGACGGCATGACGGCCGACTGGGTGTGGACCGACCGGGAAGGGCTGGTTTCGGACGTTGCCCTCGATGCGGAGTCCGGGGAGATCGTCTTCACGGTCGGCGAGGGCAAAGGCAACGCGCTGGTCGCCCTCGTGCAGGCGGGTGCGATCGTGTGGAGCTGGCACATCTGGGTGACCGACGCCCCGCAGACGATGGCTTATGAGAACGGCGTGGTCTTTATGGACCGCAACTTGGGCGCCGTGGGAACTGCCGTCGGCAGTACGGATGCTTACGGCATGTATTACCAGTGGGGGCGCAAGGACCCGTTCTACTGGGGTGAAACGACTGAAGTGCCGGCAAGTTCGGCGGCTTTCAGCGAAGCCAAAAGGCTTACCGTCGTAAATCCCGCCTATGAGACCCTGATGTGGGGCTTTTCCAAAACTGCTGTGACGCCGGAAGCTGCCGCGGCCAATCCGATGACTTTCTATAACAATACCGTCGGAACAGGTTACAACTGGCTGTCGAAGCCCAGCGCGAAGTTGTGGGGCGAAGCCAAACTGCTCAATGATCCGTGCCCTCCGGGATACAAGGTGCCGGATATAGACGCATGGGAGAATCTGAGTTCGGGACGCGACTACATCGACGGCGTGTCGGCATGGGATGTCGAAAACTATGGCGTGACCTATACCTACAACGGGCAGACGGCTTGGTATCCGGGGCAGGGCTACCGCATGTACAGTTCCGGGGCCATCGTCGGCCAACGGGCCACGAGTGGCGGTTCGGGCGGTTACTGGTCGTCGAAAGCTACGGCGGCCAAGTCCTATTATCTGTTTATCAAGAAGCAGCTCAGCTCCTCCTCCGGGTCGATCAATCCGGAACTGGACACACATCGCTCCTACGGTTATACGGTGCGCTGCTGCAAGGAGTAGCGACGTGATATAATGAAAAATGCAGGGCTCCGAAAGGGCCCTGCATTTTGTTTTTCGGGTGGACGGCCTACCGGAATACACCCGTATAGGTCGAGGGCGAGAGGGCCCGCAGCTCCGCTTTGACCGATTCCGCCACGTCGAGCGTCTCGATGAACGCCGCGATCGATTCGCGGGTGATGTGGGCGTTGGTGCGTGTGAGGGCTTTCAGCGCCTCGTAGGGCTTCGGGAAACCTTCGCGGCGCAGGATGGTCTGGATGCCCTCGGCCACGACGGCCCAGTTGTTCTCCAGATCGCGTTCCAGAGCCTCGGGGTTGAGGATCACCTTGTTGAGCCCCTTCATCAGCGACTGCAGGGCGATCACCGCGTGGGCCATCGGCACACCGATGTTGCGCAGGACGGTCGAATCCGTCAGGTCGCGCTGCAGGCGCGAAACGGGGAGTTTCGATGCGAGGTGTTCGAAAACGGCGTTGGCGATGCCGAAGTTGCCCTCGGCGTTCTCGAAGTCGATGGGGTTGACCTTGTGGGGCATGGCGCTCGAACCGACCTCCCCGGCTTTGATCTGCTGTTTGAAGTACTCCATCGAAATATAGGTCCACATATCGCGCGAGAGGTCGACGAGGATGGTGTCGATGCGCTTCATGTTGTCGAAGATCGCCGCCAGATTGTCGTAATGCTCGATCTGCGTGGTGTACTGCGAACGGCAGAGCCCTAGCTTCTCACTCACGAAGCGGTTGGCGAAATCGATCCAGTCGATCGCGGGATAGGCTGCGCGGTGGGCGTTGAAGTTACCCGTGGCGCCGCCGAACTTGGCCGGCACGGCGATGTCGTGGAGCATGGCCAATTGTTTCTCGATGCGCTCGACGAAGACCATGAACTCCTTGCCCAGCGAGGTCGGCGAGGCGGGCTGTCCGTGCGTGCGGGCCAGCATCGGCACGGCGCGCCACTGCTCGGCGAACGACGCCAGCTTGCCGCGGACCTCCTCGACGGCGGGGTAGTAGACCCCCGTCATGGCCTCCTTGAGCGAGAGCGGGATGGCCGTGTTGTTGATGTCCTGCGACGTGAGGCCGAAGTGTACGAACTCCTTGTAGGCTTCGAGCCCCAAAGTGTCCATTTTCTCCTTAATGATGTACTCGATGGCTTTGACATCGTGGTTCGTAACCGACTCGATCTCCTTGACACGCCGGGCGTCGGCCTCCGAAAAATCGGTGTACAGCGAGCGCAGGGCGGCGAATTTCGAGCGGTCGATCCCGGCAAGCTGCGGCAGGGGCAGTTCGCAGAGGGCGATGAAATACTCGACCTCGACGCGGATGCGGTAGCGGATGAGGGCCTGCTCGGAAAAATAATCGGCGAGTTTCTCCGTTTTATTACGGTAACGCCCGTCGACGGGCGAAATGGCTGTAAGGGGGGTTAACATATCGGATTGTGATTTGTTTTCGTTTACAGTCGCCAAATTTACGACATTTAATTGAAATACGCATAATTTTCCCTACCTTTGCAAAGATAAACTTTGTCAGGACAGGCTGCGCCTCAGCATCGTCGGCTTTGCCGCCGCTCTCGGCCCGCGCTGTTTTTGCAGGGATGTAAATTGAAACCGGAATGAATTTCTTCACGGCAATAATCGACTCGCTGGTGGGTTTCGTGCAGCGCAATCCGCTCACGACGCTCCTTATCGTCATACTGGCGCTCGGCGCCCCCGCGCTGCTGAAAGGCATCGCGCTATTTATCTTGTATTTTCTTATGGGAATCGTAGTATTGGCAATCGTGCTGATGCTGGTCTTCCGCTGGCGTATCCATAAGGTCCGCAGACAGATGGAGGAGCAGTTCGGCGAAGGCTTCGGGGAGCAGGGCGGATTCCGGCAGCGGAATTCCGGCTCGCCGTTTGCGGAACGGGAACGCAGGGGCCGCGAAGGCGAGGTGCGCGTGCACAAGACCGCCGGGACGCCCGAAAAACGCGTATCGAAGGACGTGGGCGACTACGTCGATTTCGAGGAGGAAAAGGAACAGTAGCCGCATGCTGAAGGTATTCGAACTCATAGGCCGCTATTTCATGTTGATGGGAAAGGTTTTTTCCCGTCCGGAGAAGGCGGCGATCTACCGCCGGCGCATCGTTTTCGAAATGGAGGCGCTGGGCGTCAACTCGATCGGCCTGACGGCCATCATCTCGGTATTCATCGGCGCGGTCATCACGCTGCAGATGTGCATCAACCTCGATTCGCCGTTCATCCCCCGTTCGCTGGTGGGCTACGCCACGCGCGAGACGATGATTCTGGAATTCTCGTCGGCGGTCGTGGCGCTGATTCTCGCCGGCAAGGTCGGGTCGTCGATCGCCTCGGAGATCGGTACGATGCGCATCACCGAGCAGATCGACGCTCTGGAGATCATGGGCGTCAATTCGGCCTCGTACCTGATCCTTCCGAAGATCGTCGCCGCGATGCTCTTCTTCCCGTTCCTCACGATCCTTTCGATCCTGATCGGCATCCTCGGCGGGTGGATCATCGCCGCCGTCACGGGCATCATGATTCCGGCCGATTATGTCGACGGCCTGCTGATGGATTTCAAACCCTATTCGATCACCTACACGCTCATCAAGACCGTCGTCTTCGCCTACATCATCACCTCGATCTCGGCCTTCTACGGCTACAACGCCCGGGGCAATTCGATGGAGGTCGGCGCCGCGTCGACGCGCGCCGTGGTGGCCAGTTGTGTGGTGATCCTGCTTTTCGACCTCATCCTTACGCAAGTTCTGCTCATATGATACGCGCCGAACATATCGTCAAATCGTTCGACGGGCGGGTGGTGCTCGACGACATCTCGGTGGAATTCGAGACCGGGAAGACCAACCTCATCATCGGCCGCAGCGGCTCGGGTAAGACCGTGCTGCTCAAGACGCTGGTGGGACTCCACGAGCCCGACTCGGGTGACGTGTGGTATGATGATGTCAACTTCACGAAGCTGGGATTCCGCGACCGCAAGGCCATTCGCAAGGATATCGGCATGATCTTTCAGGGCGGGGCGCTGCTCGACTCGTCGACCGTCGAGGAGAATGTCCGGCTGCCGCTCGACCTCTTTACCTCGCAGAGCTCGAAGGAGAAGATGGAGCGCGTGAACTTCTGCCTGCAGCGGGTGCGCCTCGAAAACGTCAACCACCTCTATCCGGCCGAGCTGTCGGGCGGCATGATCAAGCGTGTGGCCATCGCCCGCGCCATCGTGATGAATCCCCGCTACTTATTCTGCGACGAGCCCAACTCGGGCCTCGATCCCCAGACCTCGATCGTCATCGACAACCTGATCCACGAGATCACGCAGGAATACGGCATCACGACGATCATCAATACGCACGACATGAACTCGGTGATGGAGATCGGCGAGAAAATTGTATACATCCACGGCGGCCGCAAGTGGTGGGAGGGAACCAAGGACGATATCCTCCACGCCGACAACCGCGAACTCAACGATTTCGTCTTCGCGTCGGCCATGGCCAAGCGGGCCAAGAAGGTCGCGGAATAGGCCGCAAAGGGAATGTGGCATAAAGGTGTATGCGGTTCGTAAAAAAATTTAATTTTTTATTTGCGTAAAATGTATAAAGTATGTACTTTTGTGCTGTGAAAAAAATAACGGAATCTTTTATTAACAAATAATTCAAATTATTATGGCAACTATTAAAATCGGTATCAACGGTTTCGGCCGTATCGGCCGTCTGGTGTTCCGTGCAGCCTGCACGAACGACAACATCGAAGTGGTGGGCATCAACGACCTGGTTCCCGTGGACTACATGGCTTACATGCTCAAATACGACACGATGCATGGCCGCTTCAACGGCACGGTGGATTTCAACGCCGAGAAGAGCCTGCTGATCGTAAACGGCAAGTCGATCCGCGTTACCGCCGAGAAGGATCCCGCAAACCTGAAGTGGAACGAGGTAGGTGCCGAGTACGTCGTAGAGTCGACGGGTCTGTTCCTCACCAAGGAGAAGGCCGAGGCTCATATCGCAGCCGGTGCCAAGTACGTCGTTATGTCGGCTCCCTCGAAGGACGACACCCCGATGTTCGTATGCGGCGTGAACACCGACACCTACAAGGGTCAGACGATTGTTTCGAACGCATCGTGCACCACGAACTGCCTTGCACCGATCGCCAAGGTCCTGAACGACAAGTTCGGCATCACCGACGGTCTGATGACCACCGTTCACTCGACCACCGCAACGCAGAAGACCGTCGACGGTCCCTCGATGAAGGACTGGCGCGGCGGCCGTGCCGCTTCGGGCAACATCATCCCCTCGTCGACCGGTGCTGCAAAGGCCGTAGGCAAGGTGATCCCCGAGCTGAACGGTAAGCTGACCGGTATGTCGATGCGCGTTCCGACCCTCGACGTTTCGGTTGTCGACCTGACCGTGAACTTGGCCAAGCCCGCCAAGTACGATGAGATCTGCGCTGCCATGAAGGAGGCTTCGGAAGGCGAACTGAAAGGTATCCTGGGTTACACCGAGGAGGCTGTCGTTTCGTCGGACTTCCTTGGCGACGCCCGTACGTCGATCTTCGACAAGGCTGCCGGTATCGCACTGACCGACACCTTCGTAAAGGTCGTTTCGTGGTACGACAACGAGTGGGGATACTCGAACAAGGTCCTCATGCTCATCGAGAAGATGGCCGCTTTCAACAACAAATAATCGAAGCCATTCGACTGAAAAGGGACCCCGATGGGTCCCTTTCTTGTTTTCGGGCAGGATGAACTGCGTCGGGCTGCGGCCTATTTTTTCGTGTCCACGCGCATTTCGACCGAGGCGCCCGACCACTGGTTGATCGTCCGCTTCTCGGTGCGCAGCAGGCGTCCGGCGTAGGAGATGCGCAGTTCGATCTCGAAAGGCCGTGTGGCGTCGATGTCGTTGCCTGCGGGCAGCGTGTGGGGGATGATATAGAGGTAGAGCAGCAGGTGGTCGCAGGCCATGGTTTCCAGCACGGCGCTGCGGTCGGCCGGGATGTCGGCCGGGCGTTCGGTGAGGTTGGCCCCCACGCCGGCGACGGCCGATTCCGCCGTGGCGAACCCGATGCGCTGGTCCGCAGCATCGAAACAGCCGCACATCAGCGCCACGTTATACCGCCACCACCCGTCGTAGCGGCTCGTGACTTCGATGGTGAATCCTTTTTTGTCCATATTCGACAAAGGTAGGAAAAAAGGCTGACGGATGCAAAACCGAATTGCGCCCGGTTCGGCGCAAAGCGTGCGGACGCGCTAAATCTCGCAGTTTTCTTTGCAAATGTCTTATTTTTTCGTAACTTTGCGCACTAAATGTGCATAAATGGGGGAAACTCAACGATATGCAATCCCTTATAGCGGGTTGAAGACTGGCTGTCACGAATTTCGGTTCGAGGTGGACGGATCGTTGTTCGAGGAGTACCAGAGCACGGAGATCAAGGACGGCAGGTGTGAGGTGACGGTCGATGCCGACCGCACGGAGAACCGGATCGTGCTCGATGTGACGATCACGGGATACGTCGTCGTGGAGTGCGACCGCTGTCTGGAAGATTGCCGGGTGCCCATCGACTTCGAGGGGCAGTTGGTGGTGAAGTTCTCCGAGGAGGTGCACGAATACGACGGCGAGGTGATGTGGATGCTGCCGGGCGAGGACCGGGTGGACCTCACGCAGTACATCTACGAGAGCATCGTGCTGTCGCTGCCTTACCAGCGGGTGCATCCCGACGGAGCGTGCAACCCCGAAATGCTCGAGCGTTTCCGCATCGTCTCGGATCAGGAGTTCGCGTCGATCGAGGCCCGGGCCGAAGGCGGAAAGGAACACAACGAGGGCGAGTGGGCCAAACTGGCGGCGCTGCGCGAGCAGATGGAAGCCGAGGGGGAGGAGCCGGAAAAAGCGAAAAAGCCCCGCGGCACGAAATAATGAATGCGAAAAATACGTTAAACTTATAATTTATACTGTAAAATGGCACATCCTAAACACAAAGTCTCGTCGACGCGACGCGATAAGCGCAGAACCAACTACAAGGCTACCGTTCCGACGGTGGTTACCTGCTCGAACTGCGGTGCAGCCGTCCTGTACCACCGCGTATGCCCCGAGTGCGGCTTCTATCGCGGAAAGCTGGCTATCGAGAAAAAGGCTGCCGAATAAATTCGGCGCTCTGAAGAGTGCATCCCGCCGGGTTTGCCTCTTTTTTTATGGAATAAACTCCCGTTTCACCCGGATAAGGCCGGGCGTCACATGGTCGTTGCCACAAGTGTGGGTGGGCGGGGAGCGAGATAACAACCAAATCGCACGAGTATGATAAAGATTGGTGTAGACGCCATGGGCGGCGATTACGCTCCCGAAGCCACTGTGAAAGGTGCTATCATGGCACTCGAGACGGTCGGGTCGGACAGCCGTATCGTGCTGTTCGGCGACGAGCGGAAAATTAACTCCGTGCTCTCTTCGGAAGGGTGTCCGGCCGACAGGTTCGACATCGTTGCCACTACCGAGGTGATCGAGATGGGCGACCATCCGGCCAAGGCATTTCAAGCCAAGGCCGATTCGAGCATTACGGTAGGCTTCGGCTATCTGGCCAAGGGCGCCATCGACGGATTTGCGAGCGCCGGGTCCACCGGGGCCATGATGGTCGGCTCGATGTATGCCGTCAAACCCATTGAAGGGGTCATCCGGCCTACGATCTCATCCCTCATTCCCACGGTCACGGGGCGTCCCGCGCTGCTGCTGGATGTGGGCCTGAACGTGGACTGCAAGCCCGAGGTGCTGGAGCAGTACGGACTGATCGGCTCGATTTACGCCGAGGCGGTGCTGGGCATCGAGAAACCGCGTGTCGCGGTGCTCAACATCGGCGAGGAGGAGACCAAGGGCAATGTCCAGACCAAGGCCGCTTACGAACTGCTGAAGGCCGACGGCCGCATCAATTTCGTGGGTAACGTCGAAGCTTCGTACATCTTCTCGGCGAAGGTCGCCGACGTGGTTGTCTGCGACGGATTCGTCGGCAACACGGTGCTGAAGATGGCCGAGGGGCTCTACCGCATCAACAAGGCGCTGGGATGCAGCAATGCTTTCTGGGACGCCATGAATTACGAAAACGTCGGCGGCACCCCCGTTCTGGGTGTCAACGCGCCTGTCATCATCGGCCACGGATGCTCTTCGCCCGAGGCCATCAAGAGCATGATCCTTTCGACGGGGCAGGTCATCCGGGCCGGCCTCACGGAGAAGTTGCAGCGTGCGTTCAAAAATTAATCCGAATTACGAATAGCAAAAGTTAAGTTAATGGGTAAGATTACAGCAGCGATAACGGGAGTGGGACAGTACCTTCCGGAGTATATCCTCACCAACGACGAGTTGAGCCAGATGGTCGACACCAACGATGAGTGGATCATGTCGCACACCGGTATCAAGACGCGCCACATCCTCAAGGGCGAAGGCGTCGGCAGTTCCTACATGGGAGCCCGCGCCGTCATCAACCTGCTCGACAAGACGGGCGTCGATCCGATGTCGATCGATGTGGTGATCTGCGCCACCGTGACTCCCGATATGTTCTTCCCTTCGACGGGTAACCTGATCGCCGATCAGGCCGGCTGCAAGAATGCCTTCGCATTCGACGTTTCGGCCGCCTGCAGCGGATTTCTGTTCGCCCTGACGACGGGTTCCAAGTTCATCGAGGCCGGCACGAGCAAGCGGGTCATCGTCGTGGGCGCCGACAAGATGTCGTCGATCGTCGACTATACCGACCGTTCGACCTGCCCGCTCTTCGGTGACGCGGCGGCTGCCGTGCTGCTGGAGGCCAATACCGAGGGCTACGGTGTGATCGATTCGATCCTGCGTTCCGACGGCTCGGGCGAGATGCAGCTCTACATGAAGGCGGGCGGTTCGCGCTACCCGGCTTCGGTCGAGACCGTGCAGAACAACTGGCACACCATCATGTGGGACGGACACGCCGTATTCAAGGCCGCCGTGTCGAAGATGTCCGACGTTTCGGTGGAGATGATGGAGCGTCACAACCTCAAGGGCGAGGACGTTCGTTTCTTGGTGCCCCATCAGGCCAACCTGCGCATCATCGACGCCACGGCGCGCCGCATGGGCATCACGCAGGACAAGTGCATGATTAACATCGACCGCAACGGCAACACTACGGCCGCCACGATCCCGACGTGCCTTTTCGACTACGAGAAGGAGCTTCGCAAGGGCGACAACCTGATCCTCGCAGCTTTCGGCGGCGGTTACACTTGGGGCGCAACCTATGTGAAGTGGGCTTACGACGGCGAGAAAGCATAGCTTTCGGCCTGTAAATAATTGTGCGGCGTCCTTCGGGGCGCCGTTTTTTTTGCAGTCCGGCCGGAAAATGGCTATATTTGGTGGGGTAGGAGCGCCGTTTCAGTTTCCTTTCGGATTCGGATGCTACCTTTCCCCCGGCTAAGAGCCGGGTTTTAGGGGGGGCGATGGTCTGTCGGAACACGATCCATCCGGTTCTGCGCCTGCTTAAGATGCGGGTTTTAGAGGGCGATGGCAGGCCGGTGGGTTTCAGACCCGGATTTGCGCCCCGCCCGGAAAAAAGAGATAGATTATGAAAATATTGATTGTTGAAGACGAACCCTCCCTGCGGGAGATCATGGCCCGGACGCTGGTCCGCGAGCAATACGTCGTCGAGCAGGCCGCCGATTATGCCGCGGCACTCGACAAGATCGCCGCATACGACTATGACTGCATCCTGCTGGATATCATGCTGCCCGGGGGCAGCGGCCTGCGGCTGCTCGAAGCGCTGAAGCAGCGTCGCAGCCGTGCCGGAGTCATCATCATTTCGGCCCGCGATTCGCTGGACGACAAGATCGAGGGACTGGAACTCGGGGCCGACGACTACCTGCCCAAGCCGTTCCATCTGGCCGAGCTCAGCGCTCGCATCCGCAGTGTCCTGCGGCGCCACCAGCGCGACGGGCACGAGAGCCTCGATGCCGGGAACGTGCGTCTGTGGCCCGACAGCCGCCGCGTCGAGGTGGCAGGCCGCGAGATGGAACTGCTGCGCAAGGAGTACGATATCCTCCACTACTTCATGTCCCGCCCTAACCACACGGTCGACAAGACTGCGCTGGCCGAGGGGGTCTGGGGCGACCATATCGATCAGGCCGACAATTTCGATTTCGTCTATGCGCAGATGAAGAACCTCCGCCGCAAGCTCCACGATGCAGGCGCCGACATCGAGATACGCGCCGTCTACGGCTTCGGCTATAAACTCGTACAGCCATGAAACTCGTCTACCGTATTCTGCTGCACCTGTCGTGGGCCTTGTCGCTGCTGCTGGCGGCGTGGGCCGTGCTGTTTTACGTCACGATGATCGACGAGATCAACGACGAGATGGATGACGCCCTCGAATCGCGCGCCGAGGTGATCCTCACGCGGGTATTGGCGGGCCGGGAGCTTCCGGTTCCGGCTTCCGAGGGCAACAACGCCTATTTTCTCAACGAGGTGTCGGCCGAATATGCCGCCACACAGCCGCGTGAGCGTTATTCCGACGAGGAGATCTTCATTCCCGAGCGGGATGACGAGGAGCCGGCGCGTGTGCTGCGCAAGGTGTTCCACGACCGCGACGGGAAGTGGTACGAGTTGACGGTGATGACGCCCACGATCGAGAAGGACGATCTCCGTGAGGCGATTCTCGGCTGGATCGTCTGCCTCTACCTGTTCCTGCTGCTGCTGATCCTGCTCATTACGGTCGTAGTGCTGTATCGCACGATGCGGCCCCTTTACGCCCTGCTGCGGTGGCTGGACGGCTATACCGTGGGGGCGCAGAATCCGCCGCTGGCTGTCGAGACCTCTGTGAAGGAGTTCCGGAAGTTGAACGATGCCGCACGCCGCTATGCCGAGCGGGCCGAGTCGGTGTTCGAACGGCAGAAGCAGTTCATCGGCAACGCTTCGCACGAGATGCAGACCCCGCTGGCGGTCTGCCGCAACCGGCTCGAAATGCTGGTCGACGATGCGCAGACGCTTTCGGAGGAGCAGTTGGGCGAGATCGCCAAGGTACAGCGGACGCTGGATTACCTCGTGCGGCTCAACCGTTCGCTGCTGTTGCTGTCGAAGATCGACAACGGGCAGTTTCCCGAAGCCGAGGAGGTCGACCTGAATGCACTGGTGCGCCGCACGGCTGAAGACATGGAGGAGATTTACGCCTACCGCGGCATGCGCTTCACACTCACGGACGAAGGGCCGCTGACGGTGCGCATGAACCCCTCGCTGGCCGGAAGCGTGGTCGCCAACCTCGTGAAGAACGCCTTCGTGCACGGTGACGCCGGCGGAGAGATCGCGGTCACGGTGGCGCCGCGCAGGTTCACGGTCTCGAACAGTGGCGCGGGCGGTCCGCTCGACGCCGGGCATATCTTCGACCGCTTCTATCAGGGTGCGAAGAAGGAGGGTTCGACGGGGCTGGGGCTCGCCGTGGTCGATGCCGTGTGCCGTCTCTACGGGGCGAAGATCGCCTACTCCTATATAAACGGGCGGCATTGCTTCACGGTCGATTTTTAGGAAAAAATAGAAAAAAATCCGCTTTTTTCAGATTCGTTTCAGTTTCAGGCCGCAACTTTGCACTATGAAACTTAATTAAAAACACTACGATTATGAAAAAGTTCACGATTATCCTCGCTTCTCTGGCCCTCATGGCCTCCACGCTTACCGCTTTCGCCGGCAACGACCGCATCATCACCGTCGCCGAACTCCCGGCCGTTTCGCAGCAGTTCATCAAGGCCCACTTCGCGGGCGTCGAGGTCTCCTACGCCAAGGTCGACGAGGAGATGTTCGACAAGGACTACAAGGTGGTCTTCGTCAACGGCTCGAAGGTCGAGTTCGCCAAGAACGGACAGTGGACGGATGTCGACTGCAAGTACGGCGAGGTTCCCGCAGCTATTGTTCCGCAGCAGATCCGCGACCATGTGGCCCAGCATTTCGCCGGTCGCAAGATCGTCTCGATCGACCGCGACAAGCGCGGCTACGAGGTGAAGCTCGACAACGGCCTCGAACTGAAATTCGACCTGAAGTTCCGCCTGATCGAAGTCGACGACTGATTTGCATCCAATTGAAAACCATCGACGGCGCCCGGATACGACCCCGGGCGCCGTTTATTCATATTTATAATATCCGGTTATTGATGTATAAAATAATTTGATGGGTATTTTGATACAAATCACAAAAAACTATTGTATATTTGTATCACAAACGATGATAAACCGCAAACTTAAAACAATACAGTTATGTTAAGCAAGAAATTACACGAAGCGATGAACGCTCAGATCAATGCCGAGCTCTGGTCGGCCTATCTTTATCTTTCGATGTCGATGGACGCCGAGGCCAAGGGGCTGAAGGGCGTTGCCAACTGGTTCTTCGTTCAGTTCCAAGAGGAGCAGGACCACGCGCGCATCTTCATGAACTACATCCTCTCGCGTGACGCCGAGGTGAAACTGCTTCCGATCGAAGAGGTACGCACCAAGTGGGCTTCTCCGCTGGAGATGTTTCAGGATACGCTCAAGCACGAGAAAGAGGTTACGGCCATGATCGGCAATCTGGCGGCCATCGCCGCCGAGGACAAGGATTACGCTTCGTCGAACATGCTCGTCTGGTTCGTCGACGAGCAGGTCGAGGAGGAGGAGTCGGCACGCGACATGATCACCGCCTGCGAGGCCGTCGAGGGCAACAAGTTCGGTCTCTACATGCTCGACAAGGAGCTGGCAGCCCGCACTTACACGCAGGCTTCGCCGCTGGCGACCGCCAACGCTTAAACGAAAGTTTTTGTCATAGTTATTTTTAGTGCGTCCGGCCTCCGTGAGGAGGCCGGATTTTTTGTATAGTTCGAATATTTGGCTATCTTTGCAATAGAATATACGATTAAAGGTTAAGACAAACCTTACATCTATTGGTAAACTCGCGACTGCTACATTTAGTAGCAGGTTTATAACATGGTGTGAAATTTGTCTGAAACCTGAGTCTTGTCCCTGCCCGTTCGGGCAGGGGACAGGCTTGGGCGTAAGGGCAACTCACCGTGTTAAGGCTCGCGAGGCCGACCAATAGGGGTTGTACCTGCGTCCTTGCTTTTTATAGGAGGATCGCCCTGCGGGGCGGCGCCGTGAGAACGGACCGGGTACATGACTTGTGCGGAAGGAATGTAACTCGGTCCGGTTTTTTGGAGATTCTTCATGGAATTTCCGGATAAAGCGAAAATGAGGCGTCACTGTTTGTTCGCCGGGCCGGGTTCCTTCCGCACGTTTTTATAGTCCCGTCCGGCGGCTTCGGTTTTGGACGGAATATAGGCTTGGGCGTAAGGGCAACTCACCGTGTAAGGCTCGCGAGGCCGACCGTTGGCAGGTTGTACCTGCGCCCTTGCTTTTTATAGGAAGATCGCCCTGCGGGGCCGCCGTGAGAGCGGGCCGGGTACCTTCCGCACGTTTTTTGTCCCTGCCGGCAGGAATCCGGTCAGACGAGTTCCATGCGCAGGCGCACCATGTGGCGGCATTCGACGCCGTTTTCGAAAATCGGCTCGGGGCTGAATTTCCGAAAATAGTCTTCGTCGATGCCGCAGCGGACGAAGCCGCAGCGTTCGTAGAGGGCGATTTGTCCGAATCCCGAATCGCCCGTGCCGATTTCGAGGCGGTGGAATCCCGCCCGGCGGGCCGTGTCGACGGCGTGGGCGAGCAGGGCGGTGGCGATGCCCTGCCGCTGGCGGTCGGGCACGACGGCGATGTTCACGACCTCGGCCGTGAAGGGACGCGTGTGGATCAGCACATATTGTCCGATGATCCGTTCGCCGTCGTAAGCGGCGTAGCACGTTCCGCGGCCGATGTAGTCGGCTACCGAGGCTTCCACCTCATCGGCCAGCAGCAGCAGTTCCCGCGAAGGGGTTTCCGTTTTGCGGATTTCCATATCAGAAAAGGGATAGGGCGCCTTGGAAGGTCGCCAGTACGACAATGTAACGCACAGTCTTGCCCGCAAGCATCGAACCGCCGGTCAGCCACACGTTGCTGCGCATCAGCCCCAGCACGATGGCGATGGCTTCGCCGATGGTGGGCAGGAACGAGAAGAAGGCCATCAGCGCCCCGCGTCCGGAGAGGAATTTCCGGGCCCGGGCCAACTGGCGCGTCGAGACCCCCAGCCGGGTGATCCACTCGGTCTTGCCCAGCGTCCCGATCCAATAGCAGGTCATGCCGCCGAGCGTATTGCCCAGCGCGGCCGCGACAACGCACCACACGGGATCGAGACCCATGCCGACGAGTACCACCATCACCGCTTCGGAGCTGAACGGCAGGATGCTCCCGGCGATGAGCGCCGAGAGGAAGAGGCCCCAGTAGCCCCAGTCGATGAGAAATTGCGTGATTGCTTCCATGCGTGTCCGCGGGGCCTTTTCGGAGACCCTCCGGACAATGATAACGATTTTTTTCGGTTGCTACATCTCCCCGCCCCAGCCGCGGACGGTGCGGCTCCGCACGTCGACGCCCAGTTCGCGGGCCCGGGCGAGGATGCGCCGCGCGAGGGCCGCTTTCCGGTCGTCGGGGGCATAGCGGAAATAGGCCTCGGCGGCGCGGACGTGTGCCGCGTCGACGAGCGGGAATTCGCGGGTTTCGGGGATTCCGAACGCCGAGGCGGGGAGTTTGCGGCGTTCGTCGGCGGTGAGCCGGTCGGGAGTTTTGGTGGCTGTGGTCATGGCAGGAGCTTTTTCAATCCGGGCGACAAATTCCACGCCAAGTTCCGGGGCGTCCGACCACCGATCGGGTGCTTCGGATGGTATCCCCGCGGGAGGGGCCTCCGGACGCATTGTGCAGATATTTTGAGAGATAATTGGAAAAAAGTGCCGGATTCTTTGGGCTGTCGTGGAATATTTGCGTATATTTGTGCGGGCGGAATAGTTTTTGTTTTGGGCGAAAACTGATAGTCTTGGGTCGGGTTTGGCTGAGCGAAATGGAACAAAACCGGCTTTCTGGGTGAATTATTAATGTCAAATAGTACGCATGATGAAAAAAATCTTCCCGATTTTTGTTTTGTCTTCTGCGATGCTGTTCGGGGCTTGTACCAATGTCGATCCCGTCGGGGACGACACCAAAGGTCCCGGAACGCCGGAAGAACCCGTTGTAACCCCCGAGGCGCCCGTCGTGCCGTCGGATTTCGGATGGTCCGCCGAGGCCGCCGTAGCGCTGACGCTCGAATCGGACGTGCAGACCGTCGTGTCGGTCTATTCGGAGGAGGACTGCAAAGGCAATTCGCTGCTCGTCGAGGACGCGCTGCTCGAGTCGGGCGTGGTCAGCTCTTTCAACCTGTCGGTTCCCGCCGGGGCTGAAAAACTCTATGTGAAATATCCTGCCGCGTCGGGTGCCGACGGCGTCGTTGCGCTGGCGGTGAACGGAGAGGATGTGGATTACAAATTCCCGACCGACATCGTGCGTTCGGTCTATGAGAAGGTGCCCGATTTCCAGTATTACTACAACTCGGGCGTCATCATGGTCGAGGACATGTGGCCCGATTTCGCGGCTTCGGACGCCGATTTCAACGACCTCGTGGTGGAGTACGACCTCAAGACGGTCGAATGCACCACGCCGGGCCTGCGGGCCGGACACGGCTACAAGGAGGGACTTGTCGTCACGCTCGACATCCGCGGTGTCGGCAGCGGCCTGACGCGGAAAGCGGGTCTTCAGCTCGATTTCGACACCTCGCTGATCGAGAGCGTCGAGACCATCGTCTACAAGAAGGAGGGTCAGGGTGTCATCACCGAGATCAAGGGCGGCGACTTCTCGATCGACGTGGACAAGAGCCAGCCGGATAAGGTAATCATCCTCTTCGACGGCGTGGACAAACTGGTCGACGGCGAACATTACCAGACCACCGAGGGCAAGATCGAGGTCGGCAAGCCGATGATCCGGGCCTATATCAAGATTTCGGGAGCCCCCAACCGTTCGGAACTGACCGGCGAGGCCAGCCGCAAACAGGCGCAGGCCTTCCGCGACGTGACCTCCTACCCGCAGAACCACGACTTTTTCATGGTGCTCAAGAGCGGCGTGGAGATTCACCAGAAGGGTTTCGAGCCGACCTCTCATTACAGGAACTACGCGGCCGATTCGAAGGACCTGATGTCATCTGTACCCTATTGCAGCAGGAACAACGACGTTTGGGTGCTGCGTCTTCCCGTCGGAACGCCCCACGTCTACGACCGGGTCAGCATCTTCTCGGCCTATCCCGATCTCAAGGAGTGGATCGAGAGCAACGGCACGCAGAAGCGCGACTGGTATAAGAATTACGACCACAACTTGGTTCCCCGTTACTGGTAGCGGCGGATTGCAAAACAGAAAAGGCCTGCACCGTTCGGTGCAGGCCTTTTCTGTGTCCGGGGACGGCGGTTATCCGATGACGGTCGCCACGATCCTGCGTCCCGAAGCCCGGTTGCGGAATTCGCAGAGGTAGATGCCCTGCCAGATGCCCAGCCCGAGGCGTCCGCCGACGATCGGGAGGGTGAGGCTGACGCCCGTGAGGGTCGATTTGGCGTGTGCCGGCATGTCGTCGTCACCCTCGAGCGTGTGGGCGTAGTAGCTTTCGCGTTCGCGGACCAGCCGGTCGAAGATCGCCGCGAGGTCCTGCTGCACGTCGGGGTCGGCGTTCTCGTTGATCGAAAGTCCCGCCGAGGTGTGCTGGATGAAGAGGTGCAGGAGCCCTGCGTCGGGGAGCGGCGGCAGGTTGCGCACCACCTCGTCGGTGATGAGGTGAAAACCCCGGCTGCGCGGGCGGAGTGTGAACTGTGTCTGGAGGGTCATCGCTTCGGGATGAGTTTGCAGGCGATCAGGCTGTCGACGGCGTAGCGGCCCGGTCCGGCGATCCAGAGCAGGACGAAAGCCGCGAGGTAGAGCATCGCCATTTCGCGGACGGCGAACGGGTCGCCGCTGTGGACCGAGAAAAATGCGATGCACATGGTGAAGATCATCGGCAGGAGTGCCAGCCGGTAGAGCGTCCCGGTGATGAAGCCCAGCGAGCAGACAACCTCGCCGAAGATTGCCAGCACGAGCGATGTCGGGCTGCCTACGCCCAGCGGGTCGGGGAACGTCGCCGAAAGACTCTCGAAATTCTGCCATTTGGCGATGCCGTGGGTCATCAGCAATACGCCGAAGACGATGCGGGCCGCCAGCAGCAGCCACGAGGCCCCGGCGCTGGAGGGCGCAGCGGGGAAAAGAAACCGGAGAATTGCGTTCATGGTCTTTTCTGTTCTTGATGGATACCGCAAATTTAATACCTTCGTTTGGTTCTCCCAAATCGGCAGGCTATCTTTACGGCATGAATTTCAACCGGCATATCACGCAGGCGGAGTTTTCCCGTTTGGCGGAGTTCCTCCGTGCGGAGGGGACCGAACGGAGTTTCTTCCGCGGTGAGTGCCTTGCGGAGCAGGGCCTTCGCTCTCATCGGGCGGGACTGGTCGTGCGGGGCGCGTTCCGCTATGTGCATGCCGATGCCGCGGGCGGGGAGCATGTCGTCGGATATGCCTTTGCGGGGGAGTTCGTCGGCGACTACATTTCGATGCGGGTCGACACCCCTTCGCAGGTGACGATCGGGGCGATGTGCGACGCCGCGGCGCTGGTCATCACGGGCGAACGGCTCGAAACCTTCTATCGTACCGATGCCGCCCACGAACGGCTGGGCCGCACGCTGGCCGAGCACATGCTGGCCGAGGTCTACGAACGGCTGCTGGACCGTTATGCCGCGTCGCCGCAGCAGCGTTACGAAACCCTGTTGGAACGGTGTCCCGACCTGCTGCAACTGGTCTCCCTGCGCGAACTGGCCTCCTATCTGGACGTGCGCCCCGAGACCCTGAGCCGCATCCGCGGTCGGATTCGCTGATTTCTTGATTTCGGTCAATCTTTTTTCCGTTTCCGTTCGTTACATTTGCCCGTATGAAACGGGCTATTGTCATAGGAGCTACCTCCGGTATCGGCCGCGCGGTAGCCGAACGTCTTGCGGCCGACGGATACCGGGTCGGCGTGACCGGGCGGCGCGGGGCGCTGCTGGATGAACTGGCCGCCGCGAATCCCGGCGCCTTTTGCCGCGCCGTGGCCGACGTCACCGATCCGGCGGCTTCGTGCGCCGCATTGGACACCCTCGCCGGGGAGTTGGGCGGTGTGGATTTGTGTGTGGTGAGCGCCGGGGCGGGCGAACTAAATCCCGGACTGGATTATGCGCTGGAAGAGCCGGCCATCCGCACCAACGTCGTGGGCTGGACGGCCGCGGTCGATTGGGCTTACCGCCTTTTCGAACGGCAGGGCGGCGGCCATCTGGTCGTCGTCACCTCGGTCGGCGGACTGCGCGGGGGCGGCGGGGCCCCGGCCTACAACGCTTCGAAAGCCTACCAGATCAACTATGCCGAGGGGCTCCGGCAGAAGGCCGCCAAATCCCCGCTGCCGATCTTCGTGACCGACATCCGTCCGGGATTCGCGGCGACGGAGATGGCCAAGGGCGAAGGGCTGTTCTGGGTGATGCCCGTCGATAAGGTGGCGGACCAGTTGTTGCGTGCCGTGCGGCGGCGCCGTCGTGTGGCGGTCGTCACGCGCCGCTGGCGGATCGTCGCATGGCTGCTCCGACACATGCCCGATCGGATTTACCGTAAAATGGGATAGCGATGAACGGATGGTTTCTCGCGGCAGGGGCCCTGCTCGCCGCCGCCTTTTTCGTCCATGTATTTTCGGGCAACCGCTTCTATTCGGCGGCCCGTCCCGATCGTCCGGACGCCCGTCCCGGGGCTTATGAGGCGTGGCTGATGGGCCGCTGCGGGGTGCAGATGATCTCCGTGGACCTCTTTTTGGCCGCGGCATTCCTGCTCCTGCTGGGAACGGGACTCCTGCCCCGCAATTTCTGGCTCGAGGTGTTCCTGCTGTCGGTCTTCGGCGGCTGGGGGATCTTCTGGCTGGTGTCGCTGGCCTGTGAAAAAGCCGGAGGGCATTATTACCTCCGGCTGTGCCACTGGGTGCTGTTCTTCGTGCTGTTCGGGCTGGTGCTGGGCGGCCTGCTCGGGTAGCCGCTACTGCTCCTCCTCGTAGTAGACCTTGTAGAACTTGCCCTTCTCGTCCTCGCCCTGCTCCAGCAGGCTGCGGTTGCCGTGGACATAGATGTGGAAATTGCGGTCGAGCTTGATGACGCTCTTGTACGACCGCGCCTGCTTCTTCACGGCCGAGTCCGAGATGCCGAACTCGTCCTCGATGCGGATGTCGCGGTCCTGTTCGTACTCCTGTTTGAACCGCGCGAAACTCTCGGCGACCTCCGGCTGGCGGATCACCTTTTCCGAGAACTCGTCGAGCGAGAAGTTGTCCTGCTCCTGAAAGTAGTTGATCGTGTCGTTGAGCATCTCCGCTTGGTCGGCCTTCGAGACGTCGAACTCCTTCGAAAGATGTTTCGTAACGTATTTTTTGCACATCGCCAGCGCGTTGTGCGTATTGTGGTAGTCGTCCTGACGCGGACGCACGCGCAGGAAGTCGTCGATCCAGTAACGGGCTTCGGTGCGGTTGGTGTTGTCGACGATGCAGACCGCAAAGCCCGCTTCGCGCTCTACGTTGAAAATAACGGCCCCTTTGTCCAGCCGCTTGATGTCGATGCCTTCGCGGGCCGCGATGCGGACCCCTTCGGCTTCGTGGCCGACGTCGAGGAACGTGTCGCGCGTTTCGGACTTGAAGAGCCCCAGCGCATCGGTGGGTTCGCCTCCGAAGCGGCAGTCGGAGAAGTAGACCGCATAGAACTCCCCGCTTTTGATCTGGGGATGCATGCCGCTCTCATAGAGGTGTTTCGCAAGGCTCACCGAGTGTTCGTAGAACGCCTCCGGATGGTCGAAGATCCGCCCCGCGAAGTTCCAGACCTCGTTGCATGTCAGGTCGGTTTCGTGGTAGAGGTTGTAGCACTCCTCGGACTTGAACCCGCCGAGGAAATAGGTTGTCAGCGTGCGCATGAGCCCCTCGTCGGCGACCTGCGGCGAGAGATCGGGCGAGACCATGAGCGGTTCGTCCTTCGACTTGTTGCCGACGACATGCACGGCGAGCGTTTCGATACGGGTATCTTCGGAGTAGAGCATTTTGCAGATTTTTTCGGAGCACAAAGATGCGCATTTTTCCCCGATCGGGCAAACAAAAAGGCCGGAATCCCGTTCGCGGGGGTTCCGGCCTTGTGCGGCATCCGAGGTTACTCCTTCGTCATTTTCCGGATCAGCGCGATTTCTTCGGGCTTATAGGGCGTGTAATCGCCGTGGTAGATATCGTGCTGCCATTCCCGGGTGTAGGGCAGGTGTTCGGGACGGTGGCCCCAGCAAAGGTGCGTCTGGGTCTTGCCGTTGACCAGCCCCCACAGCATGCAGCCCGTATGGGTCTCCTTGAAAAAGGGCAGGATGTCCAAAATATTGGACTTTGCCACGCGGTTCATCCACTCCGTGCAGATGGTGGGGCGTCCCAGCGCGAGGTATTCCTTCGTCACCCGTTCGGTTTCTGCTTTGGGGGCGTAGATGTGGAACGTGATGATGTCCGAGTTGGCCGACAGGAAATCGTTGAGCTCCTTGTTGCCGTTCCACATGCCCGAGGTAATGGGCTGTGACGGACCGACCTCGCGGGCCCATGCAAAGACCTTGCGCAGCAGCGGCCAGCTCCGCTCGGGCATCGGGGTGTTGGTCGGCTCGTTGTAGAGGTCCCATACGAAGATGCGGTCGTCGTCCCTGAATTGCGTCATCACCTCCTTGACATATTTCTCCAGCCGGCCGTGTGTGCGTTCGTCGACCACCATCGAGTATCCGGGCGAGGGCGACCATGCCCACGCGTACCATCCCTCGAGCGGTTCGGGCTGCCGGCCGACCGTCGGGTCGGTGTTGACGCCGAAGGCGCAGTCGTCGAAGAAAATGGGCATCACCTTGACGCCGTATTTGTCGCAGATGCCGAGGAACGTGTCGAGGGTGCGGAGGAAATAGGCGGGGTCGTCTTCATAGACAGCATGCTGCATCACCACCCGCGCGCAGTTCATGCCCGTCTCCTTCATCAGCCGCATCTCCCGGTCAATGACCTCGGGCGAGAAGCTCGTCTTGTCCCACATGGCTGTGTAGTTGACGGCGTTTGCCGGAATGTAGTTTACGCCGCAGTACCACGGATTTTTTTCGCCCCAGGCGTTGGCCTTTTCCACGCTCCAGACCTTGCCTTGGGCCGAAGCGGCCGAGAGGCCCGTCAGGGCGGAGAGGCATAAGCAGATCAGTTGTTTTATTTTCATAAGTTCTCGTTTTGGGTTTGTACAAAAATAGGCAAAGCTACGGAGTCGGGACGCTTCGATTCTGTCAGAAAATAACGCTATCCGTGCAAACCGGCTTTCAGGCGCGGGGCAGGTACGACAGCGTTGTTTTCCGACCGGATACGGTCATTTTTGTCGGTCCCGGAACTTTCTACCGGGGTGCGGGTCCCTTGCCCTGACTCTTGGCGAAATCCTTGGGCAGGATGCCGAACTGCTTCTGGAAGCATTTCGAGAAGTAGGAGAGCGAGTTGATCCCGACGAGTATGCAGATCTCGTTGATCCGGTATTCGCCTTCGCGCAGCAGCTCGGCGGCCCGTTTGAGGCGGATGATGCGGATGAAATCGCCGGGCGTCATCGAGGTGACGCCCTTGATCTTGCGGTGCAGGCTCGTACGGCTCATGTTCATCTCGCTGGCCAGATCGTCGACGTTGAAGGCGTTGTCCTCGAGGTTGCGTCGGATGATCTCGGTCAGCCGGTTGAGGAACTCCTCGTCGGCTTTGTTCTGGGCCATCGTGTTGGTGGCGATGTAGGGGCTGTTGGAGAAGTTCTGGCGCAGTTTCATGCGCCCCTCCAGCAGGTTGTTGATTTGCACCAGCAGGTGGGCCATCGAGAAGGGCTTCTCGATGTAGGCGTCGGCGCCACTCTTCAGCCCTTCGATCTTGTTGTTGAGTGTGGCCTTGGCCGTCAGCAGGATGATGGGGATGTGGCACGTCTCGAGGTTCGACTTGATCGAGCGGCACAGTTCGAGGCCGTCCATCACCGGCATCATCACGTCCGAGACGATCAGGCTGACGAGCTCTTCGTCGAGCACTGTCAGCGCCTCCGTGCCGTTGCCGGCCGTCACCACCCGGTATTGTTTGTTCAGTTGCGTGGTCAGGAACGTCCGCAGTTCTTCGTTGTCCTCGACGACCAGCACGGTTTCCCGCGAAGCTGACGGTTCTTCGGCAGCGGGTCCGGCAGCCTCTTCCGCCGCTCCGGTCTCTTCGTACAACTCCTCTGCGGGCTGGGTGCCGATCCCGGCGGGCTGGATATCCGTGGGGATGTTCGTCGGGATTTGCACGACGAAAGTCGTGTCCTTGGCCTGTTCGTCGAGGTAGAGGCGGCCGTTGTGTAGCTGCGTGAGCGACATGGCCAGCGTGAGTCCGATGCCCGAGCCCGGCTGTGCGGGCTGTCCGGGTTTACGAATCTGGAAGAAGGCTTCGAAGATATGCTGCCGCATGTCGGCCGGGATGGGCACGCCGTCGTTGCTCACTGTGATCCGGAACAACTGCTTTTCGGGGTCCTCCGAGAGTGTCGCCCGGATGTAGGTCGAAGCGTATTTGATGGCGTTGGAAAAGAGGTTGCTGCATACCTTGGTCAGCGCCTCTTCGTCGACGAAGGCCCGGACGATGGTAGGAGGACATTCGAGGCTTATTTCCAGCCGCCTCTGCCGCGCCGTGGGTACGAACCGGTTGTAGATGTCCGTGACCAGAGTGTTTATGTCCTTTTCCTTCAGCGAGAGGGTGAAGGCTTCCGATTCGATCTTCCGGAAGTCGAGCAGTTGGTTGACCAGCTCCAGCAGCCGGTCGGCGTTCCGTTCCATTGTCGTGAGGTTCGCTTTCAGCTCCTGTTCGTCGAGCTGGGCGTTCAGGATATAATTGAGCGGTACCTTGATTAAGGTGAGCGGCGTGCGGATTTCGTGCGCGATATCGGTGAAGAAGTCGATCTTGGCTGTGTAAATTTCCTCTTTTTTCTGCTGTTCCTGCTGCGCGCGTTCTTTTTCGAGCTGCCGCTGTTTTTTCTTCAGGTACAGGCGGACGGCGATGAAGATGCCGCTCAGCAGCAGCGCCGTATAGAGCGCATAAGCCCATGCGGTTCGCCACAGGGGTGGAATGACGTTGATCTGGATACGGGTCTCCTCGTCGCTCCATTCGCGCCCGTCCCGGGAGTAGCGGATGCGGAACGCATAGTTGCCCGGGGGGATGCTGTTGTAGGAGATCCGGGTGGCATTGTCCGTGTAGTTCCATTGCTGGTCGACGCCCTCCAGCAGGTAGGCGTAGGTCTCCCCCCCCCGCTGATTTCCGGCACTCGAATAGTTCAGGGCCGAGAATCCGAGGGTGAAGGTGGCCTGTCGGTAGCTCAGGTTGATTGACTTGGCGTAGGGAATGGCCTTGTCCAGAATGTCACCGCCGGCCCGCACTTCGCGGTTGAGGATGTAGAATTCGGTCGGTACGACCCGGTAGGTGTTTCGGTCGTGGCGGAAACTCCCGGGATTGAAGGCGACGAAGCCGTCGATGCTCCCGAACCAGAGCCGTCCGTCCCGGGTCCGGATACCCGAATTGTAGTTGAACTGCCGGCACTGGAGCCCGTCGGAGAGGTTGTACAGCGCCTTGACGGCCATCGTCTCGGGGTCGAAGTCGACCAGCCCGTTGTTGGTGCTCATCCAGAGGTGGCCGCTGTTGTCCTCCAGTATCTTGTAAATGACGTTGCTCGGCAGCCCCTGGCCGGTGGTGACGCGCGTAAAGGTCTCGTTGACCTCGTTGTAAAGGCAGAACCCGCCGTCCTCGGAGGCGAACCAGAGCCGCCGTTTGCTGTCCTCGAAGGCGCAGGTGATGCGGTCGTAGCAGAGCGAGGTGGGGTTGTTCGGGTCGTGACGGAAGTCCCGGATTGCATCGCTCCCGGGATCGTAACGAATGACCCCCTTATTGAAGGTCGTGAACCAGATGTAGCCGTTGCTGTCCTCGAGGATGTCGCTGATGAACGAGGCGCTGATGCGGTCGAAGATGCGGAATCCGTCGATCTCGGGCACATAGACCGAGACGCCGCTCGAGGAGCCGATCCACGTTGTGTTGCGGCGGTCGGTGTAGATGGCGAAGATATCGTTGTTCACGAGCGAGTTCGGCCGGTCGCTTTTTTCGTAGTGACGCCGCTGCCGGGTTTTCAGGTCCAGCACGTCGATGCCCTTGCTGAATGTCCCGACCCACAGTTTGTCGCGGGAGAGATTCAGGCACTGGATGTTGCTGTACGAGATGTTCAGCGGGGCGCTGTGGGGCGAGACATGTGTGAAGCTGTCCTTGGCGACGTCGTAGTAGTTGAGCCCGTTGTCCTCGGTGGCGATCCACAGGTTGCCCCGCTCGTCGGCCACGAAAGTCCGAATGCGGCAGCCGTTGACCGAGTTCTTGTAGGCGATGGGATAGAACGACTTGAAGAACGCGTGCTGCCGGGGGATGTAGTCCACACCCCCGAAGTAGCTTCCGATCCATACGCCGCCCTCGCGGTCCCTGAAAATGGCATAGATGGCGTTGTCGGAAAGCGACTGGTCGTTGAACTCTTCGTGCGTGAGGTGCTGCTGCACCCGATCGTCCTTCAGAATGTAGATGCCGCTCTCGGTCCCGACCCAGTATTCCGATTTCGAGATAGGCTCGACGACCCGGACATAGACGTCCGAAGATTCGTCGAGGGAGAGTTTTTTTGACTCACCCGTCTGCCGGTTCAACCGGTAGAGCCCTTTGTTGATAGTCCCCACCAGCAGACTGTTGTCGCGGCCGCCGCAGATATCCGTTGGCGTGGGTCCGACCGGTCCGACGAAGGCGACCCGACCGGTCTCGGGGTTGTAGCTGAACAGACCGCTGCCCGGAAATCCGACGTAAGTCAGGCCGTTGGTGGTGTCCACATAGAATGCGGAGGGATTGGACAGAGCGTGTTCCCTGAATTTCTCGTTCAGGAGCTCCAGCCGTTCCGTTTTCGGTTCGTAGAGGAGCAGGTTCGGGCCAGCCAGTATCCATGCCCGGTTTTGTCCGTCGATCGCGATCTTGTTGACTGCGATCCTGATGCCGAATCCCTCCTCTGTCCGGGCGTCGAAAAACGAGAACCGCTCGGTGAAGGGATCGTAGAGGTTGACGCCCTTGTCGGTCGCGATCCAGAGGTTGTGGTTCAGGTCCTCGGCGAGGTCGTAAATCATGCTGTTCTTCAGGTCGCAGGGCGAATCGCCGCGCTGGAAAATCTTGAAATCATGGCCGTCGAAGCGGTTGAGGCCGTTCTTGGTGCCGATCCAGATGAAGCCCCTGCTGTCTTGGAAAATGCTCGTGACCGTATTGTGCGAAAGCCGCGAATTGATGTCGTAGTGCTTGAAATAATAAGGCGTTGCCTGTGCGAATGCCTGTCCGCCGGCGAACAGGAAAAACAGGACAAGGGCGAGAAATCTTTTCATAGGAATAGCTTTGGGTCAGATAAATATAGGTAAATTTTGACAAGGATACTCCGTTCGAGTCCCGAAAAAAGCCCCCAGAGGGACATTTTGGCAAAATGGTGCTAAAACTGGCAAAATCGTGTTCTTTTATAAAGGGTGTATTCGGGGGTAAAAGAAGATAATGGCAGAACCGAGCTATTTTTGGGTTGAGTTGGGGCACCATCCGGACGCGTTGACAGTTAATTTTGTTATTGTAAAAAGACTAACCTAATCAATATGCTTATGACTGAAACATTCAAAAAATTGGAATCGTTGGCCGCATGGGTTTTTCTGCTGGCCGGCGTTTTGTTTTTTGCGGCCTGTTCGGGTGACGACCCGGTTTCGGGCGACGATGAGGATCCGGACCCCGATCCGGGGCCGGCGAAGTCGTACTACTTCAATCCTGTCATCCGCCGGGATGCTCCCGACCCGACCGTTCTCCGGGCACAGGACGGCATGTTCTATCTCTACAGCACGAACAGCAGTGCCGGATCGATCCCGATTTACCGTTCGGCAGACTTGGTGAACTGGGATCTTGTAGGTGCGGTGTTCAACTCTGAAACCTATCCGCAGGAACCTGCCGGTGCGCAGCTCTGGGCACCCGAGGCCCGTTACATGAACGGTAAGTATGTCGTTTTCTACTCGATGGCCCGCATGAATGAACCGGCGTTCAGTACTATCGGTTACGCCGTGTCGGACCGTCCGGATGGCGGCTTTGTGCACACGGGCATCATCGGCAACAGCGCTTCGCTGGATGTACGCGATGCGATTGACCCGTTCCTCTTCGAAGAGAACGGTGTCTGGTATTTCCTTACGGGCAGCTTCAGCCAGATAAAGATGTATGAACTGGATGTTGCCGACGACTTGAGTTCGATGACCCCCATCCTCTCCACCAAGAAGCATGTGGCGGGCGGCGGCTCTTGGGGCTGGTTCGAGGCTTCGTCCATCTACAAGCACGACGGCTACTACTATTATATAGCTTCGATCGGCGGTTTCTCTTTCGGCAGCGGTTACACGACCGTCATGGCGCGCTCGACGAGTCTGCGCGGTCCCTATATGACTCGTGATGGCCGCCGGATGACGGATAATGCCTATGAGGTGATGATTTCAGGTGACGGCGTCCGCTTCTCGGATACCGGACACAACTCGCAGTTGCTTGAGGATGACGCAGGCAATGTCTGGATTATTTACCACGGTTACCAGATTGCCAATACGGGCTTGGGGCGCTGTATCTTCCTCGACCGCGTCTATTGGGACGAGGATGGCTGGCCCTATGTGAAGGGCGGGCATGCTTCGACATCGGCCGAGGCTCCGGTGATTATCAAATAGTGCTAACCTAAAACACCTAATATATTATGAGAAAAGTTTTATCCGTGCTTCTTCTGTTTGCGGGAATGGTCGCCACGTCCTGTGAGGAGGAAAAGGACCTGACCTCCGGACTGGAGCCGATGGTGGTCAAGCTGGCCCTGTCGCAGACCGGAGAACAATATGTCGATCTGGTGGATGATACGCCTTCCTATTCGTTCAATGTCGAGAAGAATTATCCGATCTATGCGACGACGGCGAACCTGATCGTGATGACCGCGGACGAGTTGGGCGAAAACTTCACGCCGCTGGCCGAGGACCAGTACGAGATTGCGAGCCCGCAGGTGGACATCGCCGACTCGGAGCGAGAACATGAGGTGACGGTTTCGTTCAAGAACGTGACGAGTCTCGATCCCGACCTGACCTATGCCCTTGGTCTGAAACTGGAGTCCGGCTCCAAGAAAGTCGAGGTCAACAAGGCCCGGAGTTCGATCATCGTGGCTATCAAGCTGGGCCCGGAGGGTACGCTGGG
Organism: Alistipes provencensis; assembly: GCF_900083545.1. Lineage (NCBI taxonomy): Bacteria > Pseudomonadati > Bacteroidota > Bacteroidia > Bacteroidales > Rikenellaceae > Alistipes > Alistipes provencensis. The sequence goes on along the minus strand of NZ_LT559262.1, from coordinate 399,902 downwards.
CAATCCGTTCGTGCTCTCGACGAAAGAGGACCTCCTCGCCATGAAGGAGAAGTGCAACGTCTACTCCGCCGAGAACCGCAATCCGGCGACCGCTTATTTCCGGATGGCCAATGACATCGACATGTCCGGAGTAGACTGGAGTCCGCTGGACGACAACGGGACCCGCCCGATCCATTTCGACGGAGGTAACCATACGATTAAGAATTTTTCCTGCATCAAGCGGGCCGGCGGACCAAGTTTTTTCGGCTGCCTGTGGGGGACGGTCGAGAACCTCAAGTTTGAGAACGCTACGATCGAGGCTGTGAACGAGAAGGCCGGCGTCGTGGCCGCAGCGGTCGGACTTGTCGGATGGGGACACACTACCGCCCATGCAGGTGTCCTGCGCAACGTACATGTGCTGTCGGGTACGGTGACCCATACAGCCCAGCAAGACTGGATCGGATGGACCGGGCAGGCAGGCGGATTGTGCGGCGAACTGGTTTACCCGGGCAGTCTGATTACGGAATGCTCGGCCAACGTCGACGTGTCGAGCAACTATGCGGCCGGCGGTCTGGTCGGTCAGGTCAACAACGCCATGGGTGTCGAGAAGAGTTTTGCCACCGGGAAGGTCTCCTGCGCGGCGACCCTCGCCACGACAGCTCCCGGGAACATCCTGAACGGCTTCCTCGATCCTTCGCATCATAATTTCAACGGCAAGTGGGGTTATGCAGGAGGTCTGATCGGGCTGGTTTACAAAACCCCCGTGTCGAACTGCTACTCGACGGGCGAGGTAGTCAACACCGACCCGGACCGCGGCATGGCCGGCGGTCTGGTGGGAGCGGTCCACCAGTATGCCGACGAGGTGATCAACTGTTATACGACCTCCGTGGTGACGGCGCGCGTGAACGGCGGCGGCATTGCCGGCGGCAGCACTTTCTTCGACAGTTGGAACAACTACATTATGAGTTGTATCGCTTGGAATCCTTCGGTGACGACCCTCGGTGACGATCCCAACAGCGGACGCGTCTGCGGTTTCATGCAGACCAATTCCGCTTGGGGTGCGAATTGCTATGCCCGGGCCGACATGGTGGTGACGCTCAACGGACAGGTAGTCCAGAAAACCGAGCAGGCTGACCTCATCACCTCGGGCGGACCCCGGATTTATGAGGGACGGAATGCTTCGAACCTCGTTACGACGGCCCGCGACGTGCTGAAGTGGAGTCCGGCTATCTGGGATTTCTCGGGCGAGCGGCCCGTGCTCCGTTGGGAAAAAGAGCGGAATGAAGCCCAATAGGCGACCGAAGCCAACAGAATAGTTAACCTTAAACTTTTACAGATGGAAAATTTTAATTCATATATACGTCGCTGGTGGGCGTTGCTGACGCTTCTGCTGCTCGCCGCCGTTCCGGCTTCGGCACAGGAACGGGCTGTCGACGGTGTGGTTTGCGATGCTGCCGGCGTACCTCTGACCGGTGTTACCGTCATTGTCAAAGAGAACAGCGCGGTTGGTACGATAACCAGCTCCGAGGGCAGGTTCCGCCTGAACGTGGCGGACAACGCGACGCTGGTCTTCTCCTACGTCGGCTATGCGACCGTCGAGCGGAAGGTACTGGCGGGCGAGAGTTTCATGCGCATCACCCTGCAGGACGATTCGAAACTGGTGGACGAGATCGTCGTCGTGGGTTACGGAACCAAGCGCAAGGGTGGTGTGAGTGCTGCCGTGAGCAGCATCAACAGCGACGATATCGTGCGTTCGACCTCTTCGACGACCGCCGGCGCCATCGTCGGCAAGATCGCCGGTATCACCGCCCGCCAAAAATCCGGCGAGCCGGGAGCCAGTGCGAACCTTCAGATCCGCAACATGGGTGCGCCGCTGTACGTCATCGACGGTATCATGACCGATGCGGGGTCGTTCAACAACCTCGACATCAACGATATCGAAAATATTTCGGTCCTGAAGGACGGAGCCGCTGCCATCTACGGTATGAAGGCTGCCAACGGCGTCATCCTTGTGACGACGAAGTCGGGCGGCAAGAATACGGCGCCCACCGTTTCGCTCAACGCCTACATGGGCTGGCAGCAGTGGACCACCTATCCCGAACTGATGAACGCCTACGAGTACAACTACGCGCAGGCCATGCAGAAGGTCAACCGTGGTGTCATGACCGATCCTTCGGAGCTGGCTTACCTGCGTGTGGAGCTGGAGAAGTGGAAAGAGGGGCGTTACAATCCCGCCACGGGCGAGGACTACCGCAGTTTCGACTGGTATGATAACTACATCGACAATGCTGCCCCGCAGTACTATGTGAACGCCAGTATTTCGGGCGGCGGCGAGAAGACCTCCTACTATGTGTCGGCTTCGTACATCGATCAGGACGCCGTCTTCAAGGACTACAATTTCAACCGTGTCAACCTGCAGGGTAATTTCAGCATGCAGATGACCAAAAGGCTGAAGATAGGCTATCAGATGTCGGCCAAGATCGAGGACAACAACGGTCCGGCCCTGACCCCGATCGACGCTGCGGCGGGCGGTTACCAGTTGGTTCGCAACTCGCTGTTCGGCCTGCTGCCGACCTACCGTCCCTATGCCAACGACAATCCGAATTACCTGAACTACCTCGTGGCGCACGACTCGCGCAATATGGCCGCCATGGATAAGGCGCACGCCGGCGAATACGACAACAAGTGGCGGACCATCCGCAACACCCTCACGGCGGATTACGAAACGCCGCTCGAAGGTCTGAGCGCCAAGGCGTTGTTCTCCTACTTTTTCGCCAACAACAACCAGAACCGCAACGAGAAGGGCTACAAGGAGTATACCTATAACCGGGCGACGGACAGCTATGTGGTGATGTACGACAAGGCTGCGGCCGGAGGCGCCAACCGCAGCCGCACGCGCGACAACTACTACGACGTCAACGGCCAGTTCCTGCTGAATTTCGACCGCACGTTCGCCGGCAAGCACAACGTGACGGCCACGGCCGGTTTCGAGTTCTTTCAGCGTCAGCAAAACTACCTCTATGTCAAGCAGTCACCGGTTGATAATCCTTTTGTCGACTTGGTTTCCACAAGCGAGAACAACACCGTCGACGAGCGGAAGATACAGAATTCCACGGCCAGTATGATCTTCCGTGCCGGTTACAACTACGACCAGAAGTACATCATCGACTTTTCGGGGCGTTACGACGGTTCGTGGCGTTTCCCGAAGGGCAAGCGCTGGGCCTTCTTTCCGTCGGTTTCCGCCGCTTGGCGCATCTCCGAGGAGTCGTTCTTCAAGGATTCGCGCGTTGCCGAGTGGCTCACCAACGTCAAACTGCGCTTCTCCTACGGTGAGGTCGGCGACGACGGGTTGGGCAGCCTCTATCCCGACTATGCCTTCATGACGGGCTACAACTACAAACAGGGCAGCTCCTACATTCCGTCCGACCCCTTCTCGTCGACCGACAACTCGGCGATCGTGGGTACGAAGGTCAAGGGAACTCCCATCACCACGCTGACGTGGATGACGAGCGTCATCATGGACCTCGGCGTCGAACTGGGCTTCCTGAACAACCGGCTGAATTTCGAGTTCGACCTCTTCAAGCGCAAGCGCGACGGCATCGCGGCTTATCCCGACGACGTCAACTTCCCCTACGAGAGCGGTCTGAGCGCCCTGCCGCAGAACCTCAATTCCGATATGAATGAGGGTCTCGACGTTTCGCTGAAGTGGGCCGACAAAGCCGGTGACATCAGCTATTTCGTGGGTGGTAACATGACGCTGGCCCGCCGCAAGAACGGCAAGATTTACGGCGAAAAGTTCTTTAACGCCTATGACAAATACTGGTTCGGACAGAGCGACCGTTGGGCCAACGTGGTGAACGGCAATGCTTGGATGTACGACGTGGTCGGCGTGTTCCAGACTCAGGAGGAGATCGACAACTATCCGGTCAACATCGACGGGCGCAACAACACGACGCTGCTGCCGGGCGACCTGATCTTCCGCGACTACAACGGTGACGGCGTCATCAACGACTACGACCGCCGTCCGCTGGGCTATGCCGGTTCCGACTACCCCTACAACGACGGTCAGGGCAACAAGAATCCCCTGCTGTCGCTGGGCTTCTCGTTCGGACTGGACTGGAAGGGCATCGACTTCGCGGCCGATTTCGCCGGAGGCTTCATGAATACATGGTGCCCCGAGTGGTTCACCATCTGGGGCAGCGGCGTACAGCATGTGGCCAACGGCTTCAAGTACAACACGCTGGACGTGTGGCACCACGAGAACATCCTCGACCCTACGTCGCCATGGGTTCCCGGCAAGTTCCCCGCGTTCCGCGGTCCGGACAACCCGTCGACGTGGCGTACGAACAACTTCTACAACAAGAATGTGCGCTATCTGCGTCTGCGCAACCTCGTGCTGGGCTATACGCTTCCGACGAAGTGGACGAAGAAGGCCTTGATCCAGAAGTGCCGCTTCTACGTCGAGGGAACGAACCTCTTCTCGTTCGACAACCTGAAGGATTACGGTGTCGACCCGGAGGTTTCGGGTGTTCAGGGCGCCGATTACCCCCAGCACCGGGTGTACACGGTGGGCGTTAACATAACCTTTTAACAGAATTAGCGATGAAAAACAAAGTATATGCAATATTGGCCGGTTGTGCGCTGATCTGCTCGTCCTGCAACGACTGGCTGACGCAGGAGGACTCCACGGCGCTCTCCGGGGATCAGGTCTACTCCTCGGTCGAGAGCATCAGCAGTGTGGCTGCGAACTTCTATGCGCGGTTGACGATCAACCAAGATTTCAACGGCGGCCTGATGGACATCGCCCGCTGGGACGAGTGTTCACAAGGCAGCAGTTATTGGGAACAGGCCGGGAATGTCGACCACAACTACCGGGTGGGCGACTATGCGGGTAAATACACGCTGATCCGCGAGATCAACATCCACATCGGCGAACTGAAGGAGCATGCGACGGGCATCTCCGACGAGCAGCGCAACTATTTCCTCGCCGAAGCCCGTTTCCTGCGTGCCATGGTCTATTTCGACCTTGTGACCATCTTGGGCGGCGTACCCATCATCGAGGAGTCTTTCGACTACACGGAGAACCCCATCGAGTTGGCGCGTCCACGCAACAAGGAAACCGAGGTTTACGACTACATCGCCTCGGAAATGGATGCCATCGTCGGCGATTTGGCGGCAGCCGCCGCAGGTCTGAAGACCCGTGCCACGCAGGGATCGGCTCTGGCGCTGAAATGCCGTGCCATGCTCTATGCCGGAAGCATCGCCTACCGTTCCCAGAAGAATGCCGACAAGGGTCTGGTGCTGTCGAGCGGGGCGGTCGGTATCCCGGCCGAGCTTGCCAACGACTATTTCCAGAAGTGCATCGATGCCTATCTGGGCCTCCGGGATCTGGGCTATTCGCTCTATAAGGCGGATGCCGATCTGGCTGCCAACTATGCCGGTCTTTTCCTCAAGAGTTCGGGCAATCCCGAGGTAATCTTCAGCCGCGATTACGACGGGACGACCTTCAAGAACTACTTCACCCAGAAGACCATCTGCGCCGCCCTGCACGCCGGTCTGAAGACGGGCTGCGAGCTGAACCCCACGCTGAATCAGGTGGACGCCTACGAGCGTCTTTCGACCCGGAGCGTCGAGCCGTTCAACCCCTATGACGGTGCCGTGGAGGTGGAGACGATGCTGGACGGAACTTCGCGGCTGAAGTATCGCATTTACGACAGCGCGTCGCAGATTTTCGAGGACCGCGATCCGCGTCTGGCCGGTTCGATCCTCACGCCGGGCTCCGTGTTCCGCAACACGGCGATCGACCTGCAGGCGGGTCTGGCCATCCGCAACTCGGACGGAAGCTACACGTTCAAGACCATCGACGGCATGGAGAACTACCAGACCGACGGCAACTACTACAACAACGTGAAAATCACGGGGCTCGAGGGCCCGCACCGCGTCAGCGGCTACATTTCGCACACGGGATTCCTGATGCGCAAGTGCGTGGACACCAAGTCGGGTTCCGAGGCTGAGGGCGGCAGTACCGTTCCCAAGATCATCTTCCGTTACGGCGAGGTGCTGCTGAATGCCGCTGAGGCCGCTTACTGCCTCTCGGAGAACGGTGTAGCGACCTATAAGGAGTATAACATGAGATCGCTGGCTCTGGAACTGATCAACGCGGTCCGCGAGCGCGCCGGAGGTTTGTCCTTCACGCTGCGGGACAACGAACTGACGATGGACCGTATCATGAACGAGCGCCGCGTTGAACTGGCCTATGAGGACCACCGCTACTACGACCTGAAACGCTGGCGCATCGCCGACGAGGTCTGGGCTTACGACGAGACCAACGAGAGCTCGATCATGAAGGGGCTGTGGCCTTACAGAATCTACGCTCCGGGGACCTCGGACGACGGCAAGTGGATCTTCCGCAAAGTGAAGCTCGAACATCGCGGATCGACCTCCTATTACGGCCAGCCGCTGAATTTCAGCCGTTCGATGTACTATTCCTACTATCCGAAGTCGGAGGGCAATCCCTATATCGAACAGAATCCTAACCAATAATCGGTATTGACAATGAAAAAGATATTAATCATCGGTTTGGCGTTGGCCGCCTTCGGTTTTACTTCCTGCGAGTATGACAACTACGAGGCTCCTTCGCTCGTCATCAGCGGAAACATGGTTTACGAAGGCGAGAACCTGCCGTTCGACGGCAATCCCGCCCGCACCGTGCTCCGCGTCGTGCAGTCGGGTTTCGGCAAGGTTGATGCCGGAACGGCCATCCAGGTCGCAGCCGACGGCTCTTTCACCCAGTTGTTGTTCGGCGGCAAGTATTCGCTGACGCCTTACAACAACCCCTATCCTTTCGTCTTCCCGGATTACCCCTACATGGGGGAGAGCGAGGGTTATCCCACGACCGATATAGATCTGCAGACCAATCTCAGAATGGATATCGAGGTTATTCCCTACTATGTACTCAGCGAGTTCAAGGCGTGGTACGAGGACGGGCAGATCAAGATGAGCTGCCAGATCGCTACGGTCAACGACGAGGGCGGACTGGTGACCGACGCCAACCGGCCGGCCCTTGCCAAGGTCCGCGGTTATGTGAGCACCTCGCGGATTGTGAACAGCGCCACGACCTGCACGAAGACTTGGAGCGGCTGGCTGCCCAACTATCAGGGCGAGTCGACGATGGATATTCCGGTGAAGGATTACCAGACCGGCTATACGAACAATTACCGCAGCTATGCCTACTGCCGCATGGCCATCGAGTTGGGCAACATCCCCGATTACTACCTGTTTACGCCGGTGGTCAAGGTGGAGGGGCTTCCGGTAAAGGAGTGGAACAACTAAAAGGACTGAAATCATGATGACACAACGGGAAGTCATAAAGACGGTGCTGGACGGTAAGAAACCGCCCTATGTGCCTTGGTCGTTCAAATTTACGGTGGAGCCGCTGGAGCAGCTCCGGAAATACTACGGCGTGGAGGACCTCGATCCGGTGCTGGGCAACCATATCCTGCAGTTGGGCAGCGATATCGGGTTTTTCGAACACCTCGGGGGCGATCTCTATCAGGATGTTTTCAAGGTGGTCTGGGACCGCAGTATCGACAAGGACATCGGCGACGTGAAGGGCGTCGTGTTGCCCGAGCCCACGCTGGAGGGGTATACCTTCCCCGACCCGCTCGATCCCCGGTTCTTCGCCAACATCGAGCCGGAGATCGCGGCCAAGCCCGGGATGTTCCGCTGTTTCCAGATCGGGTTCTCGCTCTACGAGCGGGCTTGGACCCTGCGAGGCATTGAGAACCTGCTGATGGACTTCATCATCAATCCCGATTTCGTGAACGAGTTGTTGGACGCCATCTGCGACTATAATCTCGCGCAGGTGGAAAAGGCCCTCGAATACGACATCGACGCCGTCTATTTCGGCGACGACTGGGGGCAGCAGAAGGGACTCATCATGGGGTACGACCTCTGGAAAGAGTTCATCTATCCCCGCTTGCAGCGGATGTACGGTCGGGTTCGCGCCGCCGGGAAATATGTGATGATCCATAGCTGCGGCGACGTGGACGAGCTGTTCGACGATTTGGTCGACGCCGGGCTGAACTGCTTCAACCCGTTCCAGCCGGAGGTGATGGACGTCTACGACATCCTGCCCCGTTACCGCGGGCGACTGGCTTTCCACGGCGGGCTCTCCATGCAGAAGGTTCTCCCGTTCGGAACGCGCGAAGAGGTCGTCGCCGAGTCGGAACGCCTGCTGGAACTGGGCCGCGAGGGCGGTTACATTTTCTCGCCCTCGCACTCGGTCGAGGGGGATACCCCTTTCGAGAACATCCTCGCATTTATCGAGGTGGCACAAAAACAACTTAAATAAAAAAATCAGTATTATGGCAGAATACACGGATTTGAAAGATATGATCGTCGCCGGCAAGCTCAACGAAGCCACGGCGCTGGTCAACGACGCGATCGCCTCGGGGGCTGACGCGCAGGACATCATTAACAACGGTCTGATTAAAGGCATGGAGGAGATAGGCCTGCGCTTCGAGAACGGCTCGGCGTTCGTTCCCAACCTCCTGCTGGCCGCACGCGCCATGAAGGGGTGCCTCGAGATCCTGAAACCCCTGCTCAAGGCGGGAACGGGTGCGACACTCGGGACGCTGGTGATCGGCACGGTCAAGGGCGATTTGCACGACATCGGCAAGAACCTCGTGGCTTCGATGCTGGAGGGATGCGGATTCGAGGTCATCAACCTCGGTGTGGATATCTCTGACCGGCAGTTCGTCGAGGCGGTGAAGAAGTACAACCCACAGATCGTCTGCCTGTCGGCGCTGCTGACCACGACGATGAACTACATGAAGAATGTCATCGACACGCTGGCTGCCGAAGGGCTGCGCCAGCAGGTGAAGGTGATTATCGGCGGGGCTCCCGTCAACGAGGAGTTCGCCCTCCAGATCGGCGCCGACGGTTACAGTGCCAATGCCAACGGCGCCGTCGTGCTGGCGAAACGGGTGTTGCAGGCATGTTAGAGCGGGGTGAGGCGGCGCTGGATTCGCTGGATGTCTCCGACGACGAAATCTACCGGACAATGGGCTATCGGGGGAGTCTCCCCGATGCCGCCGTCCGGGAGGTCGTCCGCGAGGTCCGGGCCGAGATCGCCGCGCTGTGCGTTCCCCGGTATATGTTTCAGGTGCTGGAGGCCGAGCTGCTGCCGCGGCGGCACGTCCGCGCCGGAGGCGTGGAGTTCGCACCCGGGGGCATCATCGGCTCCTACCTGCCCGGCATGTCGCACGTCTGCCTGTTCGTGGCGACGGCGGGACGCGAGTACGACGCCTATCTGCACCGGCTGAAGGCCGAAGGCGATATCCTCAAGGAGTTCGTCGCCGATTCCGTCGGGAGCGTCGTTGCCGAAGCCTGCGTGACCCTCGTCGGACGGCGGCTGGATGCGGAGTGCGACCTGCGCCGCAGCCTGCCTTACAGCCCGGGCTACTGCGGATGGAACATCTGCGAGCAGCAGAAACTCTTCTCGCTCTTTCCGGACGAACCGTGCGGCATCGTGCTCTCGGATTCGTTCCTGATGTCGCCCGTGAAATCCGTCAGCGGGTTCTTCGGCCTCGGCCGGGAGCTGCGTCCGCAGCCTTACCACTGTGAAATATGCACGAACCAACATTGTTACAAACGAAAAGAGACAAACCTATGACAGATATGAAAGCGTGGAGCCGTGAGGTGATGGCCGACCCCCGGCGGGTGGCCGTTCCCATCATGACGCATCCCGGAATCGAATTGTGCGGTTACACCGTGCGGCAGGCCGTGACCGACGGGCGGATACACGCCGAGGCCATCTGCAAACTGAACGAGGCGTTCCCCGCGGCGGCTTGTACCGTCATCATGGACCTGACGGTCGAAGCCGAGGCCTTCGGCGCGGAGGTGGTCTTTGCCGAGAACGAGGTTCCCAACATCGTGGGGCGACTGGTTTCCGACCGGGCTTCGGTCGAGGCGCTTCAAATCCCCTCGCTGGAGGCCGGGCGGGTGCCCGAGTACCTGAAAGCCAACCGGCTGGCTGCCGGACGCATCACCGACAAGCCGATCTTCGGCGGGTGTATCGGTCCCTTCTCGCTGGCGGGCCGGCTGTTCGACATGTCGGAGATGATGATGGCGCTCTACACGGAGCCCGATACGATCCGGCTGCTGCTGGACAAGTGCAGCGAGTTTATTATGGAATACCTCCGGGCGATGAAGGCGACGGGGGTGAATGGTGTCATCATCGCCGAGCCGGCCGCCGGGCTGGTTTCGAACGAGGATTGTTCGGCCTTCTCGTCGGCCTACATCAAAAAGATCGTCGAGGAATTGCAGGACGACCGGTTCATGGTGGTGCTGCACAACTGCGGGAATACCGGGCATTGCACGGCCGCGATGGCCGAGACGAATGCCGCCGGGCTCCATTTCGGCAACAAGATCGACATGGTCGCTGCGCTGAAGGAGTGTCCCGCGGAGGCGCTGGTCATGGGAAACCTCGATCCGGTCGGAGTCTTCAAGATGGCTTCGGCGGAGAAGGTCCGCGAGGAGACGCTGGCGCTGCTGCGCAATACGGCCGAATGGCCGAATTATGTGCTCTCCACGGGCTGCGACGTTCCGCCCGAGGTGCCGATGGAGAATATTCGGGCTTTCTACGAGGCGCTGAACGAGTATAACCGACAATAATCCCGGCCGATGAAACATACCCTGTTATCGCTTTTCCTGTCGCTGACGGTCTTTGTCGCGGCGGCGCAGGATGCGTCGAAGACGGTGGTCCCCGATGCCGTCGTACCCGAGGCGCGGGCGTTCCCGCTCTCCGACCTGAGGCTGTTGGAGGGGAGTCCGTTCAAACACGCCATGGACAAGGACGGCGCGTGGCTGCTCTCACTGGAGCCGGACCGCCTGCTGAACCGCTTTCACAAGAACGCCGGACTGCTGCCGAAAGGCGCCATCTACGGCGGCTGGGAGACGATGGACATCTCCGGGCATACGCTGGGGCACTATCTTTCGGCCTGTTCGCGGATGTATGCGGCCAGCGGCGACGAGCGGTTCCGTGAGCGCGTCGCTTATACCGTCGGCGAGTTGGCCGTGTGCCAGCAGGCGCGGGGAACAGGGTATGTCGGTGCGATGCCGAACGAGGACCGCATCTGGAAAGAGGTCTCCGCAGGGGACATTCGCACTGAGGGTTTCGACCTGAACGGGAGCTGGGTTCCTTGGTACACGCTGCATAAGCTGTGGGCCGGGCTTATCGACGCTTACCGCTATGCGGGTAACGAGCAGGCGAAAACCGTGGCTGTCGGCCTGACGGACTGGGCCGTCGCCAGTTTCAGCCACCTCTCCGACGAGCAGTTTCAGGTGATGCTCCGGAGCGAGTTCGGCGGGATGAACGAGTCGCTGGCCGAGATGTATGCCCTGACGGGCAACGGGGCTTATCTGGCTCTGGCCCGCAAATTCCACCACCGGGCTGTGCTCGACCCGATGAAGCAGGGGCGCGATGAACTGAACGGAAAGCACGCGAACACGCAGATTCCCAAGATCGTCGGCGAGGCCCGTATCTACGAGTTGACGGGCGATGCCGAAGAGCGGCGCATCGCCGGGTTCTTCTGGGACAGGGTGGTCAACCACCACAGTTATGCCAACGGCGGCAACAGCAACCATGAGCTTTTCGGGTTTCCCGACCGGCTGAACGACCGTCTGGGGGCCTTCACTACCGAGACCTGCAACACCTACAACATGCTGAAGCTCACCCGGCACTTGTTCGGCTGGGAGGCCAAGGCCGCCTACATGGACTATTACGAGCGGGCGCTCTACAACCACATTCTGGCGTCGCAGAATCCCGACGACGGCATGGTCTGCTACTGCCTGCCGCTGGGATCGGGGACCGAGAAGATTTTCAGCACTCCGTTCGACGCTTTCTGGTGCTGCGTGGGGACCGGGCTGGAGAATCATGTGAAATATGCCGAGAGTGTCTTTTTCGAGTCGGTGAAGGATAAGGGCCTTTTTGTGAACCTCTTCATCCCGACCCTCCTCGACTGGAAAGAGCGGGGGATGGAGGTGCGGATGGAGACCCGTTTCCCGGCCGAGCCGAAAATTACGATCTCCTTCAAAGGAAAGGCGCAGCGCTTCCCGCTGCATATCCGCTGGCCCGAATGGGCGGCGCAGGGGATGAAGGTCAGGCTGAACGGCCGGGAAAAGGCCGTCGACGGAGTTCCCGGTTCCTATGTCACGCTGAATGAAAAGTGGTCCGACCGCACGACCCTCACCGTCGAATTCCCGATGAGCGTCCATACTGTCGCCATGCCCGACAATCCCCGCCGCGCAGCCTTCTTTTACGGTCCCGTATTGTTGGCGGCGCCACTGGGTGAGGGGGAGGTGCAGGTCTATGACATTCCCTGCTTCGTGTCGGAGAACGGTTCCGCGACGGATGCCGTGCAGCCCGTTCCCGGAGAACCGCTGCATTTCACGGCCCGTACGACTGTCGATCCGCAGCTTCCGCTGGTGCCGTTCTACGGGCTCCACGGCCGCAAGCACGCCGTCTATTTCGACCTCTTCACCCCGCAGGAATGGGTGGTTCGCGAGCAGGAATACCGCACGATCATCGCGGCTCAGCAGGCGCTGGAAGCCCGGACCACCGACCTTTTTCGCATCGGCGAGATGCAGCCCGAACGGGATCACAACCTGAAATCGGAGCGCTCCGATGCCGGCAATGCCAACGGCCGTGCGTTCCGCCACGCCTTCGACGGCTGGTTCTCTTTCGAGGTGAAAGTCGATCCCCGGCAGCCGATGCAGATGATCTGCGAGTTCTGGGGCGCCGACCGCGACAAGCGGAATTTCGACATCCTGATCGACGGCACGCTGCTGAGGACCGTATCCCTCACGGGCGAACACGGACCCCGCTTTTTCGAGGCCGTTTACGACCTCCCGAGTGTCCTGACCCAAGGTCGGGAGCGGATCACGGTCTGCTTCCGTTCGCACCCCGGCAACTATGCCGGCGGCCTGTTCGGCGTCCGGATGGTGCGCAAAGAGTAACCGCTTTTTCTGAAACAACTACACGTCATGAACCTCAAAACCGAAAGAAACCGCTACCTTTTCCCGATGATCGTGATGTCCATCCTGTTCTTCATGGTGGGATTCATCACGACGATGAATAATTCGCTCATCGACTTCCTCGCTTCGAGTAAGTGGATGCTCTCCTTTTCGGAGAAACAACTGGTGAACACTGCCTTTTTCGGGGCCTATCTGTTTTCCGTGCCGCTGTCCTGCCTGCTGAACCGGCTGGGCTACAAGGCTTCCGCCGTGCTGTCGCTGGTCGTCGTGGGCGCGGGCTTCGTGCTCGTCTATCCCGCTGTCATGCTGGGTTACCCGGCGTTTCTGGCCTCGATGTTCGTCGTGGCGCTGGGCGTCGCCCTGCTGCAGATCGTGCTGAACCCCTATGTGCTGGCGTTGGGCGATCCCGCCGGGGCGGCCAGCCGGCTCAATCTGGTGGGCTTCTTCAACTCCGCGGCCACGGTGGTGGCTCCGCTGTTCGTCGCCGTGCTGATCTCCGCAGAGGCGGTTGGCGGGGATGCTCCGGCCGAGCTTCGGGCCGACCCGACCAATGTGCAGATTCCGTTTCTGGTCATCGCGGCGATTGCGTTGGCGCTTAGCTTTGTGCTTTATTTCCTTCGCCTGCCGGAGATCCGGGAGCAGGCGGGCGACGGACCGGTTACGGGAAGTCCCTACAAATGTCCCCACCTGCTCTACGGCGCCGTGGCGATCTTCGTCTACATGGGCGTTGAGGTCGGCATCCCGAGTTTCCTGCCCGACAGAATGCGGGCCTTGGGCATCGACTCGATCTCCTTTCTGGGAACCGAGTGGCGCGGGGCGGGCGTGCTGGCGATCTATTGGGGCGGATTGATGGTCGGACGCCTGTTCGGCGCCGTGATCCTGCGCCGGGTGAAGGTCCGTACGGCGATGGTCTTTTGTTCGTTGATGGCCATGACGCTGCTGGGTGTGTCGCTCTCGATCGGCGGGGCGCTGTCGATCGTGCTGATGCTGCTTTGCGGATTCTTCAACTCGATCATGTGGGGAAGCATCTTCAACCTTGCATCGGAGGATTTGGGCGAACATACCAAACGGGCTTCGGGCATCATCTGCACCTTCGCCATCGGCGGCGCAGTGCTGCCTCCGCTGATGGGCGCCCTGCAGCAGAGCTTCGGTGAACGGGCCCTGACCGTCGGAACCTCGGCCGCACTGTGCTGCCTGCTGTTGTTCTACCTCTACATCATTCTTTTCGCGGTCCGGCTTTCGGCGATCCGGAGACGGTAACCGCTGGCAGAAGAACGCAAAAATGCGGCAGATTCGGGCTATTCGGCCCCTGTCGGTACTGATTTGGCAAAACGTATTATCGGTTGGGCAAATAGTGTTATTTTTTGACCGAATAATGGCGGGCATAAAACGGTAAACCTTTTAATTTTACAACCGGAATGAAGAAACTACTGATATTGCTCTTATCGCTTTGCGGCATCGCCGCCTCGGCGCAGCCGGAGATAACCTCCCGGCCGCAGGGCGCTTCGGACTTCGCGTTGTTCGCCGACGGCCGTGCCTGCGGTGTGTTCGTCGATGCGGCCGATCACGAGGCTGTGAAGACCGTTGCGGAGCTCTTCGCCGGGGACATCGGACGGGTGACGGGCACGGCCGCCGCCGTCTCCGTGTCGGAACCCGCGGGGCGGAACGTCGTCGTGATCGGTACGCTGGGGCGCAACCGCTTCATCGACGAACTCGTGCGGCAGGGACGGCTGGACGTTTCGGCCATCCGCGGCGGCTGGGAGCAATATGTATTGAAGGTCGTGGACAATCCCGTGCGGGGAGTCCGCCGGGCGCTCGTCATCGCCGGATGCGACCGCCGGGGTGCGGCCTACGGCGCTTTCGCGCTCTCCGAGGCCATGGGTGTCTCGCCGCTCTACTGGTGGGCGGACGTACCTGTGGAGCGGCGCACGGCCCTTTGGCTGACCACCCGTGAATATGTTTCGAAAGCCCCTTCGGTGAAATACCGGGGCATCTTTATCAACGACGAGGGGTGGGGAATCACCCCTTGGGCGGCGAAGACCTCCGATCCGGAGTTGGGTGATATCGGTCCCAAGACCTATGCCCGGGTTTGCGAACTGATCCTGCGGATGAAGGGCAACATGCTGGCCCCGGCCATGCATCCGGGCTCGGGGGCGTTCAACAAATACCCGGAGAACAAGGAGGTGGCCGACCGTTACGGGATCGTCATGACCTCCTCGCACTGCGAGCCTCTGCTGTTCAACAACGTGACCGAATGGGACCGGGAGACGATGGGCGAGTGGAACTACATCACCAACAAGGAGGGGATCAACCGCGTGCTGGACAAGCGCATCTCCGAAAACGGCCGTTACGAGAATTTCTACACGCTGGCCATGCGCGGCATCCACGATGCGGGGCTGGTCGGGGTCACCAAAGAGCGCGAAGTGAGCCTGATGGAAGAGGTCCTCAGCGACCAGCGGGCCATCCTGAGCAAACATATCGACCGTAACATCGACTCCATTCCCCAACTCTTCGTCCCCTACAAGGAGGTGATGGACATTTACGAGCGGGGACTGCGGGTTCCCGACCACGTCACGCTGGTCTGGCCCGACGATAATTTCGGCTACCTGAAACGCCTGAGCAACAAAGAAGAGCAGTTGCGTCACGGCGGTTCGGGCGTCTATTACCACATCTCCTACTGCGGGGAGCCGCACGACTACCTGTGGCTCAACACCACGCCGCCGACGCTGATCTATGAGGAGATGCGCAAGGCCTACGACACGGGTGCCGGCCGCTATTGGCTGCTTAACGTCGGCGATATCAAGCCCGGGGAGCTGGGCATGAAGTTCTTCCTCGACATGGCGTGGGATATCGACCGCTTCGATTTCGACAGCGCCCATGCTTTCCCGGCGGAGTATCTCGCTTCGGTCTTCGGAGCCCGTTATCGCGCCGAGCTGGCCGACATCATGGACAACTATTATCTGCTGGGTTTTCAGCATAAGCCCGAAGCGATGGGGTGGGGCTACGAGTGGAACAACCACCACGACCGCGAACGGGTCGTCGACACCGATTTTTCTTTTGTCAACTACAACGAGGCGGAGCGCCGCATGGCGGCCTACGACCGCATCGCTGCGAAGAGCGAACGGTTGTTGAATGCATTGCCGGAGGCTTTCCGGGCGGCCTATTTCGAATTGGTCCACTATCCGGTGAAAGGATCGGCGCTGATGAACGGGAAGATGCTGACGGCGCAGCAGAACCGCTGGTACGCCCGACAGGGACGTGCCGCTACCAACCTGCTGGCCCAAAGGGCGCAGGCTTACCACGACAGTCTCGCCTGCTATACCGAGAAATACAACTCCCTGCTGGACGGGAAATGGAACCACATGATGTCCGTTTCTCCGGGCTGGACTGCGACCTATCAGGAGATGCCGCCCGTGGAGCGGCTGGAGGTCCCGGCCGGGGCCGACATGCAGATCTTCGTGCCGGGCGACGACTGCACCTACGGGGTGTCGTCGGTGAAGGTGCTGCCCTGCGTGAATCCCTATACGAAGCGCGGGAATTTCATCGAACTTTACAACCGCGGCGGCGGGGAGTTCGAGTGGACGGCGATGCCGTCGGACGAGTGGATACGGTTGGACCGCACCGCCGGACGGACAGCCCTGCAGGAGCGGATCGCCGTTGCTATAGACTGGACGAAGGTGCCTGTCGGGGACCTCGTGGGTGAGGTCGAGATCGTGTCGGGCAACCGGCGGGAGACGGTCTTCGTGCCGGTATTCAATCCCGCATCGCCTGCTGTGGAGGAACTGCGCGGACTCTATGTCGAGGAGAACGGCTGCGTGTCGATCAACGCCGGACGCTTCCACCGCAAAAGGGAGAACGACGATATCCGTATCCGCACGGTAAAGGGGCTGGGCTATGAGAACGACTGCGTGCAGTTGGGTGAGGCCGTTGCGCCGACGCAGAACATGTGGTTCACCGACCGCGCTCCCGCAGCGGAATACGATTTCTACACGTTCAACGCCGGACGGGTGACGGTCTATGCCTATGCCCTGCCGCTGTTCCCCGTCGATTCGAAGCGCGACACCCGCTACGGGGTGATGATCGACGACGGCATGGTGCAGTGGATGACCACCGACGCCAAAGAGTATTCCAGCCAGTGGCGGCTGAACGTCTTCCGGAACAGCGCCGTCAGTGCGTTCAGTTTCAATATCGACAAACCGGGCCGGCATACGCTCCGGCTGATCTGCGCCGATCCGGGTGTGATTGTCCAGAAGGTGGTGATCGATTTCGGCGGCATGAAGCGCTCCTACTTGGGACCTGATGTGACTTATGTGAAATGATTATGGAAATAAAGAAACTTTTGATCGCGGCGCTGTTTGCCGCCGGAACGGCATTTCAGGCAAATGCCTCGGATATTCCCCGCGGGGAGTATCCCCGCCCTCAGTTCGAACGGACGGCGTGGATGAACTTGAACGGAGTGTGGGACTATACGTTCGACTTCTCGGCGTCGGGGCTGGAACGGGGACTGGAGAAGGCGACCTCTTTCGAGGGCAAGATCACGGTTCCGTTCTGTCCCGAGAGTTCCCTTTCGGGCGTCGGGTACACCGATTTCATCAACTGCATCTGGTACCACCGCGAGGTGGCGGTTCCCGAGGCATGGAGCGGAAAAGACATCCTGCTGAACTTCGGGGCTGTCTATTACAATGCGGAGGTTTATGTCGACGGGGTTTTCGCCGCCCGCCATTTCGGGGGCAGTTCGTCGTTCAGCGTCGACCTGACGCGGCTGGTTACGCCCGGCAGAAGTCACCATCTGGTCGTTAGGGCCACGAGCGACGTACGTTCGACGACGCAGGGCGCCGGGAAGCAGAACCTTCAATATGCTTCCTACGGTTGCAACTACACCCGCACCACGGGTATCTGGCAGACGGTGTGGATGGAGGCCGTGGACCCCGCCGGACTGCTCTTTGCACAGGTCGTGACGGACATCGACCAAGGACAGATGGTCATCACGCCCCGGTTCCGGTCGGAGAGCGGCAATTCGTTGCAGATTGCGGTGAAGGACGGCGGTAAGATAGTGGCGTCCGCGGCGGTGAAGGCTTCGAACAGCTCGGTCGCCGTGCTTCCGATCAAGCGGCCGAAGCTCTGGTCGCCGGAGTCGCCGTTCCTTTATGACATCACCTACCGGCTCGTGAACGCGAAAGGGGAGGTGTTGGACGAGGTGAACTCCTATGCGGGCATGCGCAAGGTCCACATCGAGGGCAACAAAATCTGCCTGAACAACAAGCCCTACTATCAGCGGCTGGTGCTCGATCAGGGATTTTACCCCGACGGTATCTGGACGGCCCCGTCCGACGAGGCGCTGAAGCGTGATATCGAACTCTCGATGGCCGCCGGGTTCAACGGCGCACGCCTCCACCAGAAGGCTTTCGAGGAGCGTTTCTACTACTGGGCCGACCGTCTGGGTTACATCACTTGGGGCGAGGCTCCCAGTTGGGGCATGGACGCCAACGGCATCGAGGCGGCCCGCAACTTCCTGACCGAATGGTCGGAGCTGGTCCTCCGCGACCGGAACCACCCCTCGCTGCTGATCTGGACGCCGATGAACGAGGAGTGGTGGCCCGACCGGGTGCAGTATCCCCGTTTCACGGCGGACCTCTACGACCTGACCAAGGCGCTGGACCCGACCCGTCCGGTGAACGATGCCAGCGGCGGCACCCACATCAAAACCGACATCTGGACCGTGCATAACTACGAGCAGGACCCGGCCAAGTTGAAGGATATCGTCTATAAGGACGGTGAGTTCTTCCGCACGCCGCTGCACCCCGCCGGGGTCGCTCCGGCCAACATCGGCTTCAACGGTCTGCGCCAGAACGACCGCTATGAGTTTCCGGCATACGACGGGAAGATGCCCTACTTCATCGACGAGGTCGGCGGCATCAAGTGGGCGAAGGATCAGGGTGCGGAGTCGCAGACCGAGTCGTGGGGTTACGGTACGCCGCCGAAGAGCGAAGCGGAGTTCCTGCAGCGACTCGAGGGGCAGATCAACGGCCTGCTGGAGCTGAAAGATCAGGTCTGGGGCTATTGCTATACCCAGCTCACCGAT
Source organism: Alistipes provencensis (assembly GCF_900083545.1). Lineage (NCBI taxonomy): Bacteria > Pseudomonadati > Bacteroidota > Bacteroidia > Bacteroidales > Rikenellaceae > Alistipes > Alistipes provencensis. Next base: position 380,803 of record NZ_LT559262.1, on the reverse strand, counting down.
GTCGAGCAGGAGCAGAACGGCGTCTACTATTACGACCGCACGCCGAAATTCGATACGAAACTGATTCATGCCATCTTCAGCCGCAATCCCGAGGATTTGGAGGGGACTTATGCCAATCCGCTGTGCGATTACGGTCCTGATCCTTGGGCCTTGCAGCACGGAGGCTGGTATTATTACATGCACACGATGGTCGACCGGCTGGTGCTGTGGAAGACCCGCGACGTGACCGACATCCGCAATGCCGGGCAAAAGACGATCTGGATACCGACCGATCCCTCGAACAAGTACAACCTCTGGGCACCGGAGATACACAACATCGGCGGCAAATGGTATGTCTACTATGCGGCTGACGATGGTAATTCGGACAACCACCAGATGTATGTGCTGGAGAATCCCAATGCGGATCCGTTCGACGGGGAGTTCGTGATGAAGGGGCGCATCAGCACCGACAAGGATAATAACTGGGCTATCGACGGCTCGGTCTTCGAGCACAAAGGCGTTCTTTATATGGTGTGGTCCGGCTGGCAGACGCGCCGTGTCGACACCGAGACGCAGTGCATCTACATCGCCCGGATGAAGAACCCTTGGACGCTGGATTCCGAGCGGGTGCTGATCTCCAAGCCGGAGTTGGACTGGGAACGCCATTACCGCAACGAGTCGGGCTGGAATCCGGCTCACAAAGTCTTCGTCAATGAGGGCCCCCAACCGGTGAAGAGCCCCCGCGGCAAGTATATCCACATCCTCTACTCGGCCAGCGGTGTCTGGACGCCCCATTACGCGCTGGGCATGTTGACGGCCGCGACTGACGCCGACCTGCTGGACCCGGCCTCTTGGAAGAAATCCCCACAGCCGGTCTTCCGTCAGTCACCCGAAAACGGGGTCTACGGCACGGGACACAACAGCATCTTCAAGTCGCCCGACGGCAAGGAGGATTACATCCTCTACCATGCACGGGACACGCAGGTGGACCCTCCGGGGATGGGAGATACCCGGAAACCCCGGGCACAGAAGATCGAATGGGGAGCCGACGACTACCCGGTGCTGGGAACTCCGGCCCCGAAGTATCACCGGCTAAAAAAACCGTCGGGAACGCCGGCAAAACAGATTGCTAACGCTAAATCGGAATGAAAACAATGAATAAACTCGGTTTTTGGGCAGGCTGCCTGACGGCGCTGCTCGCGGTGGGCTGCACGACGGCCGATGCGAAGAAGAACACGGTCGTCCGGCCGCAGGACAAGACCTTCACCAATCCCGTGATCTACTCCGACGTGCCGGACGTGGACGTGATCCGCGTCGGGAGCGACTACTACATGGTCAGCACGACGGCCCACATGTCTCCGGGCGCACCCATCATGCACTCGAAGGATATGGTCAACTGGAAGATTGTCAGCTATGTGTTCGACACGCTGGACGAAAGTCCCAAGAACGACCTCGAAGGCGGGAATATCTACAGCCGCGGTCAGTGGGCTGCCTGCCTGCGCTACCACGACGGACTGTTCTACGTCTTCTTCGGTACGGGCAACAAATCCTACCTCTACACGGCGGAGGATCCCGCCGGGAAGTGGAAGCGGCAGGCTGTCATCGACGAATACCTGCACGACGCCTCGATGCTTTTCGACGACGACGGGCGCGTGTACCTCGTCTACGGCGCGCGCCATATTCGTATCGTGGAGTTCAACAAGGACCTGACGGGTATCGACCCTGCCGGGCTGAACGTGGAGGTGATCCCTGCCGATCCCCCGGGGTTGCTGGAGGGTGCTCATTTCTACAAGTTCGACGGGAAATACTACCTGACGCTGATCTGGTGGCCCGACGGGGGTATCCGCACCCAGCTCTGCTTCCGCTCGGACAAGGTTGGGGGACCTTACGAGCGCAAGACGATCCTCTCCGACGACATGGGTTATGCCAACCACGGCGTGGCTCAGGGGTGTTTCATCGACACCGAGGACGGTCGCTGGTTCTCCATGCTGTTTCAGGACCACGGGGCTGTAGGCCGGGTTCCCGTGCTGACGCAGTGCCGCTGGCAGAACGGCTGGCCGATGCTGGGCGATGCCAACGGCAAGGTCGCCGTGACGATGGAGAAACCGGTGCAGGGGTATGACGAGCCGACGCAACTGGTTGTGAGCGACGATTTCGACAAGGGGCCGGCGCTGGGGCTGACGTGGCAGTGGAACCACAATCCGGACAATGCGCTCTGGTCGCTGACCGAGCGTCCGGGTTACCTCCGGCTGAAGACCGGAAAGGTCGTCGGCAATATCTTCGAGGCCCGCAATACGCTGACCCAGCGCACCGAAGGACCCAAATGCAGCGGCGTCGTGTCGCTCGACGTCTCGCAGATGAAGGAGGGCGACTGGACGGGACTGGCGGCTTTCTGTTCGGACCCGGGAGCCATTGCCGTCGTCTGTGAAAAAGACCGTAAGTATCTGGTGATGACCGATCGCAACGTCGAGAAGGCCCGGGCGGAGCTGAACGGCGACAAGTTCTTCCTGCGTATGGACTGCGACTTTACGACCGACGACGCCCGTTTCTGGTACAGCCTCGACGACAAGAACTGGAAGCAGTTGGGCGACAAGTTCCACATGATCTTCAGCATGACGCACTTCACGGGTAACAAGTTTGCGCTGTTTTATTATGCGACCAAGACAGCCGGCGGGTGTGTCGACGTGGATTTCTTCCGATATAACGAATAAACCGATATACTACTATGAACCGGATGATTATTTTGCTGTGTGCAGCCCTGACGGCCGCATGCGCAGGTGGACAGCAGGACGGGCTGACGCTCTCCGGGCTGAAACAAAGCGATTTCCAGAGCGAGGTGGACGGGAAGAAGACCGACCTGTTCATCTTGAAGAACGATAACGGCATGGAGGTGTGCGTCACCAACCTCGGCGGGCGCATCGTGTCGGTGATGGTTCCCGACCGTGACGGCATCATGCGCGACGTCGTGCTGGGATTCGACAGGATCGCCGATTATGAGACGATTCCGAGTGATTTCGGGGCCACGATCGGCCGCTATGCCAACCGCATCGGTCAGGGTCGGATTACGCTCGACGGCACCGAATACCAGTTGCCGCAGAACAACTACGGCCACTGCCTGCACGGAGGTCCCCGGGGATTCCAGTACCGGGTTTTCGACGCCGTACAGAAAAGTGACCGCGAGGTGGAGCTGACCTACACGGCGAAGGACGGCGAGGAGGGTTTTCCGGGGAATTTCGACTGCCGGGTGACTATGACGCTGACCGACGATAATGCCATCGACATCCGCTATGCCGCCGAAACGGACAAGACCACGGTCGTGAACATGACCAACCACTCCTATTTCAACCTCGACGGAGATCCCTCGAAGGATAACTCGGAATGGTTGCTGACGGTGAACGCCGACAGTTATACGCCGGTCGATTCGACCTTCATGACCACCGGGGAGATTGCTCTGGTGGCGGACACCCCGATGGATTTCCGGGCTCCGACGCCCATCGGCGAGCGCATCGGTCAGGATTTCGAGCAACTGAAAAACGGCAACGGCATCGACCACAACTGGGTGCTGAACACCCGTGGGAACATTGCCGAGCCGTGCGCTTCATTGGAATCGCCCGCCACGGGCATCCGGCTGGATGTCTACACGACCGAGCCCGGCATTCAGGTCTACTGCGGCAATTTCCTCGACGGGACTGTCAAGGGAAAGAACGGGGTCGCTTACGGGTTTCGTGCGGCCGTCTGCCTCGAGACCCAGAAATACCCCGATACGCCCAACAAGCCCGAATGGCCCTCGGCCGTACTGCGCCCCGGCGAAAAGTACGAGAGCCGCTGTATCTATAAATTCTCGGTCGACGAGTAATTTCGGTTGCCGATGAAACGACTCCTCTTTTTGCTGGCGCTGGCCGCCTCGTTCGCGGTGCAGGCGCAGCACACGATGACGGTCGACATGGCCGGACCGACCGTCCGGATCGAGCCGACGATGTACGGCATCTTTTTCGAGGACATCAACTTCGGTGCCGACGGCGGGCTTTACGCCGAACTGGTGAAGAACCGTTCGTTCGAGTTCCCGCAGGCGCTGGTGGGTTGGATCCCGTTCGGTGATGTGACGGTGCGGGATGCCGATCCCTGTTTCGACCGCAATCCGCACTACGTCCGCATCGTCAACGACGGACGCCGTTCGCGGGCGGGGCTCGACAACGAGGGTTTCCGCGGCATCGGGCTCGAAAAAGGCAGGAAATATCGCTTCTCGGCCTATGTCCGGACCCCGGAGGCGACCCCGATGAAACTCTCGGTAGAGCTGGTGAACGGTAATGCCGAGAACCTGCTGCGGCAGGAGGTCGAGGTGGCAGGTTCCGCATGGCAGAAAGTTACGGCCGTTTTGGAATCGCCTTTCACTGATGCCCGTTCGCGGCTGCGCGTTGTGCTGGCGACTCCCGGTGCGGTCGAAATGGACCATATTTCGCTCTTCCCCGTCGATACATGGAAAGGCCGCGAAAACGGACTGCGCAGGGATCTCGCGCAGGCGCTCTTCGACCTCAATCCCGGGGTGTTCCGTTTCCCGGGAGGCTGTATCATCGAAGGCAGCGATCTGGCGACGCGTTACGACTGGAAAAAGAGCGTCGGACCGGTGGAGAACCGTCCGCTCAACGAGAACCGCTGGAACTACACCTTTGCGCACAAGGCCGCACCGGACTATTTCCAAAGTTACGGAATGGGTTTCTATGAGCTCTTTCTGCTGAGCGAGGACATCGGTGCCGAGCCGCTTCCGGTGGTCAACTGCGGCCTTGCGTGCCAGTTCGAGAGCCGCGAGGTCGTGCCGTTGGAAGAGCTGGACGCCTATGTGCAGGATGCGCTCGACCTGATCGAGTTCGCCAACGGCGATCCCTCGACTGCATGGGGCCGGGTGCGCGCCGAGATGGGGCATCCCGAGCCGTTCGGACTGAAAATGATCGCCGTCGGCAACGAGCAGTGGGGTGAGGTCTATCCCGAGCGGCTGGAGCGGTTCGTCAAGGCCATCCGTACGAAATATCCCGCCATCCGGATCGTCGGATCGGCAGGTCCCGGACCCGCCGGAGAGCAGTTCGACTACCTCTGGCCGGAGATGAAGCGTCTCGGTGTGGATTTGGTCGATGAGCATTACTATATGCCGCCTGAGTGGTTCTTCGCCAATGCCGCCCGCTATGACGGTTACGACCGGCAGGGTCCGAAGGTGTTCGCCGGGGAGTATGCCTCCCACGACCATGCGTCGGGCAAGGCCAACAACTACCTTTCGGCGCTCTCTGAGGCAGCCTTTATGACGGGGTTGGAACGCAATGCCGATGTGGTCCCTCTGGCGACTTATGCGCCGCTGCTGGCCCATGTCGATGCATGGCAGTGGAATCCCGACCTGATCTGGTTCGACAACCTGCGCATGATGCGCACACCCAACTATTATGTGCAGCAGCTTTACGGCATGAATCCCGGGAACGATGTGCTGCCGCTCCGCATGGACGGAAAGCCGGTTGCCGGACAGGAACAGCTTTATGCCACGGCAGCTCTGGATGCCGCGACGGGTGAGGTGATCCTGAAGATCGTCAATGCCTCTGCTGTGCCGCAGTCAGTGCGGATCGGGTTCGAGGGGCTAAAGAAACGGCGGATCGTGTCGGGCACTTGCACCTATCTGCAGAGCGACGATCTGCAGGCTGTGAATACGCTGGACCGCGAACCGATCGCGCCGCGCATCCGCCCCGTGGCGGTCGGTGACCGCGAGGTCTCGCTTACGCTCGATCCTAACTTTTTCGGAGTCTATCGGTTGCAGGTCCGCTGATTGGGGCCTGTTGAGAGCGGGAGGGGAGCCATATACAATATGTCCCTCCCGCTTTTTCGACCGGTGTGCGCTGGATTAATTGTGTGGAATAAAATCGAAATATTTCTTCAGATGCTCCCTTAATATTTCGTTGCAGACATATATACGAATGTTTCGTTGATGCCGCGTGCGAGGTTTCGGCTTCTATTTGCCGATGCAAAAACCGTATGTTTTTCATCGTCCGCAAAGGATGTTTTAATCGGGTGATTTGGGGCCGAATGCCCCTCAGTTTTAGGTTGAAATCACAATGCCTTTGTTCCCAGTTCGTTGCACCTGCCCTCGCCGGGTCTTTCAGATGCTTGTTCTGATAATCAGTGTTTTATAATTTCAAAAGAGACCTGTTTCCTCTTAGGACAAAGGTATAAATAAATCTTTGACGGCAAAATTTTCAGGCGGAAAAATTAATTAAATTTGCCTATGTTTACGTTTTCTCCGTATTGCCAAACTATATAAAAAGAAAGAAGACAGATGCCTTTTATCATCTGCCCTCTGGCGTTTACGCTCATAGACCTTTTTCGATTTGTGTACCCGGCTAAACTGATCGGGTGGCTGTGATTTTCAATCTCAGCCTTGCGGCTTGCCCTGCGATTGGCCTTGATGTAATCACGCACGGAACTTTTTATTGCATTCATAATATAATCGGTTTACGGATGCAAAGAGAAATGATTTAAGTCTCGGAATACCTTTAATTATGGGGAATAAAGTTCATGTATTTCTTGAAATGATCCCTTAATTTTTTATTATAGACATATATGAACGTTCCATTAATACCTCGTGCGAGATTCGTTTTATATATGTTTTTAATGAGAATGAACAATTCGTCGTCTGTAATGCCTTCTTTGCCCTTTGTGTCTTTATAGTTTTCAGGGTGGATTATAATTTTCCCCGTTTTATCGCTGAGGTCAATGTCTGGACCCAGAATTACGCCTGCATAATTGAGGTCGTATCCTTGTATTGTATGGATACAACCTATTTGGTTGACTGAATCGAAGGCATTGATCCAATCTGTATCCTGCATATTCCAAACATATTTGTATGTATGCTCTTGGCCTGGAATCTCAATGTCGTATAAGCCTTTTTTTATCAGTTCTTTGGCCGTTTTTTTCGCCCTTTTTCCTTTTGGTTTCTTTTTAGTTTTCCAATCCCATGCATATCCAGCTATATTACGGCACAGTCCATACTTTTTATCCAGTCGGATAATTGCTTTGACCATGTCGTTTACATCTTCATACAAACGGAGTGAGTACCCTTTGAAAGAAAGCGTTTGGGGATCGGCATCATTAAAGATATCTTCGAGATACTGGATATAGTCATTACCTCCTTTGCATCTCAGTTGAGATGTTAATTGATATTGGCGTGTGGATTGATCTTGTAATAAATGATTGAAACGCTCTTTGGATACATCAGTCGGTTTGATTGATTGACCAGCATCATAGAAGAACAACTGATATTTACTTTTTTTTACAATCCAGTCCAGTTCCGTTCCATGCTGACTTAACCCTAATCTCTTGTTGTTATCATCAAACTGTTTATATGTATATCCTCCGGGAAGGGCATACCGTCTTCTCAATCGATGAGCTTCATCGACTATTAGTAAATCATAATCTGTATCCGATTTTGCTACATCATGCGGACTCAGTATTTTAGGCGCTGAATCCCTGCTGTCGTCAGTTGCCTTCGGAGTTATCGTCCTGAAAACTTTTTTAAGTGTTGACCGGAAATTTTGGGTCGGAACCACATAACCGATCTTCAGTTTGCGAGGCAGTTGATCCGCAAGATAATTCAGGTCTCCTTCGGACGGTTCCGATTCTTCGGATTGCAGTCGTATTATCTGATCCGATTTTGCATCGGCTAATAATTTCAGTAAAAAGATGCCTAAAACGGATTTTCCTGTCCCGGAACCTCCGTTGACCACGGTGCTCTGGGACGTCAGACCGATCGTCATATCCGTTTTCAAGTCCCGGAGAATCTGCCTGATGATTTCATATTGCTCAGTCGTCGGTGTCTTATAGGGCGAGTATTTGAAACGGTCGGAATTTTGTATCTCTTTGGTATCGTTTTGGGCCAGTCCCTGCTCTTTAAGTAACTGCCAGATATGCTTGAATTCTTTCCGGTATTGTTCGCATCTATAATAATTATGAGCAAGGTATCCATGGTTCGCATTCAACATCATATATTTACCTTCCGCCCAAATGTGTTCGATGAGAAATCTTTCTATGTCTAATATTGCGGATTTATTGAAAGATTTGTTGTGGATGATATATATGTTGTTCAGTGATTTTTTCTGTGCTGATTTTAAATGATCATTGATTCTTATTGCGATATTTACAGATTCTCCGACATAGGCCGATTCATTATCATGAATGATATAAACAACTGGCCATTTGATTCCAAATGGCAGTTTTTTTATTTCCATTGGACACGTGAAATTGAATGGAACGGGTCTGATCTCTGTTGGATTGCGAAAAATCATAATGCAGCAGTTATAATGTACTGTTCTTTATTCGGGATCGGAAGAATCTTTCCGTATCCTTATCCACAAAATAGACATAGCAGCCCTTCATGCCTCGAGTCAGTAAGACGCGATAAGTGTTTTTCACTAACTGCAGAAAATCATCTGCACTTTTAACTGGTTCATCGAACGAATCTTCCGGATGACCTTCCCATTCTGATCTATCCAGGTTGAAACGCAGGTCTGTACCGAAAATTACACCGGCATAATCGAACTCAAATCCCTGGGCAGTGTATATGCAACCGACCTGATCGATGCCGCCTTTGTCATAGGCCCAGAAATCGGACTTGGGGATACCCACAGGCAAATTGTCTAAATCAGGACGGGCATTCCATGGTCTTTCATAGGCTCCCACTTTTACATCTTTCGCTAGAGTCCGATCCGTATCTAATTCTTTGCTCCATTTCCAGCAGAAGCCAGCCATGACGCGAGCGGTATATCCCTCTTCGTTTTTAATCCGGATTGCGTTCTCTAAAGATTCCGGTGAATCGAAGATTTTGAATTCGAATGTGGGTTCATCGTTCCAAAAAGCGTTTGCGGTATCCTTGATCTGCAAAGTATTATCTATCCAGTTGGCATAACCATCGGAGCCCCCACACCGGAATTGAGACTCTAATTCGTATTCAAATACCTTGCAACCGAGGCGTTCTGCCTCATTTTTGATATACTGGGATGAACCAATCTCTCCTTTGCGAACACACTGAAAATCATCGATAAAGAATAGGGCTACCTTTGTCGCCCTAATAAGATCCTCTACTTGTGGCCGACCTGTACTTTTAAACGGATATCCGGTTTTTTCTCTAATACGATGGGCTTCATCCATAATCAATACATCCAGCTCGCGAGGTTGTGCTGTTCCATAGGACATGAAGTATTTAAATAGATTGTCCGTTCCGGCACCGACGATTTTTCTAAGTGTTTTGGTAAATGATCCGGAACCTGTTGCATAATGGGCATTGTAACCTAGTGCAGCAAGATCGGCAAGTAACTGCAGCCCTATTACACTTTTGCCTGTGCCAGCTCCTCCTTTGACAATGACAGCATATTGTTGGCGCTGTGAGAGTCCTTTTCGGACAACAGACATAATGGTGTCATAGACGACTAACTGCTCGTCTAAGAGCGTATAGTCATCTTTAACCTTGTGTTGCCCAAATACTTTAAATTCTCCTTTGTGTTTTAATTTCTCTTTAATTGCTCCGGATACCTGCTTGAGTAGTTTCTTTGATGGGGTCAGCTTGCTGTTCTCTATTTTACTCAATATCTCCATTCCCTCGCCTTGGCTTAGGCGATCACATAAAAATGAAGATAATTTATCCGTGTCTTCTGCAGTATAGACGGGGAAGCGGGTTAAGGCAGATTCGAAACGTTTGTCGAAGATGGGATCTCCATCTTGAGGATTATAGTTGTGGAGGAAACTGCACGCATAAAGATGAACCGGATCTTTCTCGTCATAAAATGCAGAGTTGTTATCCTGTAAATAATATTTGTAATTGCCGACCTGAACAGATGGGTGCAGTACATGTTTGTTCCCTCCGCCTACCCATGTAACAACTTTATCACTGTCAAATTCTGTTAGAGTGCATTGGCTCCATTGCTTTAGTTCAATAATAACTGAATTTTTCGTTTTCTTCAAATCAGTTCCTGTTATGACAATATCGATCCGCTTAGAGCTTAAAGGGAGTTGATACTCTACAAAAATGCCATTGTCATGCAGACCACTCCTATCAATCATATTGGCGACTCGGTATAAGGAATTTTGCCACGACATTACCTCATTCATAGAGGGATTGTAGCCGAATTGGACGCGAAACTCCGTCTTTAACAGATCTGCAATCTGATTGTTGAAATTCAGTGCAATGAAATTAGTTGATGTTCCTGCGTATAATCTCATAATTCATTATATTTCTTTGCTGTTCCTCTAGCTTTCTCCACGGGATATTTTTCGGCATTTCTTTGTATCTTTCTATGGATGATGTCGTAGATATCTATGTTATGCTTTTCTGCCAGCAATAAGGCATATGATAAAATATCAGCTAATTCCTCTTCCAATCTTTCTTTATTGACCGATTCTACCTCAGCATCCTTTTTCCACAAGAATAGCTCATTCAATTCAGCTGCTTCAATGGAAATAGCTAAGGCCAGATTTTTTGAGTCATGGAATTGATCCCAGTCTCTGTCTGTGGTAAACTGCATTAATTCAGCAATTATTTCTCTGTATTTATCCATTCTGGGTCTGTCTAAAGAGTGTTAACTGATATTGTACTTTGTTCCGTAAATCCCATTTATCCACATCGCAAAAAGCTTATCTGTCACAGAGTAAACTTTGTTGATCTCTGTGATGATATCTTTTTCTAGCAGTTTATTCGTTGCGGATTGAACGGAACTGGCCGAGGTAAGGCTGTGGCGCTTGATAAACTCTGCGGATGTGATCTTTTCAGCTTCACCGTCCTTGGCGATTGCATAAAGTAACTCTTTTTGCTTTTCCGGGATGTTGGATAAAATCTCCCGGAAGATGGTGTCGTTGTAGGCAATCAGGTTGTTGACTGCGGTACGGAGCGTCTCGATGGTGCATTCGTCTCCTTCGACAGTATCGGCAAAAGCCTCATTGAATGTCTTCTGGATATAGTAAGTATGCCCTTTGAAGAGGTTGTAGACCTTCTCGACATTCTCGCTGCTGATGCGTCGATTGCGTGACTCGAAATGTCCGACGATAAACGGAATGTATATTTCGGGAACAATCGCATTCAGTTCCATGGTGTCGGCACTATGGTAAAACGGTCGGGCCGAAGACATAAACATTTCCTGCATCATGTGGCGCTCGCTCCCGGCGAAGATGAAGTTGCAGTTGCTGATCTTCTGAATGTGAGTGCGAAGCAATGCCTCGATATTTTTCTCCGGATATTTTGCTATCTGTTGAAACTCGTCGATGGCTACAATACACGGTTTATCGGCGGAAGCCAGCAGTTGGAAAATCTCCTCCAATGTGGATTCCGGCCGCTCGATGTTTCCCAATTCGACATTGAACGTGGGTAGTTCTGTGATCGGGTCAAACCCGAACTTGCCGCTGATCGACTTGAGTGTTTGGATAAACAGCTTCGTCATCTTCTCGCTGCGGGGTAGGAGGGTCTCATATACCTCGCGGCCGAGCAGATAGGTGAACTCCCGCAGGCTAGACGTGTGCAGGATGTCGATGAAAAACGTGTAATATTCCTTTCTGATCTTCGGCTTTTCGTAGCAGAACTGGATCAATCCCGTCTTGCCCATACGGCGAGGTGAGATGATAACCATGTTGTTGCCATTAGTCAGCGACTTGATGAGCCGAGCCGACTCCTGCACTCGGTCGCAGAAGTATGCCGGTGCTATCTTGCCGGTTACGATGAATGGATTTATCTCTTTGGTCATTTATCCGATTAATTTTGAGTGAAGATATTTATTTATTGCGAATTATGCAAATAAAATAATGTTTATTTTGAGCAGGGTGCATTTTCTCCTAATATTTTATTCATCCCGTCCCTTACGTCTTCCTTGTTTGTGATCGTGTAGTAATACATGTAAATGGCCTGCGGTGAGTTTCCAACCTGCTCGGCGATCTGGAGAGGGTGATAACCGTCGTTGACCATCTTGGCGATGAAACTGCTGCGGGCAGAACTCCAGTAGATCTTCTCTCGGATACCAAGATGGTCGCAGATCTTTTACAGGGTTCTGTTGACCTTGCAGCTGACACGGCTGACTGTAGCATACAGATGCGCATGGTCCATCTTCTTCCATTTGAAGATCGGAAAGACATAGTTCATATAGCCTTCAGTCCTGTAAAGCTCGATAATCTCGGCCGCCTTGTCAATCAGCAGCACCTGGGCAACGCGGTCGAGTTTAATCCGTTCGTAGATGATCATCCCGTCTTTAATTCGGTCCTTTTCCAGAAAACAGATGTCGATCGGTGACATCCCGCAAGCATAGTAGCTGAATAGGAACAAGTCGAGGAATAATTTTTCCGGTTGTTTCAGGATGTTTCGGTCAACTTGTTCGATCTGTTGAATGATTTCATGCGATATGGCTTGGGGGGCGTAAACCGGGATCGGACTTTTCGTTTGAGTGGAATAAATGCCGAAAGATGCACGCCGTAGATGCCTTCATCTTTCGCTTTAGCACAAGTCGCCTGTAGCACCTTGAGCTTTTGCTGAATGCCTCCGTTGTTGCCGTTGCGCGAACCGCGCATCTGTTCGTAGACGGTGAACTCGCGCAGGAATCGCTCATCGATATCCCGGAACATGTATTTGGAGAAGTCCCTATGGTATTTGATTTTTGCGAACCGGTAAAGCGCTTTCTTCAGATAGCTATAATTCTCGGCCGTGGTTACGCTGGTCAGGATTCGGCTGTTCTTGAAGCGCTCCTGATGAAGCAGTCCATCTACAATCTTATCGATCATCTCCGATACGGTGGTGTAGCGGTTTCGGGACTTCTCCTGCTTGTCGTAATAGTGGCTGAGCTCATTGGCGATCCAGTTCTTCTTCTCGGCTTCCCATTTCTCGGCGACCTTGAGGTATTTGAGGCGTTCGTATTGAAGGAGTTTGTTCTTGGCAACGTACTCGGGTGACGGACTCCGGAAACTCTCGGTTCGGTTATCCCACTCCTCATAAGGGCCGCTGATGTAGATGACTTTCGAGCAGCGGATACATCCGGATTTGTAGAAGATGATGGAGAGTTTTACCATATCGATCCGGTTGGGATTGCGTTGGCCTTTGATGTGAATTGAAAACATGATGACAAAATTTTGAGGGTTAATAATTGATTTACTAACCGACAAAATTCTGAAAAGAGAGGAGGTTGATGAACCTATACCCCCCCCCAAAAAAAACTATTTCAAGTTCAAAAACTTATATGTCGAATTTGCACAAAATCGTTCAATTGGGTACGATTTAGAGCGTTTAAAATTTAGTCATGTCTGCTCTTGACTACGCTACTACTCATTGTAAATATAAAAGAAATTCTGGATGCCATCGTTGAACTTTCTTGTTTTATAATCTGATTTTCATTATTTATTCAAAAGTATAATATATGCATTAGCGAACTTACTGTATGTTGAAAACGTTTTTAACCTTAGTTTGTCTTCAAACGGAGGGGCAAAAGAGAAATCACTCTCTTTTGCTTCGCAATCTCCGGAGATGAGTTTGCGTATTAATCTTGCTTGTAGTTGTAGCCGAAAGAGAAAATCATTTGTACAGATGTTTTTTGCGAAGCCAGCTCTTTTCTTCCCTCTTTTAGCTGTTACAGTAAAAGGAGGCTTAATAAGAAGGATGCAGTAGTGATTTTTGGGAGAATGTGGAAAATTATTTTGAAGTAAATTGGTTTGTGACAATGATTCGCTCTGTGAGAGTAGTAATATTTGGAATGGAAAAACCTATAAGATATGTTTTATATTCAAAATTTGGTGGATATTGGCATTTGTGGGGTACCAAGTGCTGTTTAGCTAACTATTTTCTTTTGACCATATATTTTTATATTTAATATATCATTAAATATGTAAAAATGAGTAAAATTGTATATTATATAATTAATTGACTATGACAAAAAATACTATGGGCACTAAATTGCCCAGAAAATTGGAGCAGAAGATGCAGGTCGTGGGAGAGCAGATTAAACTGGCTCGTTTGCGCAGGAATCTGAGTGTGGCTCAGGTGGCGGAACGTGCCACCTGTTCTCCGTTGACCGTATCCCGAATAGAGAAAGGCGCACCGACAGTAGCAATCGGAATTTATTTGCGTGTGCTGTATGCTTTACAACTTGACGATGACATTCTGTGGCTGGCTAAAGAAGACAAGTTGGGGAAAGCTTTGCAGGATTTGAGTTTGAAGACGAGGGAACGTGCCTCAAAAAAGGAATAGGCGATGAAAAAACTATATGTTTATGCCGATTTTGATTGGCTGAAGGAGATAAAGCTTATAGGCGAGTTGAGGTATGAATCTCTTCGTGGCTCTGACAGCTATTGTTTTACATTTAGCGATGAATGGTTGAAAAAGCATGGGGATTTGTTTTTGAGCGATGACCTGAACAATTATCCAGGACAACAATATACGCAACCGGAGAAAGATATATTCGGATGTTTTTCTGATGCTTTGCCGGATCGTTGGGGGCGTACCTTGTTGCTGCGTTGTGAGCAAATTGCAGCAATGGAGGAAAAGCGACGGGTACGACGACTATCCTCTTTCGATTTTTTGACTGGCATCGATGACTTCTCTCGAATGGGAGCTTTCCGTTTCAAGGAAGAACTCAATGGGGAGTTTATAAATGTGAGTGAGTCGTTGAAAATTCCACCTTTGACGGATATTCGAGAATTGATTGCAGCCAGTGCGGAGATTGAGAAATGTGAAGAAAATAACGTGCTGCCCGATAGAAAGTGGATTACACAACTTGTGCAACATGGGTCTTCATTGGGCGGAGCAAGGCCGAAAGCCTGCGTGATAGATGCGGATAAAACACTATACATAGCTAAGTTCCCTTCTCGCAAAGATGATTACGATGCCGGATTCTGGGAACATTTCAGTCATCTTCTGGCTGTAAAAGCTGGTATAAATGCAGCGAAAACTAAAGTGTTGGCTACCGGAGAAAAATATCATACATTGCTTTCGCAACGCTTTGATAGAGTTCAAAACGGAAAACGGATTCACTTTGCTTCTGCAATGACTTTATTAGGGCTTAATGATGGAGACAATGCCATTACTGGACACGGTTATTGGGATATTGTTGATTTCATTATTCGGAATTGTACGGATGTGGAAAATAATTTACAGGAGCTCTATCGCCGTGTGGCTTTCAATATATGTATCGGTAATAGTGATGACCATTTCCGCAATCACGGCTTTCTGTTGACTGCAAAGGGATGGACATTGTCCCCTGCATACGACATGAATCCCACTTTGAATGAGTACCAAAGTCTGCTTGTTTCATCAACTTCCAATAAAGCAGACCTTAGTATTTTATTTGATGCTTGTGAAAAATATATGCTCAACCAAAAGACTGCAGAGAAGATTATTTCGGAGATGATTGGTGCTGTGAAAGGTTGGCGAGAACTGGCAATACGATTGGGGATTTCTAAAAGAGAGATTGATATGTTTGGTAGGGTGTTGGATGCGCGAAATATATTGAAATAGGATACAAGTTCTATGTGTCGGAGATTCGAGTGACTTATGGTTATTGTATTATGTTGTAATTGCAATATGTTATTCTTCTTTACACTTTCTTAATCCGGGGTGGTATTCTTTGATATGCTAAAGCTCGTAAAAGGACAAAGAATCAATGATGGGAGAGTATTATATTCTGTATCAGAATGCGAGATTATTCTAGAACATATGAGAGTAAAGTGAGGCTTTCTTATAAAATGTTACATATTATGATGGATAATTTGTTGATCATGTAAGATCTTTTAGCTGGCACAGAGTTGATTTACTATCGGATGATTTTTGATAACTGCAAAAAAGAAGCATTCAGAGGTGAATAATTATACTTGAGATTATTTTATCAAGATCAGATTCATAATCTCGAAACTATAATGGTCCCAGGGGATTATTTATGGTCCGCCATGTATTGATTCTATTTCGTCAAATCCAGAATCAATTCCTCCCAAAGAGGAGAGCTTATTTAGAATCTGCAAGTTTATTAGAGGACGAAATTCTCTTAGAATGTTTTGATTCAAATACAGACTCTTTGATATGTGAAAGATATGATTATTGTAATAGATTGTCGAGAGAAAGAGTGATAACTAAACAAGAATGTATGAGTCGGCCTTGGGTGAATGCAGAGCGTTCTTGTATGTTTAATCAAATCCCAAATTATTGACAGTGGAAAAATATTATTAATGAATAATAGAGAATAGAGCATTTTATTCGCCTCTCTGTTTTCGATGAAAATATACGATTAAATGTTACTTTGTTTTGCTATATGGCACAAAATTAATAAAACAAAGTAGTTATGAAAAACACTTTTAAGGTAGGCTTTTATGCTAAAAAACCACGAAACAAGAATCAAGAAAAATGGATGATCTACGCTCGTATTACTATATGCGGGCAGAAATGTCAATTTAGTACGACCTATAAGGTTCGCTCTGAACTATGGAATGTAGCAAAGCATAAAGCCATAGGGGACTCACTAGAAGCGATAGAACTAAACTCTCTTCTTGATTATTTGCGGGCCAGGATAATCTTATCTTACAATACAAGAATTAATACCTCGAAAAATGTATCTCCACATTTGATTAAGAGTGATATTTTCGGAAGTATAAACAGAGATTCTATGTTATTACTTTTCTTTCGGGACTGGAATGAGAATCGGAAGCGACAGATCGGATATGGTATCAAACAATCAACTCATAACAAATACGAACTGACAGTGCGCAGGTTGGAAGAGTATATTTTGATGACTTATAATGTACATGACGTGTCCTTCCAGCGTATAACATTAAAATTCATATTGAATTTCGAAAGTTTTCTTCAGATAAAATATAGAATGTCGCATAGCTCTGTCGGTAAGTTGGTTAAAATCTTTAAAAGAATTATTCTCATTGCGATAGAAGAAGGGATAATGCAACATAATCCTTTTCGGTATCACAAAACTAAGTCAGATACTCCGGCAAGAGTTTTCTTAAATGAGAATGAACTTGGGAGGGTAATAAGTGTGCGATTAGACTCTCGACGATTGGATAGGGTACGTGATATTTTTCTATTTTGTTGCTTTACCGGGTTGAGTTATGCGGATCTTTTAAAACTGAATAATAGAGATATCCATATCGGTAGCGATGGTACAAAGTGGATAATAATGAAGCGATTAAAAACATCAACCGAGTCTCGCATAAAACTTATGGAGTTACCGACCAGAATACTCGAAAAGTATCGTAACTTCCGTAAAGGAAAATCGTTACTACCGGTAATTAGTAATGCCAATTTCAATAAATATATAAAGGAAATTGCGTCGATTTGTGAAATACACAAACGGATAACCGTTCACACTGCTAGGCATACTTTTGCAACAACGGTTGCTTTGTCGAATGGCCTGCCAATAGAAACTCTAAGCAAAGTTTTAGGTCATAAAACAATTCGGACTACTCAAGTATATGCTCAGATATTAGATGATAAAATCAATGAGGATATGGGTATCTTAGATAGAAGCCTTATGCGGTTACAGTCTCAATTTTGCTTAGAGAGGTTACTTAATGGCGTTATGTAATAAAATTGAGGAATAGAAGGCAGTAGAAAATGGGACCAATTTGTTAGGAATTATGTATATTGTTGTTTGTCAGTGACTTTTGCTTTTGAAAAAAGTTGTGTGTAAATCGTACCTCATTTATATTTTTCGTGCATTTAAATCTATTATTTATGGATAAATAAGTGTCTAATTCAGAGAGCACAACCTTGTTATAGTTGGAGTAGAAGGTTCGAGTCCCGTTTTTAAACCTAATCCTGCGTCGCTTTTTTTTCTCTCTCATTACCAGTTAACTAACGATGTATTTCTTCTCTTTTTTACCAAAAGATTCCATCATCAGCTCTTGGTATTTAAATCTACAAAAACCCCATATTGTTTTCATCGCCCATTCTCGTACAGCTTCGGCATTCTGTGAATTGATCCGAAAGCAAACTGAAATGAACGCATCGAGGTTATATAAAATGACTTCACGCTGACGACCATCTTTATGAACACAAGAAACCGCCTCCTCTTGTAAAATTCCGCTCTGAATTATAGTCTGTAAACTATTGCTGATCACACTCACTCGTACTTCGAGTAAATCAGCCATCTGTTGTTTGCTCAACCATAAAGTATGATCGGCAAGTAAGATTTCTACATTTGTTTGTCCTTGCTCATCTCTTTTGATTTCGATAAAGCCTCTTTCGTTCATTGGATTTGTTTTCATTTTCATCGTTACAATTTTGTTAAAGATTAGAAACCATAATTATTTTCGATGCGGTGGTACTGATAGCTGTTTTCATCGTTTGAAAAATTAAAATGTGAATGATTGGGGTTTATGTTTAACGCCTCGCAGCATTTGAGTTTCGATGTCGGATTTTGTCTCCGTAATGCCTTTTTTCTTACCTTTGGCAATCCACTCCAATAACTCGTCCTCTTGGAAGTAGAGTTTGTGGCCGATCTTGCAGTGGGGGATCAAGCCCTGATGCACGAGTTTGTAGACGGTCGGTTTGGCCTTCATCACGATGGCGCACGCCTCGTCGATCCCAATAGGACGGGATAGGGCGGATGGTGGTTTCCCGAGGCGTTGGAGCGATTCGCGGAGTTGTGCCACTTCGTCGATCAAGCGGGCTATGGCCTCCGGTAACCGGTCGAAAGAGAGTTCTGTTTGCTGCATAATTCATAGTTTGTATATAAGAATAGGTCGCTGTCTGGGGGAAGGTTTGCAAATCGGTGAAAAAATCGAAAAAATTTACCAGCTATTACTCGCATCGTTCAGCATCAGTTATTTAAGTGAAATCTTATTTGCCGACTCGCGTTTCTTCTCGTTGACCAGTTCGGCGTAGATCTGCGTGGTCGAGACATTGCGGTGGGTGAGCATCTTGCTGACGGTGAAAATGTCGGTTCCGAGCGCAATCTGGAGCGTGGCGAACGTGTGGCGGAAGCAATGGAACGTGATGTGGCGCTCGATACCCGCCTTGCGAATCCATTTAAATAAGGGATGCTGAGTCATCGAACGCTCCAATCCGGCGAACACCTTGCCCGTGCCCGGCGTGCCGCAGTACTCCAACGCCTCGTCGCTGATGGGCAGCGTGGCTTCGGTCTCGGTCTTTTCGGTGCGGATACGCATCCACCAACCGCCGTCCGAGGCTTGCGAAATGTCTTTCCATTCGAGTTGCAGGATGTCGCTGATGCGAAGCCCCGTGAAGCATGAGAAGATCGCCGCGCGCCGCAGCATCGGGATGTCGCACGGCGTGTCGGCCAGCCGTTTCAGTTCGTCGAGCGTCAGGAATTCCCGCCGGGTATCCTCGTATTCGAGCTTTTCGAGGAAGTCGTTGACGTTCTCCCGGATCAGTTTGTCGCGGTAGGCGACCTTCAGCAGGGCGCGGAATGTTGAGAAGTAACTGGCGGCCGAGTTGCGGCGCATCTTCTTTTTCGTGAACTTCAGTTGGTGCGTGGTGGTGAGGTACTCGCGGAATTTGCGGCACAGCTCGACCGTGACCTCGCCGTAGGTGCATTTGCCACCCGCGAACCGCTCGAAATGGCGGTAGACCATGCGCCACTTCGGGTCTTTGCGCGCGACGACGCTCCGGAAGAAGGCGAGGAAGTCGCCTTTGAGTTTGTGCTTGTCGAGGAAGCCGTACTGCTCGTTGATGACCGCCTGCACGCGCATCGAGCGAATGCCCTCGGCCTTGAGCAGCATCTCGTCGTTGTACTCTTTCTGAATCAGGTTCTGCGGATTCTGGAAGATGTAGATGCCCAGATACTCTTTGTAAATCATCTTCATGGTCTCGGGGCAGCGGATGGCCGGATAGAATTCCAGATAGAGCGATTCCCGCCCGCGGGTGATTGGCTTGCGCCGCAATGTGATTTTTGTTCCCATAATAATATAAGTGTTAAAGTGTGTTCGGTTGTGCGAAGAGGACGTCCAGCTCCGGTTTGGATATTTTGATGTAGCGCCCCTCCTGGATTTTCGGAATATTGTGGAAGCGGACATAATGGTAGAGCTGGTCCCGCGTCAGGTTGTATTTGGCCATCGCTTCCTCGACGGTGTAGTACTCCGGCACGAGCTGTTTCTCGCGGACGAGCCGGTCGAAATCCGCCTTGGAGTAGTAGCCCTTGTTGCCACGCCGGATTTTCGGGATTGGGTTCTTGTAGATCAGGTTCGACACGAAGCCGGGTGTGAGGTCGTACTTCGCGATTATTTCCTCCATGCTGTACCACTCCTTGATCGTAGGGTCGGGTTGACGCATCCTGAGGTGCGTGTCGGTGTGCGCCTTCGAGTAATAGGTTTTGCCTCCGTTCTTTTTGCGGGGAATGCCGTATTCCGAGGTGAACGAGTAGACAGCCGACAGGCTCATGCCGTACTTCTCCCGAATCTCCTCCACGGTGTACCACTCAGCAACCTGCGGATCGGGGAGCTTGGCGGCAAAATGTTTGTCGACGTGTTTTTTGCTGTAGATGGTTTTGCCCTGGCTTAGCCCTTTCGGGATTCGTTGCGTACTGACTATGTTGTAGACCATAGATTCTGAAACGCCGTATTTCTCGGTAATCTCCCGCATGGAATAAAATTCGGTAATAGGCTTCCGGTAGAGGGGCTTGACCTTGTAGGGCTGCGGGTGTTCGAACAACCCGCGTATGTCGCTTCGCTGGATAAATATTTTTCGGTTCATCTTGATGCAGTTCATTTTTCCTGAAATACAATACCGGTATACCGTTGTGCGGCAGATTCCCATTAGGTCTGCCACCTGTTCACAGCTGAGGTATTCTCTCTCCTTGTCCTGAAGAATAGGTTCCGGCACCGAAACTTCGGTGGGAGAAATGCGGAATTTTTCCATTTTTTGTTCCCGCTTGCGCTGTTTGTATGCTCGCTGGGAGCACGCGTGCGAACAGTATTCGGTCGTGAATTTTTGGGCGATGAATTCGCGCCCGCAGAAGATGCAGATTTTCTGGTATTGGAGGCTACTGCTCATCGTAGGCCTCCTTTCTTACTGTCACCCATTTTGTTGCAGCTCGGTGCTGTACGTTGCGCCTCGTTGCAGTCTGTTGCAATTTTCCAGAACCTCGGAGACGAAAACGGAAGCCCTGCCCGGCAGGAGGTGCCGAGGGCGAAACGGGGGCGAAAAAAGGGGGTAAAAGAGGACGCGCAGGAGTACCGACGGAAAATCACAAACGACGAAAGACGCTCTGTATGAGCGCCTAAGTGATTGTCGTTAATAAGTAATAATCGTTGTTTATCGGCTTCTATTTGCCGATGCAGAATTTCGAGAAGATGTTTTGGAGAACCTCGTCAGGGGCGATGGAGCCGCGGGCGGTGATGGAGCCGAGATGGTGGATGACCTGACGGATTTCCTCACTCAGCAGGTCGGCGGGGAGGTCGTTGCCGAGGCCGTCGAGGGCCCGGTCGAGGGCTTCGCGGGCCGTTGTGAGGGCTTCGTAATGGCGGCTGTTCGAAACGACCGGATCGCCGTGGTAGAGTGCTTCGGTGTCGACTGTCCGATGCAGGGCGTCGCACAGACGGTCGATGCCCGTGCCCTGTTTGGCCGAGATAGCGATGATGTTTTCGGGAAGATTCAGCGATGCGGAAGCCTTGTCGATCTTGTTTGCGACGGTCAGGATTTTCTGGTCGGGGCGGAGCGTGAAATCGGGTTCGGGGAGTGTTCCCGCGAGGGTCGGGGCGTCGATCATGTGGATGACGATCTGCGCCCGGCGGATGCTCTCCATCGTGCGCTCGATGCCCATACGTTCCAACCGGTCGTCGGTCGAGCGGATGCCCGCCGTGTCGAGGAACCGGAAGAGGATGCCGCCGATGTTGGCCCGCTCCTCGATTACGTCGCGCGTCGTGCCGGCGATCTCCGAGACCATGGCGCGCTCCTCGTTGAGAAGCCGGTTCAGCAGCGTCGATTTCCCCACGTTCGGGGCTCCGGCGATTGCCACGGCGACACCCTCTTTGATGGCGTTGCCCAGTGAAAACGAGTTGCGCAGGCGGTCGATCTCGGCCCCGATGCGCTGCATCGTCTCGCGCAACGCGGTCCGGTCGGCGAACTCCACCTCCTCCTCCGAAAAGTCGAGTTCCAGTTCCAGCAGCGAGGTGAGGTTCAGAAGTTTGTCGCGAAGCTGTTCCAGTTCGTCGGAATATCCGCCGCGCATCTGTGTCGAGGCCAGCGCATGCGCTGCGCGCGACGAGGCGGCGATGGTGTCGGCCACGGCTTCGGCCTGCGAGAGATCGAGTTTTCCGGCCAGATAGGCGCGGATGGTGAACTCTCCGGGCTGGGCCATGCGTCCGCCCGCGGCGGTCAGCAGCCGGAGGATTTCCGAGACGATGTAGGACGATCCGTGACACGATATTTCGACCGAATCTTCACCCGTGTAGGAGTGCGGCGCGCGGAATACCGTGGCCAGCACGTCATCTACGATGCGGTCGCCGTCCATGATCTCCCCGTAATGCACCGTGTATCCTTCGGCTCCGGCCAAAGGCTTCCGGCCCCGGAACAGCCTGTCGCAGAGGGTAAAGGCCTCCCGGCCGCTCACGCGGACGACGGCGATGGCCCCTCCTGCGGCGGTTGCAGGGGCGACGATGGTATCGTGGTCGGGAATCATTATCTACCTTCGATGCGGAGTTTTTGCCCGATGCGGAGCTTGTGGGCGCTCTTGAGGTTGTTCCAACGCATGATCTGCGCCGTGGTCACGCGGTAACGGCGGGCGATGGCGCCCAGCGTGTCGCCCTTCTTGACCACATAGACCGATCCGCTGCGCTCTTGGCGTTTCTTGTCGAGGTTGGCCGGGTTGATGTACTCCTTGAGGTACATCGAGTCTTTGGCGTGGATCTCAGGTTCGTGGGCGATGTACTGCATGACATAACGCTGCGGCAGGACCAGTGCGTAGGACTTGGTCGTCGCGGGGATGATGTCGAGCTTGTACTGGGGGTTGAGCTGGCGCAGGGTTTCGATCGGCAGATCGATCGTCGAGGAGATCTGCTCCAGATGCATCAGCTTGTTGATCCGCACGGTGTCCACTGAAAGTGGAATCGGGGCCTCGGTGGGCTCGATGCCGTGCTGCTGGTGGTAGGCATAGGCATACGACGCCCCGATGAAGGCCGGGACATAGCCGCGCGTCTCGCGGGGCAGGTAGTCGTAAATCTCCCAGAAATTCTTGCCTCCCGAGCGGGCGATGGCCTTGTTGACGTTGCCCGGGCCGCAGTTGTAGGCGGCGATGGCCAGCGACCAGTCGTTGTAGATGGCGTAGAGGTCCTTCAGGTAACGGCAGGCGGCCTGCGTGGCGAGGTAGGGGTCACGGCGCTCGTCTACCAGCGAATTGATTTCGAGCCCGTAGCTCTTGCCGGTCGTGGGCATGAACTGCCACAGTCCGACGGCGCCCATCGGCGAGGTGGCCGTGGGGGAGAGCGCCGACTCGATGATCGGCAGTGCGCGCAGTTCGACGGGCAGCCCCTCGCGGAGCAGCGCCTCCTCGATGATCGGGAAGTAGTACTGCGACATGCCGAGAATGCGGCTGATGGTACCGTAGCGCGAGCTGGTGTAGCGGTTGATATACCCTTTTACAATGTTGTTGTAAGGGAACTGGATCGGCGATGCGAGGTCCAGCAGCCGCCGGGCGTAGACCGAATCGGGAGTCGTGTCCGCCACCTCGGTGGAGTCTTCGAGAATGTACTGTTTGAAAAACTCGCTGTAAGCGTCCTGACGCTGGCGTTCGCGCCATGCCGCCAGCAGCGAATCGGTCTGCTCGGGGGTGAATCCCAGCGTCATGTCGTTGACGACGGGTTCTTCGACGGGTTCCGGTTCCGGCTCCGGGGCCGGAACGACAGTCTTTTCGACCGCCGGGGCGGGCGTCGGTGCAGGGGTTTCGGTCCGGGCTTTGTTCTTGTCGCGGCGTTTCTTGCGGGGGCTGCGGTCGAGGGCCGACGCTTGGGCGGCGACGGTGAGGAGCAGCGCTATGGTCAGGAGTTTCTTCATCGTCTAAAATTTGAGGCTCAGGTTGAAGCCGAACACCGGGCGGTTCCCCCCGAGGGTGGGGATGTAGGTGTAGTCGATCAGCGGCTCGATGTTCATCGAAAGGTCGTCCGAGACATCGTAGTCCTTCAGGTGGGCATCGACGTGGGCGTCGACGATCTGCAGGACGTACAGCGCGCCCGAGATGATGATACACAGGTCGCGGTTGCGCCGGTAGTTGTTCCGCAGGTTGCGGATGAACGACGCCGAATAGCGGCCGTGGAACTCGTCCGTCGGGCCGTCGGGGTATTTGTCCGGATTGTGTTCGTAGTCGCTCAGCAGGTTGTAGGCCTTCTTGAAGCGCTGGTAACCGCGGTTGTTCCAGTCGATGCAGTAGATCATCGAGGCGAATCCGCCCACGACGAACGGCACTTTCCAGTAGCTCTTATTGTATATCTGTCCCGCACCGGGGAAGATGCAGGCCAGCGTGGTGGCTTTCTTGACGTCCGACACGTCGTTGGTCTTGTAGCTCACGGCCGCGTCGCCGATGAAATAGATGTACGAGGCGATCGTGACCCCGAGGTAGGCCTGCCGCCGGGTGTTGCTGCGGATCATCCGCGACTGCAGGGCGTCGAGTTCCGGGGTGCGCGAAGCGCTCACGTCGGTATAGGACTCGTATTGCCGTTTGAGCGGTTTGTAGGTCTTGTTCTCGTGGATGTAAAGCCCCAGTCCGGTTCCCACCAGTCCGTAGAGGATCGGCAGTTTCCAGTATTGCTTGTTGTAGACCTGTCCGTAGCCGGGCAGCACGGTCGAGAGCCAGCACACCTTCGAGAGCGACATCGAGTCGCTCATCAGCCATCCCTTTTTGAATACGCGGGGTTTGGTCGTGGTGTCGATGCCCAGCCGGGCGACGTCGAAATGGGCCAATGCCACCGAATCGAGGTAATGGCGGTCGTCGGTGCGCAGGGCCGCAACGGCCGCGGAGTCGGCGAGGTAACCCGCCGTGGCGACCGAGTCGAACTGCTGGATGATTCTGGCCAGTTCCAGCGAGTCGCGTTTGGAGCGGAGCGAATCCGGTTTTTCGAGCATGCCGCCCCGGACGATCGTGCGCGCTCCGCGGTGGAGCTGGGCACCGGCGGGCAGCCACAGCACGAGGGCTGCGGCGAGCAGCAGCAAGCTGGTCCGGATGCGTGTCATATCGAATCTCAGGAGCGTTTGGCGAACCGTTCGATGAAGCGTTCGATGTCCTTGTCGTCGTCGAAGCCGATGACGATCTTGCCGCCGCCGCTCTTGGTGCGTTTGATCGAAATCTCCTGCGAGAAGAACTTCTCCAACTGCTCGACCAGCCGCAGGTAGCTGTCGGGATACTCCTCGTCCTCGGTCGGCTGTGCCGCGGCGGCAGGGGTTTTCGTGAGCGAGCGGACCAGTTCCTCGATCTGGCGGACCGAAAGTTCCTTTTTGATACACTTCTTGAGCATGCGCAGCTGCTGGTCGGCGGGCGCTCCGGCGATGGCCTTGGCGTGTCCCATCGAGATCAGCCCCTCCTTGAGGGCGAGCTGCACCTCGTCGGGGAGTTTCAAGAGGCGCAGGTAGTTCGACACCGACGAACGCTTCTTGCCCACCTTCTCCGAAAGGGCGTCCTGCGTGAGGTGGCACTCGTCGATCAGGCGCTGCATGCCCAGCGCGATTTCGATGGCGTTGAGGTCCTGCCGCTGAATGTTCTCCACGAGGGCCATGGCGTGCAGGTTCTCGTCGTCCACCTCGCGGATGTAGGCCGGAAGGGTCTTCAGGTCGGCCCTCTGTGCGGCGCGCCAGCGGCGCTCGCCGCTGATGATGACGTATTTGCCGTTGTCGGACTTCTTCACCGTCACGGGCTGGATGACGCCCAGTTGGCGGATCGAGTCGGCCAGTTCGTCGAGGGCCTCCTCGTCGAACTGCGTGCGCGGCTGTGTGGGGTTGGGTATGATGTCGGCGATTTCGATTTCGGCCATCCGGCTCATCGGCTTGAGCTTGGCATCGACCGGATCGCTGCCGAAAATGGCGTCGAGGCCGCGTCCTAATCCTTTCTGTTTCATGTCGGTATCGCTATTTGCTGCGTTTGCGGTTGCGTTTCAAAAACTCCCGGGCCAAGGTCAGGTAATTCTCCGAACCCACGGCCCCGGCATCGTAAAGCATGACGGGTTTTCCGTGCGAGGGTGCTTCTCCCAAACGGATATTGCGCTGGATTATTGTGTCGTAGGCCAGCTCGCCGAAGTGCTCCCGGACTTCGGTCACCACCTGATTGTTCAGGCGGTTGCGCATGTACATCGTCAGCAGGAAGCCCTCGATGTCGAGCGCGGGGTTCAGCCCCGACTTGACCTTGCGGATGGTGTTCAGCAGTTTGGAGAGTCCCTCCAGCGCGAGGTATTCGCACTGCACGGGGATCAGCACCGTGTCGGCTGCCGTGAGGATGTTGACCGTGGTGTAACCCAGCGAGGGCGAGCAGTCGATGAACACATAGTCGAACTTCTCGCGCACCGAGTCGACGATGCGTTTCATCACATGGTGGGCGTTCTCCATCTTCGGCAGTTCGGTATCGGCGGCCACCAAGTCGATCGACGAGGGCAGCACCCAGAGGTTCTTCACGTCGGGACTCCGGAGAATCACCTCTTCGGCCTGCTTCTGCCCGGCGATGCACTCGTAAATGCCTTCGAGATTGATGTCGAAACCCAGTCCCGAGGTGGCGTTCGCCTGCGGATCGGCGTCGAGCAGCAACACCTTCTTGCCCAGCAGGGCCAGCGAAGCCGCGAGGTTGATGGCCGTCGTGGTCTTTCCCACGCCGCCTTTCTGATTGGCCAATGCGATTACCTTTGCCATAGATGAATTCGGTTTATAAGCAGGCAAATTTAATGAATTTAAATGGAAATCCATAACCGTACCGGAAAAATGCTTACCTTTGGTGTCGGAACGAATTGATAGTTACACGATACTATGGAAGAAAAAAAACGACGGTTCCGGCGGCGGAGCACGACATGGCCGCGGAGGCGCGGACTCAGACCGGGAACGGGGACTTGAACAACCGCCGCAGATTCCCGACCGTGGGCGACATGCTCGCCCTGCTGGGCATCGCGCTCGGGGCGCAGATCGTCGTGGGAACCGCGGCGATGCTGTTCATGCTTTTCGCCGGACACGGATTCGATTATAAGTCGATGGAGCCCGCCGCTTTGGGCAAACTGATGGCGGCGCTCTATTTCTGTTCGATGGCGATTACCCTCGCCGGCATCCTCTATTATCGTCGCGCGCGCGGCGGCAGCGGCCCGTGGGCCCGGTTTTCGGCCCGGGGGTTCAATCCGGCGCTGCTGCTGTGGGCCTTCGTGCTGATCTTCGCCGTCGGCGTGGTGCTCGAACCCCTCCTGAACCTGCTGCCCGAGCTGTCGCTCAACGTAGGACGCGGCTTCTGGACCATCCTTTCGCTGGTCGTCTTCGCCCCGGTGTTCGAGGAGCTGATCTGCCGCGGCGTGGTGCTGAGTTCGCTGCGCACGCGCTACGGCGTGGTCACGGCGTGGCTCGTGTCGTCGCTCTTTTTCGGAGTGCTCCACGGCCAGCCCGCGCAGGTCATCGGCGCCTCGGTCATCGGACTGATCCTCGGCTTCGTCTATCTGGCGACCGATTCGATGTGGTCGGTGATGATCCTCCACGCCCTGAACAACGCCGTGGCCTATCTGGCGATGGTCACCGGGCACGGCAACGCCCTGCTGATCGAACTGGTGGAGAGCCGCACGCTCTACGTCGTGATCTATATTGCGGCGCTGGCGCTTACGGCCGTCTCGGGTTATATGATGCTGCGCACGCTGCGGCGCATGAAAAATCCGTCCGCGGCGTAATAATCCGGCGGTGATGTGCGTTCTTTACAGGAAATCGGATGAGACCCCGGATTCAAGTCTCTCTTAACAAAGGGAGATTTAGAGGGATTTTAAATCTTGAATCCGGTGTTTTTAACGCCGTAACGGGAGTTCGACGAGTTCTACGGACGTTGTGACTCTTGAAAATAGTATAAGCAAAAATTCGTCGAACTCACGTTAATTTTCTATCTTTGCCTTTCGGAATATGAATTTGCGAGCGAAAATAGCGGTCGCGGCGGGTGTGCTGCTGCTGGCGGGTTGCCGGGAGCTGCCCCGTTATTTTGCGAGCGATACGACCATTGCGCGCGCCGGCGGCAAGGAGCTGAAAATGGGCGATGTGCGCTCGGTGGTCCCGCAGGGGCTCACGGGCGACGACAGCGCAGCTTTCATGCGGGTTTACATCGACCGCTGGGTGGTCAAACAGCTCAAGTTGCAGGAGGCGGGGACGCTCTTCTCCTCCTCGGCGGCCGATATCGACAAGATGGTTGAGGAGTACCGGCAGGCGCTGCTGATCCGCAAGTTGGATCAGCATTACGTCGACCGTTCGATCGACACGGTGTTCACCGCCGACGAGATCGCGGCTTACTACAACGCTCACAAGGCCGACTTCAAACTCGACCGCACGATCGTCAAGGGCCGCATCGTCCGCTTTACCGAGGGGTACCGTCAGGCCGCGAAGCTCAAGACGCTGATGGCCTCCAAATCGGAGACCCAGCAGCAGGACTTCCGCGATATTTGCGAGAAGAACGACTTCACGGTCAGCGATTTCCGCGATCAGTGGGTCGACTTTACGGATTTTTTGAGTTACCTGCCGACGCCACGGTCGCAGTCCTACGATCCGCTGCTGGCCTCGACGGCCGTGCAGGAGATGCGCGACAGCCATTCGCACTACTTCTTCCAGATCGAGGATGTGCGGCGCGAGGGCGAGCCGATCCCGCCCGAACGGCTGCGGGGGACCATTCGCCGCATCCTGTTCAACCAGCGGCAGGGCGAGATCATCCGCCGGCACGAGGAGGAGCTCTGCGCCCGGGCTGCGGAGAACGGCGAAGTGAAGATCTTCGGCGACGAGCGGGCGGAAAATGAAGACAATTAAGAAGACAATTAAAAAGAAAACGATAAACGAAACCGAGATGTTGAAAAAAGGTATATTGGCCGTGGCGCTCGCCCTGCTGTTCGCAGGGGCCCTTGCGCAGAAACGACAGGTGATGCTCGACAAGGTGGTGGCCGTGGTGGGCGGTTCGTCGATCCTCTACTCCGAGGTGGACGAATATGCGCGCCAGCTCACCGAGCAGCGCCGGCAGGAGGGTTATACGTCCGACCGCGACCCGATGAACGAGGCGCTCGAGGCGCTGATGACCCAGAAACTGCTCTACAATCAGGCGCAGATCGACTCCGTGAAGATCAACGACGGCGACATCATGGCCCGCGTCGAGGAGCAGGTGCAGCAGATGATCGACATGGAGGGCTCGATCCCCGCACTGGAGGCCAAGCACCACATGCCGATCTTCAACATCCGCGAGATCATGCGCCAGCGCTACGAGGAGCAGTCCTATGCCAACTCCATGCAGAGCGAGGTGGTGGGCAAGGTCTCGGTGATTCCGGGCGAGGTCGAGCGGTTCTACAAGTCGATTTCGAAGGACAGCCTGCCGACCATCGCCGACCAGTACGTCTATGCGCAGATCACCAAGTTTCCCAAGTCGATGACCGCCGCCAAGCAGCGCACCCGCGAACGCCTGCTGGACATGCGCGAACGCGTCATCACCGGCTCGGCGAAGTTCGAGAACCTCGCCCGCATGTACTCGCAGGACCCGGGTACGATGATGCGCGGCGGTGAGATGGACCCCTCGCCGCTGGCCAGTCTCGATCCGTCGTTCGCCGCGGCGCTCGAGAACATGAAGCCCGGACAGATTTCCGAGGTCGTCGAGTCGCAGTTCGGATTCCACATCATCCAGTTGCTCGACAAGCGCGGCCAGTTGTACCATTTCCGCCACATCCTGCTGCGCCCGGTCTATACGACCGAGGAGTTGGGCGAGTCGCTCAACCTGCTGGACAGCATCGCCAACCTGATCCACAAGGATTCGCTCTCCTTTGAGAAAGCGGCCCTGCAATACTCCGACGACGCGCAGTCGAAGATGAACGGCGGCATCGTTTCGAACCACGACATTCTGGAGCGTTTCAACGCTTTCGACGCCAAGCTGACCGTCACGAAGTTCCTCAAGGAGGATTTCGGCCGCTTCAAGAGCCTCGACGACTACAACGCCCTCAACCGGCTGAAACCCGGGGAGGTGTCGGACGCCTACCTCACGGAGGACATGCTCGGCAACCAGATGGCCAAGATCGTCAAACTCGTGGAGATCATCCCCACGCATACGGCCTCGCTCAACGAGGACTACCTGCGGCTGGAGGAGATGGCCCTGCAGGACAAGCAGGAGCGGGTCTTCCGGGATTGGCTGTCGAAGAAGATCGACGGCATGTACGTCTTCATCGATCCCGAGTTCCGCGACGGGGAGTTCGAGAACAAACACTGGGTGAAATAGGCCGTGCGCAGGCTCGTGTCCATAGCCGCTGTGGCGCTGGCTGCCGCCGGCGTGCTTTCGGCGCGCAGCGGCATGCAGGCCCCTGCGGAGCAGGAGGGCGAGAAGAAGCTCATCGACCTCAAGTCGGATTTGATGGGCCCCATCGCCCCGGGCGATTCGGTGGTCTTTCTGGTGGGCAATTTCGCCGCCCAGCACAACGGCGCCGTCATCACCTGCGACTCGGCCGTCCGCTATTCGGACATGCGCATCGAGTTCTTCGGCAATGTGCTCATCAACAAGAATACGACCTACATTTACGGCGACCGGGCCGAGTACGACGGCAACGTGAACGAAGCGCGGGTCTATTCCGACATCATCAAGGTGGTGGACGGCGATGCGACGCTCTACACCTATAAATTTCTTTTCAACACCAAGAGCAACATCGGTGAGTTCGACAACGGCGGCGTGATGCTGAACCGCGAGAACCTGCTCGAATCGGTCCGCGGCTTCTATTACGCTGACACGAAGGAGCTGATCGCCGTCGACCGCGTGGAGATGCGCAACGACGAGTACGAGCTCAAGGGCGATTCGGTGGTCTACAACATGGCTACGGACAACGCTTTCTTTTTCGAACGCACCAATATCTGGAACAAGGACGGCGACTATCTTTATGCCGACCGGGGCTCGTACGACAAGCTCGATACGCTCTATATCGTCACGCGCAACGGCTATATTCTGACCGAGAAGCAGGAGATGTGGAGCGACAGCCTCGATTTCTACCGCGCCAAGGACCATGTGATTCTGCGGCATGACCTTCAGTTGGACGATACCGAACACAAGGTGCTGGCCTTCGGCGACTACGGCGAATACTGGAAGGAACCGGGCAATGCGATCCTGACGCGGCGGCCGGCCGTGGTGAGCTACGACCTTTCGCAGGGCGATTCGCTCTTCATGCGCGCCGACTCGATGTTCCTCTTCACGATCAATGAAAATGCCCTGCGCCGGGCCGCCGAGGCGGCGAAGGCCGACTCGCTGGCGCTGTTGGCGACTGATACCGACGCCGGACAGCCCGTTCACAGGGGCGATTCCCTGCCGGTCCGCCGGCCTGTGACGGATTCGCTCGGACATACGGAACCCCTCTCCGGGGCTGATTCCGTGGAGCGTTCCCGGATGCTCGATTCACTGGGGCGTCCCGAACTTCCCGACTCGCTGCGGGGCGTCGACTCGCTGGCCGCTCCGGCGATCAATCCCCTCGACACGCTGGTCGGCGACGCCCGGAAGGCCTACCTGAAAGAGCAGGAGCTCAAAGCCAAAGCCGCCCTGAAAGCTGCCGCGGCCAAAGCCAAAAAGGAGAAACTCGAACAGATCGCCGCCAAGCGGCAGGAGAAGGCCACGGCCAAACTGCTGGCCCAGAAGGAGCGCGAGGAGAAGCGTCTTGCAGCCCGCAAACTCAAGGCCGAGTCGAAGCTCCGCGCCCGTCAGGCCCGTGCGGCCCGCAAAGGCAAGGTGATACCGATCGACTCCACGGCGCTGCACGAGATCGACTCGCTGATCGGCCGCAATGCCATGGAGATGGATTCGCTGTTGATGCAGACGGCCGATTCGCTGGCTGCCGACTCGCTGGCGATGCTGATTCCCGCCGATTCGACCGACTCGCTGGCCATGCCCGCCGACTCGATTTACCGTCTGCTGAAAGGCTTCCGCGACGTGCGCATCTACCGTTCGGACTTTCAGGCCGTCTGCGATTCGATGACGGCCATCAGCACCGATTCGACGATTCACATGTACATCGATCCCGTGCTGTGGAACCAGTCCAACCAAATCACCTCCGACGTGATGGATATCTTCACCGAGAACCAGCAGATCACGCGCGCCGAGTTCGTCGGCAGCCCCATGATGGTCTCGGAGTTGGATACGCTCCATTACAATCAGGTGGCGGGCAAGCAGATGACGGCTTATTTCCGCGACAACGCCATCTACCGCAACGACGTCAACGGCAACGCCCAGACGATCTACTACATGCAGGACGGCGAACCGCCCCAGATCACGGGTGTCGGCGTCATCGAGAGCGGCGACTGCTCGTTCTACATCGAGGATAAGCAGGTCATCACGATCGTCTACCGCAAGGACCCCGACTGGAACATCTATCCGATGGACAAGATTCCGCCCGATCAGGAACTTTTCCTCAAGGGATTCAAGTGGGAGGGAGCGCGGCGTCCGACGCAGGCCGACGTTTTCGACCGCAGGATACGTCCGTCGCAGCGCGAGGCCAAGTCGCTGTTGCCCCATCCGGATTTCCCGCTGTTGAAGAACTTGGAGGAGCGGAAGAAAAAGCTGATCGAGGAACGCCGCTGGGCCGACCGCAACGAACTGGTCGATGCCGCCACCGTGGAGTGGATGCGTGCGCTGGGCTTCGAGGTGGGACAACCGCGGGAATCGGGTCCCGGGCTCTGAAAAATCGAATAAAGGTGAAAGGTCGCAAAAACTTTTCACCTTTTTTGTGCTATTTTTGCAGCCGGTTAGTTGTTAATGAATTTCTTCCGATGAAAAAAAGTCTGATCGCGCTGGCATTCGGGACGCTTGCGCTCGGCATGGCGGAGTTCGTGATGATGGGCATCCTGCCCGACATTGCCCGCAGTCTCGGCGTTTCGATCCCCGAGGCGGGACACCTGATCTCCGCCTATGCGCTGGGCGTCTGCTTCGGGGCGCCCCTCACGGTGCTGGTGGCCCGCACGCGGCCGCTCAAGCATATCCTGCTGGCCCTCACGGGCCTGATTATCCTCGGCAACGCCTGCGCGGCGCTTGCCCCGAATTACTGGACCCTGCTGGCCATGCGTTTCGTCTCGGGACTTCCCCACGGCGCCTTTTTCGGCGTGGGGTCGATCGTCGCCGAGCGTGTCGCCGACAAGGGCAAGCGTGCCGAGGCCGTGTCGATCATGGTCGTGGGCATGACCGTCGCCAACCTGTTCGGCGTGCCGCTGGGGACCTACATCAGTGGGGCCGTGACGTGGCGCGCCACGTTCGGCATCGTCGCCGTGTGGGGCGCCGTGGCCATGCTGCTCGTGAAACTGTGGGTTCCGGCCCTGCCCGCGCTGCCCGACACGGGGCTGAAAGGGCAGTTCCGGTTCCTGAAGAGCGCCGCTCCGTGGCTGGTGCTGGTGTCGGTGATGCTCGGCAACGGCGGCATCTTCTGCTGGTACAGCTATGTCAGTCCGCTGATGATTCACACCTCCGGATTCCGGCCCGACGACCTGACGCTCATCATCATGCTCGCCGGCTTCGGTATGTTCGCGGGTAACATAATCGGCGGCCACTTTGCCGACCGCTTCACACCCGAGAAGGTCGTGCGCTTCACGCTCGGCATAGCCTGTCTGGCACTCGTCGGCATCTTCTTCGGGGCGCACGTCCGCTACCTCTCGGTGGCGCTGATGTGCCTCACGACGGCCTGCCTTTTCTGTGTGTCGTCGCCCCAGCAGTTGCTGATTCTCGAAAATTCGCGCGGCGGCGAGATGCTGGGCGCGGCCCTCGTGCAGGTGGCTTTCAATCTGGGCAATGCGCTGGGCGCCTACGTCGGCGGTCTGCCGATCGAACACAAACTCGGCTACGAATACACGGCGCTGCCCGGTGCGGCTTTCGCACTGCTGGGCATGGTGACCGTCATGATCTACATCCGTAAATATCCCCGGCATGGACTGCGATAACAGCGAAGAGATTTTTCCCGTAGTCGATGCCGCCGGAACGGTCGTCGGCAGGGCCACGCGCGGCGAGTGCCACGGCGGGTCGATGCTGCTGCATCCCGTGGTGCATCTCCACGTCTTCAATTCGAGGGGCGAACTCTACCTGCAAAAACGCCCTATGTGGAAGGACATCCAGCCCGGACGGTGGGACACGGCCGTGGGCGGGCATGTGGATTACGGCGAGACGATTGCCGAAGCCCTGCGCCGTGAGGTCCGCGAGGAGCTGGGCATCACGGAGTTCACGCCCGAGGCGGTCGCTGTCTACGAGTTCCGCTCGGAGCGTGAACGCGAACTGGTTCATGTCTACCGTGCGGTCTGCGACGGTCCCATTCGTCCGAGCGACGAACTCGACGGCGGACGTTTCTGGCCTGTGGCGGAGATTCGCGAAAACCTCGGCAAAGGCATCTTCACCCCCAATTTCGAAGGCGAGGTCGGGCTGGTGCTCGGATAGAAGGGCCGCCCGCATAGAGCGAGAGGGTGGAGAAGAGATTCTCCGTCGTTTTAAATCGGACGTCTTACGCCCGCGCCCGTGGCGCGAAAATTGCGTGCAGGCGGGGGTATGCAAACACATCTGAAACGTTGGACCGACTCCCTGCTGGAGTGGCTGGGGGCGACATCGGCCGCCGATGACGGCTGGGACCGCTGGGTGGCCTTCGCGCTGGTCGTGCTGGCCGCCGTGGTCTTCGACCTGCTGTTGCGGTGGGGGATTGTCCGCGGTGTGCGCAAACTCGTGGAGCGTACCCGGGTCAAGTGGGACGACACGCTCTTCAGCGTCCCGGTCCTCAACCGCATGTGCCATATCCTGAGCGCCATCCTGCTGGCGGTGGCGCTGCCGGTCGTCTTCGAGGAGAAATCCGTTGAACGCGTCATCGTGATGCGGCTCATGCAGGTGTATATCGTCGTTGCGGTCTTCCGCTTCGTCAACGCGCTGCTCTACGCCGCCTTCCGCCTCGCCTCGTCGCGTCCCGCGTGGCAGAACAAACCCATCAAGGGCCTGCGGCAGACGGCGCAGGGCATTGCGGCGCTGATCTGCGCCATCCTGATCGTCTCGATTCTTATAGACAAGTCGCCGGCCATCCTGCTGACGGGGCTGGGCGCTTCGGCGGCCGTGCTGATGCTGATCTTCCGCGACAGCATCCTCGGTTTCGTATCGGGCATCCAGCTCTCGGCCAACGACATGCTCAAGGTCGGGGACTGGATTTCGGTCCCGAAATACGGCGCCGACGGAAATGTCGAGGAGGTGTCGCTCACGACGGTCAAAATCCGCAACTGGGACAATACGCTCGTCATGCTGCCGCCCTACCTGCTGACGACCGATTCCTTTACGAACTGGCATGCCATGCAGCTTTCGGGCGGCCGCCGGGTGATGCGCTCGGTGTCGATCGATATGACCAGCGTGCGGTTCTGCACGCCCGAGATGCTGGACCACTACCGCACCATCGACCTTATCAAAGACTATGTCGAAGAGACCGAGCAGCGGATCGAGGCGTACAACGCCGCGCACGGCATCGGGGCCGCCGAACGGCGGGTCAACGGGCTGCACCAGACCAACCTCGGGGTTTTCCGGGCCTATCTGGTGCGCTATCTGCAAAACGAGGTGCCGGTGAACAAGTCGATGACGCTGATGGTGCGCCAGTTGCAGCCCACGGAAACGGGGCTTCCGATGCAGCTCTATTTCTTTACCGATACGGTCGTCTGGGTCGATTACGAGGGGATACAGTCGGATGTTTTCGACCATGTGCTGGCCGTGATCCCGGAATTCGGGCTGCGGGTCTTCCAGAACCCTTCGGGCGAGGATATCGCGTCGCTGCGCGGTCCGGTGCAGGCCGATGTGCCGCCTGCATCGCAAAACACGCCGTCCGCACCGAAGGAGGCTCCGCCGGAGGCTAAAGCACCAGCATCAGCATTACCTGAATGATAATTACGCGCAGGAACATGCAGACGGGGTAGACCGTGGCGTAGGAGACCGAAGGATTGTCGCCCTCGATGGTGTCGTTGGCATAGGTGAGGGCCATGGGGTTGGCCATGCTGCCGCACAGCAGTCCCGATACCGAACCGAAGTCGACCTTCAGCGCCCGGAGGGCGAACAGCCCGACCAACACCACCGGCACGAAAGTCAGCACGAAGCCGATGGCGATCCACAGCGCTCCCTCGGGCCGCATGACGGTCTCGAAGAAGTGCGCTCCGGCGTCGAGCCCGAGGCAGGCGAGGTACATCGAGAGCCCTAAGGCGCGGAGCATCAGGTTGGCGCTCTGCGTGGTGTAGGTAATCATGTGGAGCCGGGGACCGAACGTGCCGATGAGGATGCCGACGATGATCGGACCGCCCGCAAGGCCCAGCTTCACGGGAATCGAGATGCCGGGGATCGCAATGGGGATGCTTCCGAGCGTCAGGCCGAGGATCAGGCCGATGAAGACCGCCACGAGGTTGGGCTCATTGAGGCTTTTCACGGCGTTGCCGAGGATTTTCTCGACGTTGCGGATCGCCTGCGCTTCGCCCACCACCGTCAGACGGTCGCCCATCTGGAGCCGCAGGTCGGGCGTGGCCAACAGTTGCACGCCCGAACGGTAGACGCGGCTGATGTTGATGCCGTAGTTGTTCCGCAGGCGCAGTTGCGAGAGTTTCTTGCCGTTGATCTCGGGGCGCGTCACCAAGATGCGTTGTGAGATCAGTTGGCGGTCCACGGCATTCCAGTCGATATTCTCCTTGTTCCAGTCCTTTTTCTCCTGCTCGCCGAAAATCAGCCGCAGGGCGTCGGCATCGCCGGGGGTGGTGATGACCAGAATCACGTCGCCCGCGTCGAGCGTCATGTCCGACGTGGGGATCGATACCCGTCCGTTGCGCCACAGGCGCGAGATGACGAAGTGGTGGTGGCTGTGTGCCGCGATCTCATGCACGCTCTTGCCGAAGACGGCAGGGTTGGTGAGGTGGTAGCTGGCGATGAAGACGTTTTTGTGGTGCTCGGCGTCGGGACCCGGCATGTCCGCGGGACGCACGAAGAGTTTGCGCAGGAAGACCATGGCCAGTATGACGCCCACGACACCCAGCGGATAGGCCACGGCACAGCTCAGGGCGGCCCCGTTGGCATCCATCCCCATCTGCTGCAGGGCCTGCTGTGCGGCGCCCAGCGCCGGGGTGTTGGTCGTCGCGCCGCAGAGGATGCCCGACATGTCGGACATCGGGACTTCGAAGGCGTAGCTCAGCCCCACGGCCAGCGCCGTGCCGAGCAGTACGACGGCGACGGCGGGCGACATCAGCCGCAGTCCGTCGACGCGCATCGAGCTGAAGAAGCCCGGTCCCACCTGCAGGCCGAGGGCATAGACGAAGATCACCAGTCCGAAACTCTCGGCATAGGTCAGCATCGCCGGATCGAGCGACAGCCCGAAATGCCCGGCCATGATTCCCACGAAGAAGATGAAAGCCGTGCCGAGCGAGATGCCGAAGAAGCGGATCTTACCCAGACCGATACCGATCGTCGAGATGAGCGAAATCACCACGACGGCCTGCAGTGCCGAGTGCTCGACGAGCAATTCTTTAAGCCATTCCATCTTTTTGTCGTTGAAACCGCTGCAAAAGTAGGGCAAATTTTCCGGATTGCCGCTTTTTTGCCGAACGAAAAGTGTTCCGAATACGGCCGGGAGTATCATTCTGTCCTTTCGGATTATGACAATTTGGCCGCGAGTTAGAGCAAAAACGCCCGATTGTTTGCGGCGTAAAATAATTTATTTAACTTTGCATTGCTGGGATAAACACAGATTTCAGTGACGCACGAAGGGCTTTCCTGCCGGAGGAAGTCTGGGATTCACTTCCGGAAGTTGTTCGGATTTTTGTTGGGACTGATGTTCCGGGCAGCATGAGGGCGACCGTTTTAGGTCGCCCCGTTTGTTTGGATATGTTTATCCGAAACCGTCTTTTTCAGAGTTTCAGCGGCTTCCCGCGGTAGAAATCGAGTATCTTCGAACGGAACACGAATTCGTATTTGGCCTGTACGGCGTCGGATTCGGCCTTCTCCATGCGGGTCTTGGCGTCGTTGAAGTCGAACACCGTCGAGCGGCCCGCCTCGGCTTTCTGCTCCTCGTAGGCGAAGGCCACCCGGGCCGATGCCGATGCGGCTTCGGCCGACCGGTATTTGGCGTAGGAGGCGTCGGCGTTGTACCACGCCTGCTCGATCAGCTTGCGCAGTTCGCGCTCGGCTTCGGTGACGGCCAACTGCTGGCTGCGCACGGCGATTTGCGCCGTGCGGATGTTGTTGCGCGTGGCCCGGCGGTTGAAGATCGGGACGTTGAGCGAGACGCCGACGTATTCGCGGCTGTTGTGGCGCATCTGGGCCCAGAACTTGTCCTGATCGGCGCTGTAAACTCCCGTGCCGTAGCCGCCCGAGAGCGACAGCGAGGGGTAGAGGGCCGAACGGGCGACGGCCACCGAATGCTCCGAACTCTCCAGTCGCAGTTGCTCGGCGCGGATGTGCGGCCGGTTCTCTGCGGCATAGGCGTAGACCTCGTCGGCCGAGCCGAGGCTGTGGAGCGCGGCGAGGCCCACGCTGTCGAGTGCCGGATCGACGATGTCGAACCCGGCGGCGCTCTCGCGGTTGAGGGCTTGGCTCAGGTTGAGCAGCGCCAGTTGCAGGTCGTTGCGGGCCTGCGTGAGAGTCATGCGGTTGCCGGCCACGAGGGCGTCGCTCTCGTAGACGGCCGATTCGGGCTGCTTGCCCGCGGCGGCCAGCTCCCGGCTCCGCACGGCCTGCTGGGTGCTCAGCGCCAACTGGCGTTCGGCCACGCCGACCATCTCCTTGTTGTAGAGCACCTCCAGATAGAGCGTCATGACGTTGATCGCCACATCCTCGCGGGCCCGTTCCAGATCCTGCACGGCGGCCGCGAGGTCGAGTTTCCCGGCCTTGACCTGATGGTTGATGCGCATGCCTTGGAACAGCGGCATGGAGGCCGAGACGTTGAGCGATCCCGAGGTCTGGTTCTTCGTCTGGTAGGTGTTGTCGCTCGACAGTCCGCGGCCGAACGAGGCGTCGGCGCCGATCGAAGCGTTCAGGTCGGGCAGGCGGCTGTATCTGGCCGTCGAGAGCTCCAAGTCGTTCTTCTCGACCTGCAGCGAACGCCGCTGAACATCGAGATTGTTGCGCTGGGCAAAGCCGATGCAGTCGTCGAGCGACCAAGGGATGCCCGGTGCGGGCGACTGGCCGGAACCCTCCGGAGCCGCACCCTGCGCACAGGCCGCCGTAGCGGCGAACAGGGCCGCGAGTAAGATGCCGGTTTTCATCATGCGGTATTTTTGCGGTTACTTTTTCTTTTTGTCTTCCTTGACGCCGCGGATTTTGTCCCCGGCGGTCACGCCCTCCTTGATCTCGATGTTTATGCCGTCCGAGAGCCCGATTTGCACCTCGCGCTTGTCGAAGGTCTGCTCCTCGGCCCCGTCGGCGCTGGTCAGCACATAGACATAGCTCTTGCTGTCCTCGAACTCCACGGTGCTCTCCGGGAGGGTCAGCACCCCTTCGCGGCTCTCGATCATCACGCTGGCGTTGGCGCTGTAACCCGCCCGCACGAAGACTTTGGCGGGTACCGTCACTGCGGCTTTGACCTCGAAGAGCACCACGCCGTTGTCCTCGGTGGCCTTCGGCGAGACGTACTCCAGCAGGGCGTCCAGCTCGACGTTCTGCAGCGCCCCGATGGTGAGTTTCACGGGCATGCCCTCGTTGAGTTTGCCCACGTCGGTCTCGTCGACATTGCCCCGGAAGAGCATGTTCGACATGTCGGCCACCGTGGCGATCGTTGTGCCGTCGTTGAACGTGTTGGCTTGGATCACCGAGTTGCCGACCTTGATCGGCACGTCGAGGATCATGCCGTCGATCGTTGAGCGTATCTGCGTGTTGCTCAGCTCCTTGAAACGACTCGAAATACCGTTCTTCACGATCTCGAGGTTCTCTTTGGCGTTCTGAAGCTCCTCTTCGGCCTTTGCGAGCGACGTGCGGCTCTGCTCGGCCTCCTCGTTCGAGACGACGCCCTTTGCGTGCAGGGCCATCGTGCGGTCGTGCTCGCGGCGGGTCTGCGCCAGCGAGATGTCGGCCACCGACACGCGCGATTCGGCGCTCGAGAGCTGGCCCATTTCGGGAACGACCTTCACCGTGGCGATCACCTCGCCTTTGCGCACCGACTGTCCGGCCTCCTTGTAAACGTCGGAGATGATGCCCGAAATCTGGGGTTTTATCATCACTTCGTCGCGCGGTTCGACCTTGCCCGTGGCCACCACAAACTGTTTGAGCGTGTCCAGCTTGGGCTGCACGATCGTGTAGACGACCTTCGCCGGACGGGTTTTCTGCCACAGGAACCAGAAGGTTCCCAGTAAAAGCGCTGCGAAGAGCACTCCGGCAAAAATCTTCAGAAACTTTTTCATAGGGCTGTGTATTGATATTTGTTTTTATTCTTCGCGTATGGCGTCTACGGCCTTGATCTTCAGGGCGCGGGTCGCGGGGATGACGCCCGCCAGCAGGCTCCCCGCCACGAGGATCACGAGGGCGAGGATTCCCGTACCGAACGAGATCATCCACGATATTTCGAATCCGCCCTGCGCCACGGTGACGGCTTGGTAGTAGACCGAGTCGACCACCGAGAGCAGGCCTACGGCCGCCGTGAGCCCCAGCACCCCCGCGATGAACGTGAGTACGAAACTCTCGGAGAGTATCTGCCCGATGATGGCCCGGGGCGGGGCGCCCAGCGCGCGGCGGATACCGATCTCCTGCGTGCGCTCCTTCACGAGCACCAGCATGATGTTGCTCACGCCGACGATGCCGGCCAGCAGCGTTCCGAGGCCCACGATCCACGTCAGCAGCGCGATGCCGTTGAACAGTCCCATCACCTTTTCGAAAATCTCGGCCGTGGCCATCGACCAGACGGCCTTTTCGTCGTCCGGCGAGATAATGTGGCGGGCGAAGACCGCTTCGCGGCACGCTTTGTCGACCTCCTTGCTCGGGGTGTCGTCGCGGCCCGCCACGGCGAGCATGTGAATCTGATTTCCGCGCCCGAACATCTGCTGCGCGAGCGATACGGGCACCACGATCGTGCGTTCGACGTCGCTGAACGACATGGCGGTGCTTTGCTTGCGCAGGACGCCGACTACGCGGAAATAGGTGTTGCTCAGCTTGATGATCTTGCCCGTGGGATCCTCCCCGCCGGGGAAAAGGTCCTTGTAGACTTGGGTGCCGATGACGCAGGACTTGCGTTTCTGCACCATGTCGACCTCGTTGATGAAGCGTCCGTAGAGTATCTTCTGGGGGTTGATCTTCTGGTAGTCGGGCGTGTAGCCCATCATCGTATAGTCGCCTTTATGCTCGCGGCGGCTGCAATGGAGTTCGCCGCCCCAATAGACCGCCGAGGCGTATTGCACCTGTGAAAGCCGTTTCACTGTCTCCACATCCTCGTTGTTCATCCACCACCAGCGGTTCTTGGGCATGCCCTTGTAGGGGATGCCGGTCTGCTGGGGCTGCATGAGCAGCGTGTTGGTCGACATGTCGCCCAACTGCGCCCGGAACAGACGTCCCAGACCCATCCCTGCGCCCAGCATCACCGTCAGCATGAAGATGCCCCAGAAGACCCCCAGCGCGGTCATGATACTGCGCTTGCGGTTCCGGGCGATGGTCTGCCAGATTTCGTTCCAGCGGTCTGTGTCGAAGAAGGACATGGCTTTATTTGTTGTAACGCAGGGCGTCGATCGTTTTCAGTTGTGCCGCACGGTAGGCGGGGATGTACCCGGCGATGAGTCCCGCGACGACCAGCACCACCGTGGCGCTCACGGCCACGCCCAGGTCGAGCGTCGGGTCGAGGAACACCGAATTCATGCCGCCTTCGGCCTGTTGGGAGGGCATTTGGTTGAGCAGGTAGTTGACCGTCTCCATCACGGCCACGCCCAGCACCATTCCCAGATAGCCGAACGCCGCGGTGATGAGCACCGATTCGGTGAGGATCAGGCGGATGATCGACGAGGGCTTGGCCCCGAGGGCTTTGCGGATGCCGAATTCGGCCGTGCGCTCGGTGACGGTCACCAGCATGATGTTGCTCACGCCGACGATGCCCGCCAGCAGCGTCCCGAGGCCGATGATCCAGACGAAGAGGTTGATGCCCCCGAAGACGACCATCATGTTCTTGTACATCTCCATCGTATTGTTGATCCAGATGGCGCTCCGGTCGTCCGGGGCGAAGTGGTGTTCGGCGGCGAGGCGGCTGATGAGGCGTTTCTCGAAATCCTCCATCTGCTCGTCTGTGTCGATGCCCCGTACCGTGATGATTGCGTTGTTGACGATAGGGTCGTTTCCCTTATACATGAGCTGTCCGGTCGTGAGCGGGATATGGCACGAGGAGTTGTTGCGCTGGGCGTCGCCCTTCTCGATGCCGATCACCGTGAAGACGAGAGCCCCGACCTTGATCTGCTTGCCCACCGGGTCGGCGCCCTTGAAGAGGATGCGGCGCATGGGTTCGTCGATGACGATGACCTTGCGGTAGTTCTTCACATCGGCTTCGTTGATGAAGCGTCCGGCCGAGAGTTTGATGCCCTCGATTTGCTGCACCTTCGGGAGCGATCCATGCAGCCATACTTGGGTGAATTCCCGGCCGTAGGTGGCCTTGTGTCCCGAGAACCACGAGTTTGCGGCGACCTCCTCGACTTCGGGAAACTCCCGCCGGAGGATTTCCAAGTCGCTGTTGCGCATGCGGATGCGGCGGCCCTTTTCGTAACCCATCCACGGCTTGGAGGTCTGGCCGCCGCCGAGGTCGATGGAGTTGGTGGCGTAGTCGTCGAAGTTGGCCAGCACGCCGTTCTTCAGTCCGTTGCCCGAGCCCAGCAGGATCACGAGCATGAAAATGCCCCACGCGACCGAGAATCCCGTGAGAAACGTGCGCAGCTTGTTGCGCCGCACCGAGGTCCAGATCTCCAGCAGCAGCTCCCTCATCGTTTTCCGAGGCCCGTTTGGTTGATGCTGCTGATGACGCCGTCGCGGAGGCGGATGATCTTGTCGGTCTGGTCGGCGATCGACTGCTCGTGGGTGACGCAGATGATGGTCATGCCCATGTCGGTGTTGACCCGCCGCAGGAGGTTCATCACCTCCTGCGAAGTGACGCTGTCCAGCGCGCCCGTGGGCTCGTCGGCGAGGATGATCTCAGGCTGGTTGATCAACGCCCGGGCGATCGCCACGCGCTGTTTCTGGCCGCCCGACATCTCGTTGGGCATGTGCGTGGCCCAGTCCCGCAGGCCCAGCATGTCGAGGTATTCCAGCGCCTGCGCGTTGCGTCTGCGGCGCGGGACGCCTTGGTAGTAGAGCGGCAGGGCGACGTTCTCGACGGCGTTTTTGTAGTTGATGAGGTTGAACGACTGGAAGATGTAGCCGATCATCCTGTTGCGCGCGGCGGCGGCCTGCGTCTCGTTGAGGCCCTTGATCAGGCGTCCCGCGAGGTAGTAGCTGCCGCTGTCGTAGTCGTCGAGGATGCCGAGGATGTTCAGCAGGGTCGATTTGCCCGAACCCGACGCCCCCATGATCGACACCAGTTCGCCTTTGCCGACCTCGAGGTCGATGCCCTTCAGCACATGAAGCGGCGAGCCGTTGTTATAGGTTTTGTTGATATTTTCCAGCTTGATCATAATCCGTCCGCAGTCGGGTGAGGGTTATCGGGTAACGGTTTGTTACGCACTTGACGGCAAAGGTAATAAAGAAATCGTGAAAAACAATTTATTTTTATCGAAAATCAATAAAATGTTACCCCCCCCCGATAAGAGGGGGCTTACAGATCGTAAATGGTCCCGACGGACTATCCGAGCAGCAGCCGGCGGAGTGTTTCGACATCGGGGGCGAAGCGGTCGGGACGGGCGGCTTCCAGTTCGCCCGGCAAGGCGTATCCCCAGCCGACGGCGATCGAGGCGAGGCCCGTTTCGGCGGCTCCCTCGACGTCGTAGCGGCGGTCGCCGATCATCACGGCCTCCTGCGGGGCGATCCCCAGTTCGGCGAGGGCATGGCGGATCACGTCGGACTTGGTCGTGCGCGTGCCGTCGAACGTGCTGCCGCTGATGAGGCGGAAATACCGCGCGAAACCGAAATGTTCGGCGATCTGTTCGGCGAACGGCGTGGGTTTCGAGGTAGCCATTACGTTTACGCACCCTGCGGCGGCCGTTGCGGCCAGCAGGCAGGGGATTCCCGGGTAGACTTCGTTTTCGAAG
The DNA here is from genome assembly GCF_900083545.1 of Alistipes provencensis. NCBI lineage: Bacteria > Pseudomonadati > Bacteroidota > Bacteroidia > Bacteroidales > Rikenellaceae > Alistipes > Alistipes provencensis. The sequence goes on along the minus strand of NZ_LT559262.1, from coordinate 336,510 downwards.
ATGCCCTTCGGAGCGTAATATTCGCGGTATTTGGCGACGGCGGTCTCCGCGTCGGCGGGGCTCATGTCGTAACGTTCGCGGAACGAATCCGCGAGCGGCGGCCCGATGAAGGGGCAGAGTTCGCGCAGGTCGGCCACTTCGATGCCGAAATGGTGCAGGGCGTACTGCACCGAACGGGTGATGCCCTGCATGGGGTCGGTCAGGGTGCCGTCGAGGTCGAAAAAGAGGTATTTTCTGTGCATATTCATTGTGCGGTAAACTACAACTCCCCATGCTTCCGGATGCCGTATTCGCCGCCTGTGGCGTCGTATGCAAATTTGACCCCACCCTAAACCCCTCCCTTAGGGAGGGGCTTTGTGCCGCTGCGCGGCAAGGTGAAGCCCGGGAACTTGGTGAGAATGGCTAAAAAGCCCGGCCTCTAGGGGCCGGGTCGGGGTTACGGTTTGAGCCGCAGGAACGAGTAGCCGAAACGCTCTGCGGCGGCGCGTTCCAGCTCCTCGCGGACTGCGGGATGCGCCACGGAGATCAGCGCCCGGGCCCGTTCGGCAAGGTTGCGGCCCCGCAGGTGCGCCACGCCGTATTCGGTGACGATGTGCTGGATCATGTGGCGTGTCGTGACGACGCCCGCGCCGGGCGTCAGCAGCGCCTTGATCTTCGACTCGCCCTTGGGTGTGGTCGACGGGATGGCGATAAAGGTCTTGCCCCCTTCGGACAGCGCTCCGCCGTACATGAAGTCGTGCTGGCCGCCCACGCCCGAGATGATGCGTTCGCCGACCGAATCGGCGCACACCTGCCCCGTGAGGTCCACCTCGACGGCCGAGTTGATGGCCATGACGCGCGGGTTCTGCCGGATGCGGAACGGGTCGTTGGTCCACGCCACATCCTTCATCACCAAATCCTTGCGGTAGTCCATGTAGTCGTACAGCCGGCGCGACCCGAGGGCCAGCGAGGCCACCGTCACGCCGGGCATCACCGCCTTCTGCGAGTTGTCGATCACGCCGCTTTCCAGCAGCGGCAGCACGCCGTCGGTCATCGCTTCGGTGTGCAGTCCCAGATGCTTGTGGTCGCGGAGGGCCCCCAGTACGGCATTGGGGATACCGCCGACGCCGATCTGGAGCGTGGCGCCGTCGGGAATCAGTTCGGCGATGTAGCGGCCGATTTTGAGTTCGGTTTCGGTGGGCACGGCCGTCGGGACCTCCACCAGCGGGGAGTCGACCTCCATGGCCGCGGCGAAACGCGAGGAGTGGATCACGGCGTCGCCGTAGGAGTAGGGCATGGCCTTGTTGACCTGCGCGATAATGGTCTTGGCGCACTCCACGGCCGAGACCGCCAGATCGGCCGAGACGCCGAACGAACAGTAGCCCTCGGCATCGGGCGGCGAGACGTTGATGAGCGCGAAATCGAGGGGCAGCGTGCCGTCGCGGAACAGCGCGGGAATTTCGCCCAGAAAGGCCGGGATCGACTGTCCGTAGCCGTCGGCCAGCCAGCGGCGGATGTTGTTGGCTACGAACAGGCTGTTCACGAGGAACGAATCGCGGTATTCGGGCCGGCAGTAGGGGGCGTCGAAGGCTCCCACGGCGAAGGCCGAGTAGACCTTCACGCCCCGGAGCTCCGGACCCCGGTCGGCCATCGCGGCCACGAGCACCTCGGGGATCGAGGTGCTGCCCTGAATGTAAACGCTGTCGTTGGATCGGATGAGTTTTACCGCCTCCGCGGCAGTCGTAAAGCGCATGGAATCGTCTATTTATGATTTTCGGCGAATATTTGCAAACGTTCTTCGAGCAGGTCGAACTGTTCGGGGCGGTTCAGTTGCGAGACGCAGACCCGGATGCCGTGCTGGCGGCTGCCGGTCGAGGTGAGCGAGATGGCGCAGATGCCGCAGAGCAGCAGTTCGCTCAGCAGCTCGGCGCTGGTCATCCCGCCGTAGCCCACCGTGTAGAAGAATCCGTCGCTGACGGCTTCGTCCCGGTCCTTGTCGTAAACGATGCGGAAACCGTGGCGGAGGAATGCCTCCTTGGTGAGCCGGGCGCGGCGGGCGTATTCCGAGGCTTCGCCCACGAAATCCAATTCGCCGTCGGCCGCCGCGCGGAACATCGCCGCCAGCGCGTGCTGCGCCGAATGGCTCGTGCCCGACGAGGCCGCATAGAGGAAAACCAGCACGAAGGCGTCGCCCAGCCGTCCGATGTTGTAACGCCGGCGCAGGGCCGGGTATTCGCGGCGGTAGAGCGCCTCGGAGACGGCCGCCACGGCGATTCGCTGTCCGGCATAGCTGAATATCTTCGAACCCGAGACCAGCAGGATGTAATTCTCGGTGTAACGGGCGACAGTGGCCTGATAGGGCGGCTCGAAAGGACGTCCCAGCGGCTTGCGGAAATCCATGCAGAGGTAGGCGAGGTCCTCGATGACGACGGCGTCGTATTTCGTGGCCAGCTCCCCGATCGTGCGCAGCTCGTCTTCCGTGAGACATATCCATGCCGGATTGTTGGGGTTCGAGTAGACGATGGCCGCCACGTCGCCCGCGGCGAGGTAGCTCTCGATCTTGGGCCCCAGCTTCTCGGCCCGGTAGTCGTAGATGTCGAACGACTCCGAGGGGATTCCGAGGATGCGCACCTGACTGCGCTGCACGGGGAATCCGGGGTCGATGAAGAGTATCTTGTTTTTGACCGGGTCGAGCTGCGAGCACATCAGGAACGTGGCGAAACTGCCCTGCATCGACCCGACGGTCGGAATGCACCCTTCGGGGGCGACCTTCACGCCGAGGAAAGCCTCGATAAAACGCGAAGCCTCGGTTTTCAGTGCCGGGATACCGGGCATGGCGGGGTACTGCGACGCAACGCCTGCTTCGAGGGCCGCGCATTCGGCCGCGACGCCCACCCGTTCGGGCGGCAGTCCCGGCACGCCCATTTCGAGGTGGAGGAACTCCTCCCCGGTTTCACGCTCCATCATGCGGGCGATGTCGCCCGACTGCCGGATCGTGGCCTGCGCGATGTCTGCAATGTCCATCCGCTCCAATGCGGAGCGCAGGCAGGACCTGTCGAACGGTATTTTCATCGTTTCGCCTGTTTTTGGGTCGCTTCGTATCCGGCGCGGAACGCCGCGAGGTTCGTCTCCACGACGGCGTCGCCTTTGCGGGCGAAGATGTCGCGGATGCCCGCTTCGAGTGTCGCGGTTCCGATGCCCAGCAGCGGTGCGGCGGCGCCCAGCAGCACCATGTTGGCCGAGCGGGGCGATGCCGCGGTCCGGGCCATGGCGTCGATGTCGAGCGTCACCGCGTGGGGCAGCGCCTCCAGTTCGCGTTGCAGGGCTTCGGCGTCGGGGTAGTCGGGGATGTTGACCAGCGGGACCGTGTTGGTGATGACCCAGCCGTCGGACGCCAGCCACGGCAGGTAGCGCAGCGCCTCCATCGGTTCGAGCGAGACGATGAGGTCGGCCTCGCCCCGCGGGATGAGGTCGGCATGGATCGCCGACGAGGAGATGCGCAGGTTCGACTGCACGTCGCCGCCCCGCTGGCTCATGCCGTGAACTTCGGCCTGCTTGAGTTGCAGCCCTTCGGCGAGGGCCGCCCGTCCGATGACGGTGGCGATGGAGAGGATTCCCTGTCCTCCGACGCCCGAGAGTATGATATCTTTTTTCATATCATCACGTCTTTGTGTTTTTGTGCTGTTTTTGTTCTGTCGGCTGTTGCAGTTTCGCCGCCTTCGGCGCCGTTTGCAAATCTGACCCACCCCCAAACCCCCGCCTCAGGCGTGGGCTTTATGTGGAGACCCCACGGGTTTCAGTCGCTCGATGGACTTACCATCGTTCGCTTTTCCGGCATAAATCGGTTGTAAATTATTTCGTTGCGTTCTTTCTCTTGGCCGTCTGGATGCATTCGCGGCGCGGGATGATGACCGAGACGCCCGGGTAGGCGATCTCCTCGCGGATCATCGCCTTCAGCTCCTCGCGGTTCTTGGGCAGGGGCACCACCACGCGGATGTGCGCCGGGTCGACGCCGATGCCGGCGCATATCTGTTCCAGACGCCCCGTGCCGGCCGAATCCTGACCGCCGGTCATGCCCGTCGTCAGGTTGTCGGAGATGATGACCGTGATGTTCGCGCGCTCGTTCACGGCGTCCAGCAGTCCCGTCATGCCCGAATGGGTGAAGGTCGAGTCGCCGATCACGGCGATCGAGGGGTGCTGTCCCGCGTCGGCGGCACCTTTGGCCATTGTGATCGAGGCACCCATGTCCACACAGGTGTCGATGGCGTGGAACGGCGCCAGCCATCCCAGCGTGTAGCAGCCGATGTCGCTGAATACTTTGCCCGCCGGATATTCCTCGCGGACCACCTCGGTCAGCGCGGTGTACATGTCGCGGTGTCCGCATCCCTGACAAAGTGCGGGCGGACGGGGTACGACGATCGCACTGGCGGCGTGTGCCCGGTGCGGCGACATCCCGAGGGCCGCGCGCACGCTGTCGGGCGTGAGTTCCCCGGTGCGGGGCAGTTCGCCCGTCAGACGGCCCCGGATGGGCAGGGGAACGGGCAGTACGCCCCGCACGGCCTCTTCCACGACGGGTTGCCCCTCCTCGACGACGAGCAGCGACTGGCATTCCGAGGCCATGCGCCGCACCAGATCGCGCGGCAGCGGATATTGCGACAGTTTCAGCACCGGATGCGGACAGCCGTCGGGGTAGTTCTCCATCACATAGTTGTGGGCGATGCCGCAGGCGATGATGCCCAGCCGCTTGTCCGGACCCTCCGCATAGGCGTTGAACGGGCTTGCGGCGGCCTCCGTCTCCAGCCGGGCGTAGTCGTCCAGCAGAGCCTTGTACCGCACGCGCGAGTTGCCCGGCATGAGCACCCACTGGCGGGTCTCGACAGGCGAGTGCAGTTCGTTCTCGGCGCGGGGCTCCGTCACCTCGACCACCGCCCGCGAGTGGGCCATGCGGGTCGTCAGGCGCATCAGCACCGGGATTTGGAACCGTTCCGAGAGTTCGAACGCGGCTTTCACCATGTCATAGGCCTCCTGCTGCGTCGAGGGTTCGAAGGTCGGCACGAGGGCGAATTTACCGTAGAAACGCGAATCCTGCTCGTTCTGCGAGGAGTGCATCGAGGGATCGTCCGCAACGACGACCACCAGTCCGCCGTTGGCGCCGGTCATCGCCGCGTTGACGAAAGCGTCGGCCGCCACGTTCAGACCCACATGTTTCATGCAGACCAGCGCGCGTTTGCCGGCGAACGACATGCCGAGCGCCTCCTCCATGGCTGTCTTTTCGTTCGTCGACCAGGTGTGGTGCACGCCGCGCGCGGCGGCGAGGGGATGGCCCTGAATATATTCGGTGATCTCGGTCGATGGGGTGCCCGGATAAGCATAGACGCCCGACAGTCCCGCATGGAGCGCCCCCAGCGCGAGGGCTTCGTCTCCGAGTAAAAGTTCGCGTTTTTTCATAAGATTTGCGGTATGATTCGGATAATACAAATTTAGGAAAATTTAATTAAAATGCAACCTTTTGCGACGATTTATTATATCGATGTGCGGAATCCGGAATAAATGTCGTTTCGAGCCGGATTTTTGTTGAAAAATGTAATGCAGGACCTCGTTTGGGCCGAGCAGAAAAATGTCCGAAACGTATATATATATGGTGCAAAATGCTTATATTTGCGAGCAAACCCCTCGTTGCAACGCTCTTTTAGAGGGTTTTTGCAAAGCACGCCAAACGTTTTGCACAAGTCGGAAAAGCTGCCATGGAGATAAAACGAACGGAATCGGAAGAGTTCGTGAACCGGATCAACGGGAAGGAGCCCGTTGCTTGGGAGGAACTCTACGCCCGTTACTACAAGGCGCTTTGTGCCTACTCCGCGTCGCTCACGGGCGATGCCGCGTTCGCCGAGGACCTTGTTCAGGAGCTGCTGCTCCGGATGTGGCAGTCGGAGCGGACTTTCTCGGTGCTTCCCGAACTTGCGGCTTACCTCTACCGTTCGGTCTACCATAATTCGCTGGCTTACCGGCGTGACCGCAGCAACCGCGAGTCATTGTTACGGAACATGCACGAACAGCAGGTGCGCGACGAAATTTCCCCCCCCCACTTCGATCCCGAAGCCGATACCGAGCTGCTTGCCGGAATGGTCGGGGAGGAGGTTATCCGCCGGCTTTACAGCGACATCCACGCCCTGCCTTCGGAGCAGAGCCGGATCATCCTCCTCTCGATCGCCGGGTTCAAGGGCGCCGAGATTGCTCGCCGGCTGGGCATCAGCATCAACACCGTCAAAACCCAGAAGTACCGGGGCTACCGCTCGCTGCGGCTCAAGCTCAGCAAGTTCTTCTTCCTCTTCGGTTCTCTCCTCGCCCTGCTCACGGGCCTGAAATAAAAAAAGCCGCTCCGAAAGAAGCGGCTTTTTCGTGCCTTGTTTTCCGAATTAGAAATTCGAGAATCCGCCGTATTTGAATCCTCCCCAGCGGATTTTGCCGTCAATCTGGTATTTCTCGATGACGCGCTCCTCCTCGAAGGTGAGGAAATTCACACCCGAACCTACGTTGCGGTTCGAGGTGGTGTACATCATTACCGTGCCGTCGGTCAGTGCGAAGAGCATGTAGCAGTTGTTGCTCTTCATCGTACCCTCGACGATGGCTGCGACATCGCTGTCGAACGTATGGAATTCGGTAGGCGCCGCCGATGCGGTGCGCTCCTTGACCAGTACTTTGCGGGGGTTCGAAGCCGAGGTATAGAACATGTAGCCCGACTTGTAAGAGCTTCCGCCGTCGACGCGGATCACGCAGGTCTTGCTGTCGGGGCCGAATTCGGGCAGTTCGCGGTAGACCTCCTCGTAGACCTCCGATATCTCCACGGACGAAGTTCTCGACGTATAGGTGATTTTCACTTCGCGCGTATAGTACTTGCCGTCGGATTTCCTGCGGAACAGCATCATGACACTCGAAGGACCGGGAGGAAAGGCGGCATCTTTGACGAACCAGCCGTCTATGAGTTCGTAGTCGGTGATGCCGCTCATTGCGCTGCCGTCGGGGAACTCCGTAATCTGTCCGGACCGTTGGCCGGAATCGGATTCCGAGGTGCTGTAATCGAAGTTCACCAGCAGGAAACGTCCTCCGTCCTCGGTCTGGTCGTAGATCAGTCCGTATCCCTCGCTGTATTTCGCGGTAATGAACTTGACGCCGT